>VHCY01000065.1 GCA_016871595.1 Verrucomicrobiota bacterium
GTAGGTGGCGAGCCCGGCCACCGCCAAGCCGGCCGCCACCACCAGGCCGACGGTCAGGGCGATCGCCGCCAGCGCCACCCCGAGGAGGATCTTCACGAGTCGCATCACGGCAGCAAACGGGGTCCGGGCCGGGTTGCAACCGACGGGCTGGGACGCCGCTCAACGGCGCGGGGGCGGCGCCGCCTCGACCGCCCGCGCGCCGCCGGCGCCGTCGGATTCGAAGGAGAAGTCCACGCGGGCCCCGGCGGCGAGGGGCGCCGCGTTGCCGCCAGTGCGCTCAAACTCGCCTGTGCCCTCGGTCACCTCCACGCCGCACCAGCCGAAGCCCGCCGCGGTCAGGCGCACCTGCAGGCGGGCGGCGCCGCCGTTCAGGCGCAGGACGCCCGCGGGGGTCACCACGGCCAGAAAGGAGCCCTGCGCGGCCCGCAGCGGCTTCACCTGCAGCCGCAGGTCACCGGCCGCGAGGCGCAGGCGGGTTTGCGAGACGCTCGGCTCCTGGGGCAGCGTCGCCACCTTGGTCCCGGCCGGGAACGGCGCCTGCAGCAGCTCCTCGAGCGTGAGCTCCGATTCCGGTCCCAGCTCGAGGCGGGTCCCGTTTGAAAGGACGAGGGTCAGCAGGGCCCGCCGCTCCGTCCGCACGGTGGCGTCCGCGGGCACGCGTTCCTCCGCCCGCACCGGACGGCGCTGGGTCCCGACGCCGGCCGTCGCCTCGCCCATCAGCTTCTCCACCACGCATTGCCCGGGGCGGGAAAGCACGGCCTCGGCCGCGCCGGCTGGACCGGCGCTGAGCAGCGCGGCGTAGCCGGCGAGGAGGAACCGAAAGGAAACGGCGGAGGCCACAGTGGGCAGGTGCCGGCGAAGCGGTGGGGCGGCAAGCCTCTTCCGGGGCGTCTGGACCGGCTTGCCAGCCGCCGTTTTCCACTTTCCCTCCCGCCTATGCTTTCGCGGCGCGCTCTCTCCGGCGTCTTCCTGCTCACCGCCGCCCTCCTCGGGGCCGTGCACCCGCACTCGGGCCGGTTGGAGGACCTGCGCGCCTTCGCGGCCGCGCCCACGCCGGGCGGCCCCCAGCCGGGCGCGCTGATCCCGAACTTCCGGCTCACCGACCACCAGGGCGTCACGCGCGAGCTTTATTACGAGTCGACCGCGCGGGCGGTGGTCCTCGTCTTCACCGCCCGCGGCTCCGCCCGCGCCCTCGCCACGGCCGCCGCCCTGCGGGATCTCCGCGCCCGGTTCCCCGCCTCCGATGTCGTCATTTGGCAGGTGGACTCGACCGCCGGCGCCGACCCCGCCGCCCTCACCGCCGAACAGACCCTGTTCAACAACGGGACCCCCGTCCTGCGCGATGAGGCCCAGCTGCTCGCCTCCGAGCTCGGGGTCACCCGGGAACTGGAGACCTTCGTGCTCACCGCCGGTCCCGGTTCGACGCTGCTCTACCGCGGGCCCTTGGACGACGCCCCGCCGGGCACGCTGCAGGCGCCCGGGCGGCGTTGGGCCGCCGAGGCCGTGGCGGCCCACCTCGCGGGCCGCCGTCCCGAGCCCGCCGCCGTGGAAATCCCCGCGGCCGCGCCGCGCCTCGCCCTGCCGGCCGCGCCGGAAATCGATTACAGCTCGGTCGTAGCGCCGATCGTCCAGCGGCGCTGCGTCGCCTGCCACGTGCCTGACGGGATCGCGCCGCACGCCTACACGCGGCACGCCGACCTAGCCTCCCGCGCCGACGCGATCCGCGGCACGCTGCTCACCCGCCGGATGGCGCCCTGGCACGCCGACTCCGCGCACGGGGCGTGGGCCAACGGGGTCGCGCTTACCCCACTGGAGTCCTCCACCCTCCACGCGTGGGCCAAGGCCGGGGCGCCGCGCGGCACCGGTCCCGACCCGCTGACGACGGTGCGGCCCCCCGCGAGCGACGGCTGGGAGCTGGGTCCGCCAGACCTGATTCTGACCATTCCGACCCAGTCGATCCCGGCGACGGGGACCATCGACTACGTCTACTCCACCGTGAACCTGCCTTTCGCCGAGGAGCGCTGGGTGCGCGCCGCGGTGGTCAAACCGGGTAACTCCCGGGTCGTCCATCACTCCCTAGTCTTTGAGGGGACGATCTTTGACGTGTTAGCCGCTGCGGGAGGGCAGGGGGGCTTCTTTGCTGGCTTTGTGCCGGGAGTCGCCCAGACCCCATTTCCGGCGGGCACGGGCAAGCGCCTCCGGCCGGGTTCCGCCCTCACCTTCCAGACCCACTACACGCCGACGGGGCGACCCGAGACGGATGCGACGCGCATCGGCCTGTATTTCCATTCCGCCGCCCCGGCCCGGGAACTGCAGACCCGCTCCGCTTACGCCCCGATCTTCCCGGTCAACACGATCTCCATCCCGCCCCGCGTGCGCGACTACCCGCGGCAGGCGACGTTCACTCCCTCGACCACCCGCGATGTGCTCCTCTACGAGCTCAACCCGCATATGCATTACCGGGGCAAGACCGTCCGCTACGAGGCCCTGCACCCGGATGGCACGGTGGAGACGCTCCTGAATGTGCCGCAGTACGACTTCAATTGGCAGACTGGCTATCGCTTCACCGAGCCGCGGCGGCTGCCCGCCGGGACCACGATCCGGCTGCGTGGCTCCTTCGATAATTCCCCGCAGAACCCCTACAATCCGGATCCGAACCAACTGGTCCGTGGCGGCGACCAGACGTGGGACGAGATGTTCATCGGGTACATCAACTACGCCGAGCTGCCGGAGCGCTCCGCGGCCCGCGCCCCGGTGCCCGGGCCGAACCGGTTCGCGCGCGCCCAGGCGGGCCAGCCGTTCCGCCTCGCCCTGCCCGCCCCCGGCGCCGGCGTGACGGTCGAGGCCCGCGGCTTGCCCGAAGGGGTCACGCTGACCAGCGACGCCCTGACGGGCACGCCCCGCCGCGCCGGCCGGCACGAGGTCGAGTTGCGCCTCAGCCACGCCGTGGGCGAGGCCCGGCAGCTGATCGACCTCGCGGTGCTGCCCGCGGCGACCGCGCCGGAATTCACCCGGCAGCCCCGCAGCGTCCGCGCCGCGCCCGGCTCCACGGTCACCTTCTCCGCCGCCGTCGCCGCCAGCCCGGCCGCGACCTTCGCGTGGTACGTCCGCGGCGGTGAGTTCTGCACCACCGAGGGCCCCGAGCTCACGCTGACGAATGTCGGCCCCGCGCACGCCGGGGACTGGGTCTGCGTCGCCACCAACGCCGCCGGCCGCGCCGCGAGCGCCCCCGCCACGCTCACGCTCGACTTCGGTGCGCTGGTGAACCTTTCCGCCCGCGCCTCCGTCGGCACCGGCGCCAACGTCGTCATCCCCGGTATCACCGTCCGCGGCACCCGGCCCAAGACACTGCTCATTCGCGCCGCCGGCCCCGCGCTCGCCGCCTTCGGCCTCGGGGGCACGCTCGCCGACCCGGTGCTTTCGATCTTCGATGCCGCGGGCGACCGGATCCTGTTCAACGACGACGCCTCCGCGTTCCCCGATCCCGCCGCCGTCGCCACCGCCTCCACCCAGGCCGCCGCCTTCCCGCTGCCCTCCGCCGGTCGCGACGCCGCCGTGCTGGTCACCCTTCCGCCCGGTGGTTACACGGTCCAGGTCTCCGGCAACGGCACCGGGGCCGCGGCCCAAGGGGTGGCGTTGGTCGAGGTCTACGAGGCGGATGCCGAGCCCGGCGCCCTCGTCAACCTGTCCTGCCGCGCCCGGGTGGGCACCGGCGGCGACGTCCTCATCGCCGGCTTCGCGGTGGGGGGCACGGCGCCGAAGCGGCTGCTGCTCCGCGGGATCGGCCCGACGCTGGGCAGCCTCGGGGTTACCGGCTCGCTCGCCAATCCGCGCCTGGCCGTGCTGCGTTCGGGGGCGAGCGAGGAGCTGGCCGCCAACGATGATTGGGAGGCGGCCCTGGCGCCCGCGTTCGCCAGCGTCGGTGCCTTTGCGCTCACCCCGGGCAGCCGCGATGCCGCGCTGGTGGTCACGTTGCCCCCTGGGGCCTACACGGCCCAGGTGAGCGGCGTCGGCGGTACCACCGGCATCGCGCTGGTCGAGGTCTACGAGCTGCCCTGAGTCGCGGGGTGGGCCACAAAAGGCGCAAGGGATCGGAGCCGCGGACGATGCTTGCGTGGCGTCCATAGACGCCGCGGGGCGAAATTGCGGGAGCAGTTCAGGCGAAGGCTTGAGCCGCAGATAGCCGACCGCGCAGCCGTGCGGGCCTCAATCAATAGGGGCAATCGCTGGGAGCCCTCTGGTCCGAGCGCTCGCGCCGAGTCCTCCGCGGCGTCTATGGACGCCACGCTCAGTCCGGTCCGCGCCGAGCGGCCCTTGTGCCTTTTGTGGCTAGCCCACTCCTGAGCGAATCCGTAGGCGGGCGGGTCAGCGGAAGGGGTCAGGGCGAAACCTGCAACTGCTCGGAGCCCTCACTCGGGGCGCTCGCCCTAAAACGACCGCGGCGTCTATGGACGCCACGTTCAATGCGATCCGCGTCGAGCCGCCCTTGAGCCTTTTGTGGCCATCCCACCCGGCGGGCCCGCCGCGCGCCGCTCAGGCCTTCCTGAGCAGGAACGCGCCGCCGCCGTCGTGGCCCGCCACCCAGGGCTGGCTCACCACGGAACGCTCCAGGCTGAACGGCCCGCCCGCCTTCCCCGCGAGGAAGGCGCGCACGACGTGCTCGTTCTCCTCCGCGTCGATGCTGCAGGTCGAATAGACCAGCCGCCCACCCGGGCGCACGAGCCGCGCCGCCGCGTGCAGGAGCGACAACTGCTGCGCCGGATGCTTGCGGAAATCCCCCGGCTGCAGGCGCCACTTCACGTCCACCCGGTGCCGCATCACGCCCGTGTTGGAACACGGCACATCCAGCAGCACGCCATCATAGGCCTCGGGCAACCGATGCTCCCGCAGCACCATCCCGGGCTGGCCCAACAGGTCCGCCTGCACCAATGCCACGTCCACGCCCCGGGCGCGGGACAGGTTTTCCTTCAACCGCTCCAGCCGCGTCCCGGGCTGGTCCACGGCCACGAGGCGGCCGGCGCCCATCTGATCCGCAATGAGCAGGCTCTTGCCCCCGGGGGCCGCACAAAGATCGAGCAAGGTCTCGCCCGCTTGCGGGGCCAACAGCTCCACCGGCAGGCGGGTGGACGGATCCTGGAGGTACAGTTGGCCCGCCGCCAGGAGCGGCTCCACGTCCGCCCAACGGCCGGAGGGCACGCGCAGGAAGCCCGGCCAGGCCGTCGGCTGGAGGAACTCCGGCGGCTCACCCGGCCCCCGCCAGCGCCCGTGCACCGGCGCCGGGGTCTGGTTCCATTCCAATAGCGACCGCGTCGCCGCCGGGCCGAATTGCGCCTGCCAGGTCCGCACCAGCCAGACCGGATGCGAAAAATACTCGGCCAGGGTCGCCGCGTCCGCCTCCGCCGGCGGTGGGGGCTGCGCCAGGGGCTCGGCCAGGCGCCGCACGACCGCATTCACCATCCGGGCCTCGGCCGGGCTGGCGAGCGTCTTGGTGCGCTCCACGGCGTGGTGCACGATCCGCGGCACCCGCCCCGGGTCCGCCTCCGCCGCGGCCGCCGCCTCCAGCAGCTCCAGGCCCGCCAGCAGCAGCACCGCGCGCACCTCGTGCCGCGGGGCGTGCGCGACCAGCCGCCCCAGCGCCGCCTCCAGACGCCCGTGGTGCCGCACCACCCCCAGCACCCGGTGCTGGCACTGCGCCCGCGCCGGGCCCGTCAGCTCCCGCGGCAAGGTCTCCAGCAACAGGTCGATGCGCTCCCCGCGGGCGATCCAGCGGGTGAGCAGCAGGGCGGCGGAGGTCCAGGCGTCGGGTGGCAGGGCGGTTTGGGTCGGCATCAGGGCGTCTTCCCGGGACGCCCGGGGCGACACTCGGTTTGACAAGGCGGAGAAAGGTCCGCTCAACTCTCCCGTTCAGGTCATCAGTCACGCAACCATGAATTCCGAAGCCGTTTCCGCGCTCCTCGCCAAAATGCCGGCCCTCAAGCCGGCCAAATCGAAACTCGAGGCGATGGTGCCGGGCGCTTACGTCGTCCACCGCAGCTGGGGCTTCGGCCAGATCCGCGCCTACGACGAGTCCGCCCAGCGGCTGACGATCGACTTCAAGGGCAAGGCCGGCCACGCGATGGATCCCGCCTTCTGCGTCTCCACGATGGAGGTGCTCCACCCCCGCCACCTGCTGGTCCGCCGCGAGACCGAGCCCGCCCGCATCAACGAGCTGATCGCCAACGAGCCCGCGCAGTTGGTGGTCGAGGCCCTGCAGGCCTACCCGAACCAGGCCGCCACCGCCATCGAGCTCGAGATCGTCCTCGCCCAGGTCCTCGGCGAGGAGAAATTCAAGAAGTGGTGGGCCGCCGCCCGCAAGCAGATCGCCCAGGACGCCCGCCTCTCCGTCCCCGCCAAGAAGACCGAGTGCTACGTTGTGCGCGAGACGCCCGTCTCGGCCGAGGACGGCATCCGCGAGCAGTTCACGAGCACCCGCTCCGCCCGCCGCCGCATCACCCTCGCCGAGGAACTGATGGCCGCCGTCGACGGCAAGGCCAGCCCCGGCGACCTCGGGGCCATCCTCGACGGCCTCGCCGAGTCCGTCCGCGATTCGAACCAGCTCGATGCCGCGGAACGCCTCTACGGGGCCGCCGTCCGCGACGACCTCACCAAGCTGCTCGGCCGCACGGACGCCTTCGAGCCGGCCCAGGCCACCCTGATCGCGAACACCCGCGACCTCCCCGGCATCGCCGAGAAGATCCCGGTGCACTTCCAGGCCCGCTTCCTGCGGCTGATCCGCGACACGCACCCGATCGAGGCGCGCGACGTGCTCTTCCAGCTGCTCAAGACCTCGCAGGGCAAGTTCACCACGGAGTGCATCAACTTCCTGATCGAGGAAGGACACGCCGACCACCTCGCCGAGACCCTCCGCCGCTGGCAGACCGAGCAGAACCTCCGCGCCCCGGTGCTCCTCTGGATCGTCAAGAACCGCGACTCGAAGAAGTTCGCCAAGCTCCTCCACGACCTGATCACCCCGCGGCTGCTCAGCGCCATCTTCTTCGCCATCGATTACGAGGCCCTCCAGGCCGCCAGCGCCCGCCGGATCCCGCTCGCCGACATCCTCTCCGAGGACACCGACCTGATCCCGGACCTGCTCTCCACCGCCGACCCGGAGACCGCCCGCGACCTCGCCAACACCCTGATGCTCAACCAGGGCTTCGAGGAACTGACCAAGAAGTCGCTCCTCGCCCGCTTTATCAAGATCTTCCCGAAGATCCAGTCGCTCGTCGCCGCCGACGCCGAGGGCAAGGACGAGCAGCTGATCGTGTCCCGCGCCAGCTACGACCGGAAGCGCGAGGAGTACGATCAGATCGTGGCCAAGAAGATCCCCGAGAACTCCAAGGCGATCGCCGCCGCCCGCGAGCACGGCGACCTCCGCGAGAACTCCGAGTTCAAGATGGCCAAGCAGGACCAGTCCGTGCTGATGGCCCAGAAGGGCCAGCTCGAGCGCGACCTCGCCCGCGCCCGCGTCACCGACTTCAAGGACGCCACGACCGACCAGGCCAGCATCGGCACGGTGGTCGCAGTCCGGAAGGTGGCCGATGGCTCGACCGCCACGTTCACCATCCTCGGCGCCTGGGACGGCGATCCCGACCGCCACATCATCTCCTACAAGACGGCCTTCGGTGCCGCCCTCCTCGGCCGCAAGCCGGGCGAGGTGGTCAAGGTGAAGACGGCCGGCGTGGATGAGGAGTTCACGATCGTCGGGATCTCCCGCTACGTCGCCTGATTCTCCCGGGCCGCGCGCGCCGCGCTATGGCGCCGCGTGGCCTCCAGGAGCGCCGGGAGGTTCGGCAACGGCCGCACCTCCGCGAGCAACTGGTACGCGAACCACCCCGGCGCCAGTCGAATCAAGTAGCGTTGCACCGCGAGCAGGCGCCGGCTCCACGCGGGGTTCGCCAGCGCCAGCGGGATCGGCGCCGGCACGCCTGTGATCCGTTCGACCCGGAACCCGCCCTCGCGCAGCAGCCGCCGGAGGGAATGGAGGGTGAACAGCCGCCGATGGCGCACATCGAGGATGCCCCGGCGCGTGGGGTTGAAATGCCCCGCCAGCAGCATCAGCCGCGGGACGACGAAGCCCAAATTTCCCGTGGACAGCACGACCTTGAGGCCCGGCCCCGCCGCCGCCCGCAGCGCCGACGCGTACGTCTCGGGATCCGCCTGCCGCGAGAGTTCATCGAGCAGCAGCACCACGTCGATGCCCCGCAGGTCGTCCGGCGGAACCTCGCTCCCCGCCTCCGGCCCGCGCACCTCGTCGTAGGCCCCCGCCCGTTCCGGCGGCACGGCCCAGCCGAGCACGCGGCAACCGCGCGCCCGCAGCGGCCCGCACAGCTCCGCCCCCGCGCCCCCGAGGTCCAGCACCACCGTGCCCGCCGGCACCGCCTCCAAGGCCGCCGTGAGCACGGAGGGAAAACTCAGCCTGCCCGGGGCCGCCGGGGCGTCCGCCGGCGGCACCACGTCGAAGTTCCGCCGGTACAGCAGCCCCCAATCCTGCAGGCGCGCGACCAGCGTCGTGCGCAGGGTGTCCGAGGCGTAACGCAGCCCGTTCACGCGGCAGATCTCGTCCCCGTAGCGGGTGGGGAAGGGGACCTCCGTGATCCGTGCCCCGGTGCGCAGGGCCTGCACGATGAACTCGGGATCGAAATGAAAGACGTCCGCGTTCAGCTCGAATGGGATCCGCCGCAGCAGGTCCGCCCGGAAGGCCTTGCAGCCGGTGTGGTACTCGCTCAGCCCCACGCCCAAAATCCGGTTCTGGCACGCGGTCAGCAGCTGGTTTCCCACGCGCTTGTACAGGGGCATCCCGCCGCGCCGCGCGCCGCCCGGGGAGAGCATCCGCGAGCCCAGCACGAGGTCCGCCTCACCCCGCCGCAGGGGAGCCAGCACGTCCGGCAGGCTCTCCGGGGCGTACTGGCCATCCCCGTGCAGGAGCGCCACGAAGTCGTGGCCCTGCTCCAGGGCGTACCGGTAGCCCAGCTTCTGGTTGCCGCCGTAACCCTGGTTCACCGGGTTCACCAGCACGGTCAGGCGATGCGGGCAGCCACCCTCGTCCCGCAGCCGCTCCGCCACCTTGAAGGTGCCATCCGCCGAACAATCGTCGATCACCAGCACCTCCACGTCTAGGCCTGCGAACCCCGGCAGCCGCCGCAACACGCCGGTGATCGTCCCCTCTGCCTGGTACGCGACCACCAGAATCAGGAGGCGCGGGACGCGCGCCGGTTCCGGCAGGGTCGCGTTCATCCCGTGCAGACGACGCCCCTGGGCCGCCTCAGTCGCGGAACCCCTCCGCCCGCTCGACGATGAACTTCGGGCGTGCCCGCACCTCCTCGTAGATGCGGCCGATGTACTCGCCCAAGATCCCGATGCTGATCAGCTGGATGCCCCCAAGGAACGAGATCAGGATCACCAGGGTCGGGTTGCCCCAGGCGATGGGCCAGCCCATCAGCTTGTAGAAGAGATAGATCCCCATCAGCAAAAACGCCCCGCCCGAGACGAGGAAGCCCAGCCATGTGCTCAGGCTTAGCGCGTAGGTGGAGAAGCAGAAGATCCCGTTGAAACCGATGCGCAGGGACCCGAGGAAGCGATTGTAGTTGGTCTCCCCGGCGAAGCGTGCCGGACGATCGAACGGGATCAGCGCCTGCCGGAACCCCACCACGGCCACCATCCCGCGCAGAAACCCGTGGGTCTCCTTCAGGCGCGTCACCTCCGCCACCACCCGCCGGGACATCAGCCGGAAATCCCCCGTGTTGGGCGGGATGCGCACGTCCGCGATCTTGTTGATGACCTTGTAGCCGGTCGCCGCCACGAGGCGCTTCACCCACGGCTCCCCGGTCCGCTGGCGCCGCTGCGGCAGCACGACGTCGAACCCCTCGCGCCACTTCGCCACCATCTCGCCCAGCAGCTCCGGCGGATCCTGCAGGTCCACGTCCATCACCACCACCGCCTCGCCCGCCGAATACTGCAGGCCCGCCAGGGTCGCCATCGGCTGGCCGAAGCGCCGCGAGAACCGCAGCAGCTTGACCCGCGGATCCTCGGCGCGCGCCGCGAGGATGACCTCCTCAGTGCGGTCCGGCGAGGGATCGAGCGCGAAGATCACCTCGTAGTCCTCCGTGATGGCGCTCAGAATCGGCCGCACGCGGCGCAGGAACTCCGGGACGTTCTTCTCTTCCCGGTACACCGGGACAACGAGGCTGAGGAGCATGGCGGGGAAGGGTTACCAGCGTAGCCCGAAGGCGAGGAGCCGCGCCGTCAAGGCCCCGTGCCACCGGGCGCGCCGGGCGTGATGCTCCATCTGCGCCCCATCGTCGGACCTTTCCCCGTGGAAACGCACCCGGATGCGCCGCATCTCCTCCGCCCCGGTCGTGTGGATCGCGGTCGCCGTCTTCTGCTCGGCGTGGACCCGGAACGCGCCCAGGAAGTACGGCACCCGCCGGAGCACGCAGCCCGCCTGCTGGAAGCGCGCCAACAGGTCCCAATCGAGGGCGAACTGGAAGGTCGGGTCGATCCCGCCCACGCGGTCCCACGCCCGCTTCCGCCAGAACACCGTCTCCTGCGGCACGTAGTCGACCCATTCCAGGGTCGCCGGATTGTGCCGCGGCAACACCCAGCGCCCGATCTCCCGGTCCTCCTCGTCGATCAGAATCCGGTGCCCGTAAATCACATCCACCTCCGGATGCCGCGCGAAATAGCCCGCCGCGAAGGCCAGCGAACCCGGCGCGAGGAGGTCATCCGAGTTGAGCCACGCCATCACGTCGTCCGGCGCCAGTTCCCCGGTGACGTGCCCGAAGCCCCGGCGGATCGCGTCCGCCTGCCCCCGGTCGGGCACGGATTCCCAATGGCGCAGGCGCGCGGCGTGGCGGGCGATGAGCGCCGCGCTGCCGTCGCGCGAACCACCGTCCTGCACCACGTACCGCAGGCCGGGGAACTCCTGGTCGAGCACGCTCGCGAGGGTCCGCCCCAAAAACCGCTCCTGCCCGTAGCTGGGAGTCACGACCGCGACGCTCAGGCTGCCCCCGGCCGGCGTCCGGTGGCGCGCCAGGGCGCGGTCCCAGCGCAGTGGCCGCGGCGCGTGCTGGCGCAGCACGCCGAGCTCGCCCGGTTGCCCCTCCACCAGCCGCCGGTACAGCCGGGCTTTGAAGGGCCGCAGCCAGCGCTCGCGGACGTAGCCCCGCAGCAGCAGCGCGATCCGGCGCAGGTCCGCCGTCGAATGGGTGGTTTCCGCCGCCACCTCGCGCAACACGCGGTCGCGGTGCGCGATGCCGGCGCTCAGTTCCCGGATCACCAGCTCCTTCTCGCCCAGCAGGCGGCCGTAATGCTTGGCCTGCTCCAGCTCGTGCAAGCCCGCTTCCCGGTTGGCCGTCCCTTGCCGCAACTCCTCCAACTCGGCCGTCTGCCGGATGCGTACCGCTTCCAGGTTCCGGATATGGACCGCCTGGTCCTCGAGCGCCCGCGCCGCCCGCCCCGGCTCGCCCGTCACCTCCGCCAAGGCTCGGTCCCGGACCTCCTTCTCCGCCTTCAGGAGGTTGTTCTCCGCCTGAAAGTGCCGCACGTGCCCGTCGAGGATCAAAATGGTCTTCTCCCGCTCGTCGCACACCGCCTTCAGGGCGGCGATTTCCCCCTGCTTTTCCGCGATCGAGAGGTCCTTCTCGCGCGCCAGGGCCGTCAGCTCCTCCAGCTTGTGCTGCCGGGCCAAATGCCCCGCCTGCGCCTCCCGGTGCCGCTCCGCGGTCGCGCCCAGCACCGTCCGCACCTCCGCCGGGATCCGCTGGATTGCGCTCACGGCAAAGGCCTCGGCGGCCAGGGCGGCGTCCACCGCGGCGATCGCGTCCGCGGGGGTGATCGCCTGCAGGCAGGGGGCGTCCCCAAAGGGGCAATCCCACCCGCAGCCAAAGCAGGGCAGGGGATGCACCACCGCCGCCCCGTGCGCCGCCGCGGGCTGGAAACGGGGCCAGGTACCCCCGCCAAAGATCCCCACGGTCGGAATGCCCGTCGCCGCCGCCAGGTGCATTGCCCCGGTGTCGTTGCCCACGAATACCGCCGCCCCCGCCAGCAACCCCGCCAAGACGGATAAGTCCGCCGGCCCCTGCCCTAGCCACAGGTACGGGCCCGCCAGCGGCGCGAGGTGCGCCCGTTCCGCCTCCGCGCCCACCCAGAGGGTCGGCAGGCCGTGCCGCGCCCGCAGGTGCGCCACCACCTCCGCGTACCGCTCCGCCGGCCAGGTCTTCAGGCGCACGTTCGCGAACCCCGCCGCCGCGCAAACCGCGTACTTCCCCCTCGTGAGCCCGAGGGCCTCCAGCGTTGCCGGGTCGGGCTCCGCCGGGAGCCTTGGCGGGGCGGACGGCAGTTCCCGGCCCAACACCGCGGCCGCCAGCCGCAGGCCGCGCCGCCAATCCAGCTCCTCCGCCGGCGGGATCACCCGCTCAGGAAACACGCCCGCCGCCTCAATGCCCAACGCCACCCGCAGCCGAGTCGAGAAATACGCGTCCGCCGCCTCCGCGCCCAAGGCCACGCGCCGCGCGCCCGGCGCCGCCGCCGCCACGGCCGCCTCCAGCCAGTTGCCCCGCGCCGTCGCCGCCACCACGACCTCCGGCACCCGCTCCCGTACCGCCGCCAGCAAACGCTCCCGCTCCGCCGTCTCCTCCTCCGGACCGTGGCGGAACGGATCCAGCGTCGTGGTCAGCCACTCCACCGGCGCCTCGCCCACCCGCGCCGGCACGAGCAACGGGGTCAGCCCCGCGTACGCCGCGCGCACGACCACCGTCAGTCGCGTGGCCGGCCACGCCGCCCGCAACGCCTGCAGGGCCGGGGCCAGGAGGACCAGGTCGCCAAGGGTGTCCAGCTTCAGGACGAGGGCGCGTTGAGGAGCGTTCATGGCGCGGGCTGCAACTCCATCGCGACCAGGCGCGCGGTGCGCCGCCGTTGATCCGGCGCCGGCAAGGGAAAGTCCACCGCGGAGCGCAGCTCGAGCCGGCCGACCCCCGCGCTCGCCGCCACCGGAAGATCCACGACCGAATACTGCGCCGCGGGTAGGCGGTGCTCGCGGACCGCACCCTCGCCCGCCGCGGTGGCGTCGGGCTGCAGCACCGTCGTCAGGCGGCCCTCCGGCAGGCCGCTCCAGTCGGGGAACTCCAGCCGCAGGCGCAGCGTCCGCTTCCCCCCCGGGGGCAGGTCGATGGTGGCGCCGCGTTCCAGCCAGCCGTCCTGGTCGATCCCGCGCGCCGGCAACCGCGCCCCGCCCGCCGTGCCAAAGTCAAAGGTGTGGGTCGGCAGACTCGGGAACACCTCCACCAGATTCAGGTTCGCCCCGATCGGGCGGCGGTCCTTGTCCGGCAACGGCGCCTGCGCCGAGAACGAGAGCCTCAGGTGGGTGGTCGCGGCCGCGGTGGGCAGCGGCAGCAACCAGTCGAACCCGCCCACCGGGGCCGGCACGGTGTAGGCGCGGTCGCCCACCCGCACCCGGATCACGCCCGCCCCCAGCGGCCGCCCCGGCAGGTCCGGGACAAACCCGCGGATCCGCGCCACGCCACCCGCGGGGGTGCCGGTCAGGATGAACTCGCTCTCCGGCGACACCCAGCCGTCCTCATAAATGCCCGCATACTCCAGCCCGGAGGCGAACAGCAGGTCGTCCGGGAAACGCCCCAGCCGCGCCGGCCGGCGCAGCGCCGCCACCTCGTCCCGCCCCAGCGCCGAGATGTCGCGCGCGTAGGCCACGAGCTTGCGCGAGTCCAAAGGCACCTGCGGGTTGTACAGGGCGGCCAGCCCGCCCCGCTCATAAGGGAACTGCACCGGCAGCTCGTGCAGGTCGAGGGCGAGGTAGGCCGCCCCGCCCAAGGTCACCGGCCGCACCGGCCCGAGGATCCGGTTGACCGCCCCGTGCCCCGGCAAACCGAGCGGCACGGCCTCGGCGCCCAGCAGCTTCGCCTCCTTGGCCCACGAAGTATGCCCCGGGCCCATAAAGGTCTTGGTCGCCAGCAGGCGCACGTACACCTCGGCGTCCGGGCGCTCCACCCGCAGCAGCAAAAAGCGCCCGATGCCCGTGAAGTCCTGCCGCGGGGTGTACGGGTCGGCTTCCTGCTGGAAGATCGCGATGCGGTTGCGGTCGCCCAGGTAGTAGTGGTTGCCCCGCCCGG
>VHCY01000066.1 GCA_016871595.1 Verrucomicrobiota bacterium
CGGGGTACCGGCGGCTCCGCGAGCAGCGGGCGCTGCCGATCCTGATGGACGAGGCCATCGTGGCCTTGGCGGACCTGCGGGCGTTCCACGAGCTGGGCCTGCTGGACGGGGTGGCGATGAAGGTCTCGCGGTGCGGCGGCCTGACCGAGGCGCGGCGCATCCTCGAGTATATGGAGCAGCACGGGCTGCTGTTCTTCGCGAGCGGCCTGACCGATCCGGACCTGGCCTTCGCGGCGTGCCTGCAGTTGTTCGGCGCGTACGGGCTGGAGCGGCCGGCGGCCCTGAATGCCCCGCAATTCCTCGCGGGGAGCATTTTGGCGCGGCCGCTGGAGGTGCGCGGGGACCAGGCGCTGGTGCCGGCGGGGCCGGGGTTGGGCGTGGAGGTGGATCCCGCGAAACTCGCCGCGGCGGAAACCGCCTGACGCCGCAGCGGATTGGTCGGGGCGACAGGATTCGAACCTGCGACCTCCTGGTCCCAAACCAGGCGCTCTACCAGGCTAAGCTACACCCCGGATCCGGGGCGGAGGGTTGGGCCGGCGCGCCCCGAGTCAACCTCCGCGGGGCCCGCGTGCCGATCATTCGGACGGGGCCGCAAAACCCAGTTGCCACCCGCGGCCCGGGTCCCCGAGGCTTCGCCCCACCCCTTCCGCCGCCGTCCGCGGCGCGAGTTCCACCTTACCTGCCGATGCAACCCTCGTTCCGTCTCCTGCCCCTGTGCCTCGCCCTGGCCGCGCTGCCGGGCCCCGCCTTCGCCGGCGAGCCCGTCGCCCCCACGCCGGGCGACCTCGCCCGCTACGACCGCAACCGCGACGGCCGCCTCGACGCGACCGAACTGGCGGCCAAGTCCCGCGACGACGCCCTCGCGTCCGGCGCCGTCACCCTCACTCCCTTCGAGGTCTCGGCCGACGCCTTCGACACCTACGAGGCCACCAACACCAACTCCATCACCGGCACCAACACCCCCCTCGGGAAGACGCCCCTCGACGCCAAGGTGTTCAACCGGCAGCTGATGGACGAGATGGGCGTGGTCGATATGACCGAGATGCTCTCGAAGCTCGGCGGCCTCGGCTCGGCCATCATCGGCGGCGGCAACGAGGACGTGCGCGGCGACCTCGAGGGCGACCGGCAGGACCCCAAGAGTATGACGATGCGGGGCCTGCAGATCAACAACCCCCGCCGGGACGGCTTCCTCCGCTCCGACACCACCCTGCTCGACTCCTTCGACATCGAGCGCGTCGAGGCTATCGGCGGCTCCAATTCCCTCCTCTTCGGTTCCGGCGACGCGGGGGGCGTGGTCACCAGCGCCTCCAAGCGTGCCTACGTCAACCGCGGCCCCCGCGTGACCTTCGCGGCGACCGGGGACTCCGAGGGTACCCGGCGCTTCACGCTGGACGCCGGCGCCGGCTACCGGACCTGGGGTTACCGGATCAACGCCGTGCGCGGCGACACCCGCTACTTCCGCCCCGGCACGCGCCAGATCAACGAGGGCCTGCACCTCGCGCTCACCCTGCAGCCCTGGCGGCGCCTGCAGATCCGCGGCGAGTGGCGCCACTTCACCCGCGACACCATCTTCGCCCAGGCGGTGACCGTGCGCGCGCCCCTCAACCTGCTGCTGCCCACGGGCGAGCGGGTGGACGGTCAGAGCTCCCGTTACCTCGTGGCGTTCCCGAATGTCCGCGAGCTCACCGGCGGCACCTTTGACCTGACCAAGGTCGATTCCGCGATCGGGCCCTTCCACCGCGACGCCTACAAGAACGGGATCAAGTCGGTGGTCGCCGAGGCTACCCTCGCCGAGGGCCTGGCGCTGCAGGTGCGCTACGGCCACGACGCGCGCATCAACGACCCGCTCCGCGCCAACAACACCACCGTCTACGCCCCCGGCGCCCCGGGCAATGCGTACGTGGACCCGTTGACGGGCCTAGTGGGGACGCAGTGGGCCTTCACCACCTCGATGAACGCGACGCCCTTCCATACCGGCGCCCGCGGGTACCGGGCGGCGCTGGCTTACCAGAAGAACCTCGGCCGCTGGGGCCGCCACCAAGCCAGCGCCTTCTTCCAGGATATGCAGTCGTGGGTCAACCAGGAGCCCTGGCGCTTCTACGAGGCGGACGCCGCCGGCCGCGTGATCCAGAACCCCGCCCAGATCAACACCACCGAGTCCGGGCGCATCACCCTGCCCGCCGTCTGGATGCCGATCTCCCCCAAGGAGGTCATCGGCGGCCAGCAATGGCCGTTCACCTCGCTCGTCCACCCCAACGGTAAGACCTACGTCTACCAGCCGCAGGTCTATGCCGGCGCCGTGCCCCCGACGGCCGCCAACCCGCTCGGGCTTTCGGGTCCCATCAACGCCGCCACTGGCCAGAGCACCATCACCGGGTTCTACCACGACGACACCAACGAGCGCAGCCACGGCTTCAGCCTGTTCAGCGAGTGGTGGAAGGGGCGCATCGACACGATGGCGGGCTACCGGGCCGAGGAGGCGAGCGCGTTCCGCACCAACACCGGCCTGCGCCGCGGGCCGATCACCTACGACAGCCTCACGACGGGCGCCGTGATCGACACCCCGCTCAAGGGCTTGCGCGTGTCCCTGAACTACTCGACCAACGCGAAGATCAATTTCGACACCACTCGCGACATCTACAATCAGCCGCTGCCCGCGGGCAAGGGCGTCAGCCGTGACGTGGGCCTCAAGTTCGGGCTCTGGGAGAACCGGATCTCCGGCAACCTGAATTACTACGTCTCGGAGGCGCAGAACTTCACCGCCAGCCTCGGCGGGACGCAGAACGACGTCGACCCCAACGGCATCAACGGCCGCAACGGGGGCGGCGCCTACACCTACAGCCGCACCTCCGACGGCTACAACCTCACCCTCTCCTCGCGCCCGCGGCGTGGCTGGGAGGTGCGGATCAACTTCGCCTCCGCCAACGGCAGCGAGCGCAGCAACGTGGTCCTGCCGCAGTTCTACAACGACCAGTTCAACACCACCACGGTGGGCGGGCAGACGGTCGTCGGCGTCCGCGCCACCGCGGGCGGGGCGATCACGCCCCTGCTGGTGCCCTCGGATCCCCGCGATCCGGCTTCGACGCCGGTGCCGCTCTCCCTGGCGATGATGCGCGATCCCACCAGCGCCTACTTCGCGCAGCTCGACGTCGAGTCGGGCCAGATCCTCAACGCGCAGACGCTCGGCCTCTTCACGCCGGGGGTCGGCACCAACGCCACCGGCCTGCCGGTCTCGCAGCACCAGCTCGGGTTCGTCTCGCCCTCCGGCGGCACGCTGATCGTGCGCAAGTCCGGCGAGCGCACCATCGGCTACGCCGAGCGCAGCTACAGCCTGATCAACCGCTTCCAGTTCGATCAGGGCCCGCTCCGCGGCCTCGTCGTCGGCCTCAGCAGCAGCCTCCGCGAAAATCATCGGGGCTATATGTACAACGACGCCGCCGACGGGAACCGGCGGAAGATGTACTATTTCCCCAATCGGATGCTCCACGACCTCTTCGCGCTGTACCGGCTGAAGCCCTACGGAAAGGTCCGGACGACGCTCCAGATCAACGTTTCCAACCTGCTCGACGCGAACGAGGTGATGTACCTCGTCCGCTCGACCAACGGCACGCTCCGCTACGCTCAGTGGCTCAACGCCCCGCGCAAGCTGGGCGTGACCACGACGGTGAGCTTCTGACCGCGGCGGCTCCGGGCGGCGGCCCTCCGGGTCCCGCCGCCCCGCTCAGCGGCCGAGATCGTTGGTCCGCACGGACCGCAGGGTGGCGGTTAACCGTTCCCGGTAGCCGGCCACGGTGGCGGCGTGTTCCGGCCGGCGCGCGAGGTTGGTGTACTGCCCGGGATCCGCGGCCAGGTCGTACAACTCGATGCCGGACGAGGCGTCCTCCTGATACTGGATGAACGCGAAGCGGTCGTCGCGAAGCAGGAACCCCTTGGTCGAGGGCGCCACGCTGAACGCGGTGTCCCGCACCCTAGCGCCGGGATCCGCGAGCACCGGCGCGAGGTCGCGCCCCTGCAGCCGCGGGGGCACGGGCAGGCCGCAGAGCGCGGCGGTGGTCGGGAACAAGTCCACGAGCTCCACGAGGGCATCCCGCACGCCCGGCGGCCGGCCCGGGATGCGCACGAGCAGCGGCACCTGCGCGGATTCCTCGAGCAGGCTGACCTTTGCCCAGAAGTCGTGTTCGCCGAGGTGGAAACCGTGGTCGCTGGTGAAGATCACGATCGTGTCGTCCGCCAGACCCGCCGCCTCGAGCGCGGCCAGCACGCGGCCCACCTGCGCGTCCATAAAGGAGACGCTCGCGTAATAGCCCCCGATCGCCTTCCGCTGCCGGCGCTCGTCGAACTGCATATTCACGCTCGTCTTGTAATTGATCCCCGGCTTTGGGAGATCGTCCCAGTCGCCCGGCACCTTCGGGGGCAGCGGCAGGTTCTCGTAGGGCAGGTAGGGCGCGAAGTACTTGCGGGGGGCGACGAAGGGCACGTGCGGGCGGACGAAGCCCACGGCGAGGAAGAACGGCTCCGGCCGGCCGCGGCGGGCGCGCAGGAACTCCTCCGCCCGGGCGGCCGCCTTCCCGTCGTGGTGCTCGTCATCATCCCCGTCCGCCTCGACCACCACGAAGGTGTTCCCGCCCATCACCGGCTTGGTGCCGTCGGGGTTGCGCTCGAGGGTCTCGCCGGTCCCGGGCGCGCGCCACTCGGGCCCCGGCGTGTTCCAGCGCTCGGTCCACGAGGCCGGGTCGTCCGCGCCGTCGTAGTCGCGGCCGGGCCCGTGGTCCTCCACGCCGCCCGGCACGCCCATATGGTAGATCTTGCCGATCCGCGCGGTGTGGTAGCCGGCCTGCCGGAAGTGCTGGGGCCAGGTCGCGCGGTCCCCGAGCGCCGCGCGCGGGCTGGTGTAGCCGAGGACGCCCGTCGCGTGCGGGTAGTAGCCGGACAGGAACGACGCGCGCGAGGGGCCGCAGTAGGTGCCCTGGCAATAGGCCCGGGTGAAGCGGAGCCCCGACGCGGCGAGGCGGTCCAGGTTCGGCGTGCGGCAGATGCGGTTGCCGTAGGACCCGAGCGCGGTCCGGGTGAGGTCGTCCGCGACGATCAGGAGGACGTTCGGCCGCGCGGCCGCCGCCGCGGCGGGCGCGCAGGCGAGGGCGAGCAGCACAAGGCAGGGCAAGAGGCGCGGGGAGGGCATCGGGGTGGGCGCAGGCTGGGGGGAAGCGCGGGGAAAATCGAGCCGCGGCCTCGCCCGCGGACCGGTTTGTGCCTGCCGGTGGCATCCGCCGCTCCCCCGGGGCCGTAGGATTCACTATATGTCGCTCCGTGCCCCCTGCCGCCTCGTCCTCCTTGCCCTGTTGCCGGTCCTGCCTGCGGCCGCGGACACCTGGTCGCAATGGCGCGGCCCGGCCCGGGACGGCCGGGTGGAGGGGGCGCCGTGGCCGGCGAAGCTCGGCGACGCCTCCCTTGAGCGGCTCTGGCGCGTGCCGCTCGGGCCCGGGTATTCCGGACCGTTGGTCTCGCGGGATCTGGTCTTTGTGACCGAGACGCGCGACAAGCGCGCCGAGGTGGTGCGCGCGCTCGACCGCCGCACCGGCGAGCAGCGCTGGGTCCACGAGTGGCCCGGCGCGATTTCGGTACCGTTCTTCGCCAAGTCGCGCGGCGACTGGATCCGTGCCACGCCGGCGTTCGACGGGGAGACCCTGTTTGTGGCCGGGATGCGGGATGTGCTGGTGGCGCTCGACGCGGCCAGCGGGCGCGAGCGGTGGCGGATCGACTTCGCGGCGCGGTACGACACGGGTGCCCCCGATTTTGGTCTCGTCTGCTCCCCGCTGGTCGATGAGGGCGCGGTCTACCTGCAGGCGGCGAACTCCGTGGTGAAGGTTGCGGCGGCGGACGGGCAGGTCCTGTGGCGCGCGCTCGAGGGCAAGT
Organism: Verrucomicrobiota bacterium; assembly: GCA_016871595.1. Classification (GTDB taxonomy): domain Bacteria; phylum Verrucomicrobiota; class Verrucomicrobiia; order Opitutales; family Opitutaceae; genus ER46. The sequence goes on from VHCY01000066.1 coordinate 5,914, forward strand.
CCGGGATGATGACGGCCGGGGCCTTCTCGTCGCCCGTGATCGCCACCCTGCTCGGCACGCGCCAGTTGGTCGTGCAAACCCGCGAGAAGCTGGCCGGCCTCGAATTGGCTACGGGCAAGGTCCTGTGGGAGCACGCGGTGCCTTCCTACCGCGGGATGAACATCCTCACTCCGACCGTCGCGGGCGACGCCATCTTCACCAGCAGTTACCAGAACAAGAGCTGGCTCTACCGCCTCGAGGCGGGCGGGCCCGGGGTGACCACACGCGAGGCCTGGAGCAACAACGCCCAAGGCTATATGTCGTCCCCGGTCATCATCGCCGGCCACGCCTACCTCCACCTCGGCAATGGCCGCTTCACCTGCATCCGCCTCGCGGACGGCGAGCGCACCTGGACCTCCGACCCGTTTGGCAAGTACGCGAGCCTCGTGGCCCAGGGGGATCGCATCCTCGCCCTCGATGAACGCGGGGTCCTGCTGCTCATCCAGGCGGACCCGGCGGCCTTCCGGCTCGTGGGCCAGGCCAAGGTCGCCGAGGAGGAAACGTGGGCCCACCTCGCGATCGTCGGCGACGAGCTGGTGATCCGCGAACTCAAGGCCATCTCCGCCCTCCGCTGGCGCGGGGAAACGACGGCTCGCGTCGCGGCGGGTCAGTGAAACGGGGGGCGTCGGGTTCGCGCCCCTCAGCGTGAACCCTGTTCCTCGTATTGGGTCCAGAGCGTGACGGCGGGCCATAGCGCGCACCAAGTCACGAGGATCGCGGGGCACTGGAACGGGAAATCGAACCAGGAGTACGCGACCAGCAGGAGCAGGCCGAGGACGGAGGCCGCGCTGAACGCGTTCTCCCAGAAGTAGCTCCGGACCAGCCGCAGGAGCCACCAGCCGAGGCCGAGGAGAATCGGGATCATCCCCACGATGCCGAACTCGGCGGGGAATTGGAGGACGTCGTTGTGGGCCTGGTGCCATTGGCCGTCCATTTTTACGAGCCGGGGGTCCTGCTTCCGGTATTCCGGGAACAGGGCCCGGAAGCCGCCGGTGCCGGTGCCGAAGAGCGCGTGGTCCTGGAACATCTTCCACGTGCCCTGGGCGGCCCATTCCCGGGATTCGAGGGAGGCGTCCTCGCGGGCGAGGCCGGCGCGGATGCGGTCCCACGCCTCGCCGGAGCGGAGGGCCTCGAAGCCGGTCTTGAGGAAGAAGCCGAACACGAGCAGCAGGGCGAAGGCCACGATGGGGCGGCGGTGTTCCGCGGGGACGCGGAACTGGTGCAGGAGGAACCCGCCGATGCAGAGCAGGAGGAAGACGAGCATCGTGAGCGTCGCCCCGCGGGCGTAGCTGGTGAGGATGCTGACCGCGATGCAGGTGGCGAAGAAGGCGAGCACGCCGCTGGGGTTGGACTTCTCCATCCGGCGCTGGCCGCGGAGGTAGTACCAGCCGGCGAGCCCGCAGGTCACGGCCAAGGTGAGGAAGAGGTAGGCGCCGCCGTGGTTCTTGTAGACGAAGCTGGCGAAGGGCGTCCGCCCCGGGAATTCCATCAGCCAGAAGATCTTGCCGTTGCCGACCAGCCGCTGGGCGAGGCCGAGCAGGGCGAGGAGGAGGCCGTTCACGGCGACGACCCCGAGGAGCAGTTGCACCGGGCGCCGCCGCGTGAAGCCGGTCCAGAGCGCGCAGGCGGTGAGCCACGCCGAGGCGTACAACATCAGCATCCGGGGCGGGCCCCATTGGGCGAAGGGCAGGTCGACGCCGGCGGGCAGGCCCGGGATCGGCTCCAGGCGGAGCATCCACCAGGCCTTCCCGTCCGTCTGGTAGCGCCAGGCGGGATTAAGGGCGCCGACGGCAAGGTACGCCAGCAGGGCGAGGCCGAGCCAGAAGATCGGGAACCGGAGGAGCTTCGGCCACATCACGAGGCGGAAGTCCGACGAGCCGCTCTCCTCCTCGGTGTAGTGGCGCGGGATGAGGGCGAGCAGGAAGGCGAGCAGCGAGCACCCGAAACTGAAGAACTGCGCGGGCGGGTGCATCGCGCCCAGCGCCCAGGGCAACACGACCAGATGGACCGCAATCACCCCGAGCAGCGCCTGCTCGAGGCTGTGCACCCGAAGCCGCCGCGTCCGCGCGCGGAAGTGGTCCAGCGGCTTCTGGAGGTCGGCGGGTCGGGTCGGGTCCACGGCGGGAGCTTGCGCGGGACCGCAGGCCGCAGACGAGGATTTTTGCATCCGCTGGCCGGTGGCGTCCGGGCGCCGTGCGTACCGCCCGCCGCCTTCCCCGCAGTCCCCGAACCGGGGCCGCCGCATCTCTACGTATCCCGGTTGCATTGTCGGACCGGAGGCGGCGCGGGATTCTCGGGGCGTTCCCTCCACTCCCATTTGCTTATGAACCACTCCGCCGACCCCGTCCGCCGCTCCCTCCGCCAGATGCTTGAGACCACCCGAGGCCTGCAGGGCGACGCCGTCCTGTGGCACCTGAAGGCGCAGGTCCTGCCGTGGCGCCTGCGTGTCGCCCTCCGGATGCACCTGCTGGTGACCGGGAACGCCTACACCGCCTCGTGGGTGCTGGTGCGTGACCTGGCCAACTGCCGCTCCTCCTCCGAGATCGAGGACGCCTTCAGCGACTACCGAGTGCACCCCGACCGTTTCCGCTCGGCCTGGTTCTCGCTCCTGCTGGGCGCCCCCAGCCGTCGCCGCGCCAACAGCTTCTACCGCCGCCTCCGCGAGGAATGGCGCCGGCAGCGGGCCGCGGTGCCCCCGGCCGTGCCGGAGTACCCGGCGCTGCGTTCGGGCGGCGTCACCGAGGCCGCCGGCTGAGTTTTCCGCCGCGGGGATTGCCTTGCCGCGCCTGCCGGCCCTAGGGCTGGCGGGGTGAACCGCGGCGAAACCGAGCGTCATCGCGAGCTCAAGCGCCTCGCGCTGGCTTGGGCGCGCGCGCGGGGCCTCGACCTGGCGGCGGCCGAGGTCCGGATCCCGCGGAGCGGCTGCCGCGCGGACGTCGCCGCGGCCGCCGGGGACGACGGTCCGTGCGTGCTGTTCGAGTGCAAGCAGTCCCGCGAGGACCTGCGCCGCGACGCCCACGACGAGGCGCAGGCGCGCGCCCGCTGGGAGGAACTGACGCGGCGGTCCCGCGCGCTCGATGAGTTGCTGGCGACCCACTGTCCGGCGTTGCGCCGCGGGGAGGCGCTCTGGCCGGAGTTCGACACGTGGGATTTCTCCGGCCTGCGGCACCGCGGCCGCCGCGCCCTAGCCGTCGCACGGGCCGCGGCCGAGCGGCGCGTGCGTGACGGCACCAAATTCTCCCGGCTCCGGCGTTACCGGGCGGCGGATGAACTCTATCTCGTGGTCGAGCCCGACTGCTTCGCGTCCGCCGACCTGCCGGCGGGCTGGGGGCTGCTGGTGCGGAGCGGAGGGACCGATGCCGCCCCCGCCGTCCTGCGCCTCGAGCGCGCGCCGGAGCCCCTCGCGGCCGCTCCCGGCCAGCGCGCCGCCCTCCGCGCCGCGATCCGGCACGCCGCGGGGCGACCCCGCGCTTTACTTTGCCCCGGATTGCGGGACGGTTGCGCCGATGCCCGAGACCACGCCGCCCAACCTGGCTGACGCCGGGATCGAGATCCGGACCTACTTCGTGCGGAGCCGGCACGCGCTCCTCGCCCGGGCGGATTTCGGGGAGCTGTTCGTCGATTATTACCTGCACCTCAGCCAGCACGGCCTGGCCGTCCCGGCGGGCCCCGACGCGGTGTTCAAACGGGCCCTGGCCGGGTTCGCGCTCCATTGCGCGTCGCGCCCGCGGAACGAGCTCACGGCGTGGACCGTCAATTTCCAGGAGCCGCTCCTGAACCTCTTCCTCGCGGGTGACAACGGCACGGGGACGGTCACGGGCCGCGTCTTCACCGAGAACGTGAAGGAGGGGCCGGAAGGGTTGTTCTACGCTGACGTCGTGCGGGGCCGGCAGCCGCCGCACCGCAGCGTGGTGGGGTTCCAGGGCGGTGATCCGCTGGCCGCCGCGGAGGCGTTCTACGCGGGGAGCGAGCAGCGCCGGGCGCGGTTCTTCCCCGTGGGCGAGGAGGAACTGGTGCTCGTGACCGAGCATCCCGACTGCGATCTCGCGTGGCTGGAGGGCTTGACGGTCGAGGCGGTGCGCCGCTTGGAGACGGAGGAGACGCTCGTGCCGTTGGAGCGGCGCGTCCTGCGCTGGCACTGCGGCTGCAACCCGGGCCGGATGATGGAGATCCTCGCTCCCGCGATGCGGCACGACCCGGAGGAGCTTTTCGGGACCGAGGCGGCGATCGAGATCCGCTGCCCCCGTTGCGCGGGGCGGCACGCGATCGGGCGCGCGGAGCTGGCGGCCTTCGTGGCCGGGCGGGAATGAGCGGGGCGGAGGTGGTCGCGACGCTGCTGGGCCTCCTTGGCGTGGGGCTGATGGTCCGCCAGCACGTCTGGGCGTGGCCGGTGGGCATTGTGCAGGTGATCCTCTCCGCGTGGGTCTTCTGGGCGGCGCGGCTGTATTCGGACGTCGTCCTGCAGGGCATCTTCCTCGTGCTCCAGATCTACGGCTGGTGGGCGTGGACCCTTGGCCGGGCCCGGGCGGGTGCGACCCTGCCGGTCACGCGTCTCGGGGCGCGCGCCACCGCGGGCTTCACGGTGGCCGGCCTGCTGGCGACCGCGGCCTGGGGCGAGGGGATGCGCCGGCTGACCGATGCGGCGCTGCCGCACGCCGACGCCTTCATTCTGGTCTTCAGCGTGCTCGCGCAGTGGCTGCAGGCCCGCAAACGCCTCGAGTCGTGGCTCGGCTGGATCGCGGTCAACGTCGTCGCGGTGGGCGTTTACGCCTCGCGCGGGCTGCTCCTGTTTGCCGGCCTTTACGCGGTTTTCCTCGTCCTAGCCGTGGAGGGTTACCGGGCGTGGCGCCGGACGGAGGTGCGGTCGTGAAGCTCCCGCTGCGGGTGGCGGTGTTCGGGCCGGAATCGACCGGCAAGACCGTGCTGGCGGCGCGGCTCGCGGCGCATTTCGGGGAGCCGTGGGCGCCGGAGCACGTGCGCGAGTACTGGGATCGCGCGGGCGGGCGAATCGGCCCGGAGGACCTCGACGCCATCGCGCGCGGGCAGCTGGCGCTCGAGGAGGCCGCGGTGGCGCGCGCCCGCCGGGTGGTGTTCTGCGACACGGAGCTGCTGACCTGCACCCTCTGGAACGACCTGCTCTTTCCCGGCGCCTGCCCGCCGTGGGTACGGGCGGAGGCGGAGCGGCGCGCGCGGGGCTACGCGCTTTACCTGCACTGCGTGGACGATCTGCCTTTCGCGCCGGACCCGCAGCGGTGCTTTCCCGGGGCGGAGGAACGTTCCCGCGCCGCGGCCCGCTGGCGCGAGGCCCTGGTGTCGCGGGCGCTGCCGCGGGTTGACATCACGGGCGCCGGTCCGGACCGCGAACGGCGGGCGGTCGCCGCCGTCGAGCGCCTGCTGGCGGAACTGGCGGCGCGCTGAGCGGCCGGCCGGAACGGCTTATTTGCCGCCGGCGAGGATCCGGGCGGCCTCGGCGGCCCCGATCTCGCGCACGAAGACATTGCGCCAGCGGATCTCGCCGCCGTGCGTCTGGAGCATAATCGGCCCCTTCGCGGGCAGCGGCTGCTTGCGGTCCCAGTAGTTCTCCATCACCGCGCCGTCGACCACGACCTGGCCGTTCAGCCAGACCCACGTGCGGGCGCCGATCTGCCGGATGCGGAACTGGTTCCATTCGCCGAAGGGCCGGTCCGCGACGACGAGCGGGTCGCGACCGGGGGCGCCGGGCGTGTTGTTGAACAGGCCGCCCGAGCCGAGGTGCGGCTTGCGGTCCGCCTTCTTCGCGTCGAAGGACTGGTTCTTGTCCCAGATCTGGATTTGCGGGGCGCCGCGCAGGTAGATCCCGCTGTCGGCCTTCGCGACGGTCCGGTACTCAAGCAGCAACTCGATGTCCCCGAACTCCTCGTCCGTGGTCGCATAGGGTCCGGTGCCGGGGTTGACCAGTTCGTCGCCCTGCGCCGACCAGTGCTTCGGAAAGTCGGCCCGCTCCTGCGCCAGCTTGGCGGTCTTCTTCTCGCCCTGGAGCTTGACCACGCTGTGCGGGTTGAGGCCGTGCCAGCCGGCGAGGTCGCGGCCGTTGAAGAGGGCGCGGAAGCCGGCCGGCGGTTGGGGCGCGGCGGCGAGGCTGGCCGCGGTGAGGAGGGCGCCAAGGAGCAGGATGGGGAGGGGTTGCATAAGCGTGCCGGGAGGAAACGCGGGCCCGGGCGAGATCGACAACGGAAAAAACGTCCGCCGCGGGCTTGCCCCTCCGGGGGGCGTGCCGTCAATCGGGGGATGCGCACGACACGGTGGCTGGCGGGTTGGCTCGGGCTGATGCTGGGTGCGGCGGGCTCCGCGGGGGCCGCGGCCGCGGAGGTGCGGCGCGACGTCGAGTACGGCCGCGCGGCCGGCGAGCCGCTCCTGCTCGACGCGGGCATCCCCGCCGGACCGGGGCCGTTCCCGGTGGTCATTCTGGTCCACGGCGGCGGCTGGACGCGCGGCGACAAGGCGGGCAGCGACCGGCCCGGCGATGGCGCGGACATCTCGCCGTGGTTCGACCTGCTGGGCCGCGCGAACCACGTGTGGTTCTCGATCAACTACCGACTCGCGCCGCAGCACCGCTGGCCGGCGTGCCTCGAGGACCTGCAGACGGCGGTGCGCTGGGTGAAGGCGAACGCGGGGAACTTCCGCGGTGATCCCGGCCGGGTCGCGGTGTTCGGCCATTCCGCGGGCGGGCACCTCGCGCTGATGCTGGCGACGCTGACCCGGCCCGAGACGCGGGTGCAGGCGGTCGTCGGGTTCGCGCCGGTCACGGACCACGAGCACAAGCTGGCCGTGCGGGGTGGTTTGGGCGACGGCCTGCAGGCGCTGCTGGGGCGGCCGGCGCAGATCACCCCGGAGGCGCTGCACGAGCTGCGGGCGATCTCGCCGGTCAACCGCGTGAAGGCCGGGATGCCGCCGCTGCTGATCCTGCACGGGGATGCGGACCGCACGGTCGCGGTCGAGCAGAGCGTGGCCTTCCAGCGGCGCGTGCGGGCGGTCGGCGGGAGTTGCGACCTGATCGTGCTGCCCGGGGCGCCGCACGGGCTCCGCGATTGGGCGCGGGCCGCGCCGGACCACGAGGCGCGGCTGGTTGAATGGCTCGGCCGCGCGCTCGGCCCCGGGGCGGCGGCGCGCTGAGCGGGCGCGTCAGCCCGATTTCGCCTTCTTCTTCGCGGGCGCGCCCTCGATCCGGCCGGGCTCGCGGACGCCGGTGCCCTGGCGTTTGGTCAGGGTGTCACCGAGCTCCGCGCGGCATTTTTCGGCGAAGGCCTGGAGGCGCGCGACGACCTCCGGGTGCGCGGCGGCGACGTCGGTGGTCTCCTCGCGGTCGGTGCGGAGGCGGTAGAGGGCGGGGCGCTCGAGCGTGACGGTCTCATACTTCGCCGGGATGCCACCGGTGCCGCCGGGGCGGCCGCCGAGCGTGCGGTAGCGGTGGGGGAGGACGAGCTTCCACTCGCCGTCGCCGGTGACCACCGCCTGGAGCTCGTTCTGGGCGAACCAGTTGCCGTAGCCCTCGTGCGGGTTGGTGGCCCCCGGCTGGCCGGCAAGGATCGGCCACACGTCGCGGCCGTCGATCTTCCGGGCGGGCGCCGAGGCGCCGATTAGGCCGGCGAGCGTGGGCAGCAGGTCGATCGTCATCACATACTGGTCGCAGGTCGTGCCCGCGGGGAGGCGGCCGGGCCAACGCATCAGGCAGGCGACGCGGGTGCCACCCTCCCACGCCGTGCCCTTGCCCTCGCGGTGGGGCCGCGCGCTGCCCGCGTGGTCGCCGTAACTGAGCCAGGGGCCGTTGTCGCTGGTGAAGATCACGAGCGTGTCGCGGGTGAGGCCGTGACGCTCCAGCGCGCCCAGCACCTGCCCGACCGACCAGTCGAGCTCCATCATCACGTCAGCGTAAAGCCCGCGGCCGGACTTGCCCTTGAACTTCTCGCTGACGAAGAGCGGCACGTGCGGCTGGGGGTGCGCGAGGTAGAAGAAGAAGGGTTGCTCCCGGTTACGCTCGATGAAGCGCACCGCGCGCTCGGTCAGCCGCGTTGTGAGCT
>VHCY01000067.1 GCA_016871595.1 Verrucomicrobiota bacterium
CCTGATGCTCCACCACAAGGCGCCCCACCGCGCCTGGGAACCCGATGCCGCCAACAAGGCCCGCTTCCGGGACCGCGTCATCCCTGAACCGGAGACCCTCTGGGATGATTACGCGACCCGCCCGGCGGCCCTCCCGGAGAACCGCCAGACCGTCGCCCACGACCTCACGCGCCGGGACCTCAAGCTGGAGCCTCCCGCGGACCTGGCGCCCGGTCCCGCGCGGCAGCAGTGGCTCAACGTCAAGCCCACCGAGGTCGAGGTCACCCTCCCCGATGGCACCCGCCAGACCCTGACGGGCAAGGAGCTCGTGCGCTGGAAGTACCAGCGCTATATGCAGGACTACCTCGCCTGCGTGCAGGACGTGGACGACAGCATCGGCGAGGTGCTCGATTACCTCGACCGCACCGGCTTGGCCAAGGACACGGTGGTGATCTACTCCGCCGACAATGGCTGGTACCTCGGCGACCTAGGGATGTACGACAAGCGCTTTATGTACGAGCCGGGCTTCCACATCCCCCTGCTCGTGCGCGGGCCCGGCGTGAAGGCCGGGGCCGTGACCAAGCGTTTCGCCCTCAACGCGGACTTCGCGCCGACCTTCCTCGAGCTCGCGGGCCTGCCCGTCCCGGCGGAGATGCACGGCCGTTCCCTCGCCCCGATCCTCCGCGGCGCGGAGCCGGCCGACTGGCGCACCTCCGTCTACTACCGCTACTACCACGACCCCGGCCACCACAACACGCGCGCCCACTACGGCGTGCGCACGGCGACCCACAAGCTGATCCACTATTGGAAGAAGGACGCGTGGGAGCTCTTCGACCTGACCCGGGATCCGAACGAGCAGCGCAACCTCGTCGGCGATCCCGCCCAGGCGGGAAATCTGGCGAAGCTGCGGGCCGAGCTCACCCGGCTGCAGCGGCAACTGGGCGACACCGGGCAGTTCGCGAACGAGATCCCCCGCGATGGCGTCGACGCGCCGATGAACGTCGCCCGCCTGGGCGAGAAGGACGTGCGCGGCGCGATCGCCCTCGCCCGTCCCTGAACGGACCCGATCCGAATCAGACCGCGCCTCGGCCGCGAGGATGGTGCTTCCGGTGGCCCTCGGCGAGCCGCCGGGGCTCCACCGCGGTGTAGATCTGGGTGGTGGAGATGCTGGCGTGCCCCAGCATCTCCTGGATCGCCCGCAAGTCGGCCCCGCCCGCGAGGAGGTGCGTCGCGAACGAGTGCCGCAGGTCGTGCGGCTTCAAGCGCGAGTCGATGCCGGCGCGACGCGCGTGCGCCTTGACGATCATCCACAGCGCCACGCGCGTGAGCCCGCGGCCGCGATGGTTAAGAAACACGTGCCCGCGGGTGTGGGGCCGCACCAGCGCGGGCCGGCCGCCCGCAAGGTAGTCCCGCAACGCGGCGCAGGCCTGCCGGCCAACCGGCACCACCCGCTCCTTGGATCCCTTGCCGAACACCCGCAACCCGCCGCCCTCGAGGTCGAGCTGCGTCAGCAGCAGCCCGGCGAGTTCGGAGACGCGCAGCCCGCTCGAGTAGAAGAGTTCCAGAATCGCCCGGTCCCGAAGCGAGCGCGGTTCCGGTCCCGCCGGCGCGGTCACGAGTCGCGCGACCTCCGGCGCGGACAGGGTGCGAGGCATCCGACGACCGGGGCGCGGGCCAGACAGCAGGATCGTGAAGTCATCGGGCCGCACGCCGTCCCGCACCAGTTGGCGCGCGAGCATCCGCAAGGCCGAAAGTTTGCGGGCCACGCTGGCCACCGCGTAGTCGCCGGAAGCGAGGAATTGGAGCCAGGCCGCGGCGTGCTCGCCGGTCACCGCGCCCCAATCGGACGCCCCGTGCCGGACGAGGAACGCCGCGGCCTGATCGAGGTCCCGCCGGTAGGCGGCGAGGGTGTTGGCGGAAAGCCCGCGCTCGAGCCCGAGGAACGAAAGGAGCGCGTCGATCGGACCGGCCCAACTACCCCGGGCCCGGCTCAGGTCGTCGGCCATCGGCAAGGGGCCGGAAGCGGCCTAGTAATTCCGGCGCCGCGGCGGCGGCGTGTAGTTGGAGTTCTGCTCCTTCATCCGGAAGGTGATCCGCGCCTTCTCCAGGTCGTACGGGCTCATCTCCATCTTCACCGTGTCGCCCGCGGCGATCTTGATGAAGTTCTTGCGGAGCTTGCCCGAGATGTGCGCGAGCACCACGTGCCCGTTCGACAGCTGGACCTTGAACATCGTCCCGGGCAGCACCACCACCACCTTGCCCTCCACCTCGATCGCGTTGTTGTCAGACGACATAAGAGTCCGGGGGGGCGAGTGGGGGGGAGATGTTGGGCATAAGGAACTTTCGAAAGCCCTTGTAAGCCAGAAGGCGGTACCCTTAGTCAAGCTTCCCGCCCTCGCCTCATGGCCGCGCCCCCGCCTCCCTGCCCGTTCTCCAAGCTCCATCCCTCACAGTTGGTGCGGGACGACGGGTTCTTTATGAGCCTCGCTTACAACCAGGCGATCGACGCGTGGCGGGTCGGCGAGGTGCCGATCGGCGCGATCATCGCCGTGGACGGGGAGATCGTCGCCGCCGCCCACAACACTGTGGAGGGCAACCGGGACCCGACGGCCCACGCAGAGATGCTCGCCCTTACCCAAGCGGCGGCCGCGCGCGGCGATTGGCGGCTCGACGGGGCAACCGTCTTTGTGACGAAGGAGCCCTGCCCGATGTGCTCCGGGGCACTCCTGATGAGCCGGGTCCAACGGGTCTGTTACGCGGTCCCGGACCCCAAGATGGGATGCCTAGGCGGGGCGACGGACCTCAATCAGCTGCCCCGGATGAACCACCGCCTTGAGCTCACCGCCGGCGGGGTCCTCGAGGAGGAATGCCGCACGTTGCTGCAGGCGTTCTTCCGCGGCCGCCGCGACGGCGCGGAGGGCGGGACCGAGGGTTCGCCTTGCCCCGCGGCGCCCGGGTGCTGAGCCTCGCGGGATGCGCCGGATCAAGATCGCCCAATTTGGCCTCGGACCCATCGGGAAGGAATCGATGCGGCTGGCCGCCGAACGCGCGGACCTGGAGGTGATCGGCGCCGTGGAGATTGACCCGGCGCTGGCGGGGCGCGCGGTCGGCGACGCATTGGGGTGCCCGTTGCCCGCGGCGGCGCGGATTCACTCCTCCTTCGCCGCGCTCGCCGCGCAGGCCGGACTCCCCGATGCACTCCTCCACACCGCCGGCTCGGACGCCACTCGCTCCTTTGCGCAGGTGCTACCGGCGCTCGAGGCGGGGGTGAGCGTCGCGTCCACGTGCGAGGAATTGATCTTCCCACGCCTGCTCGCACCGGAGCGGACCACGGAGATCGACGCCCTCTGTCGCCGGACCGGCGCCCGGTTGGTCGGCACCGGCGTCAACCCCGGGTTCGTGATGGACGTGCTCCCGCTGTGCCTGACGGGCGTCTGCCGCGAGGTGTCCGCGGTCTACGTGGAGCGGGTAGTCGACGCCCGGACGCGCCGCCAGCCGCTGCAGGCGAAGATCGGCAGCGGGCAGGATCCGGCCGAGTTCCGTGCCCGCTTCGCCGCGGGAAAAGCCGGGCACGCCGGCTTCCGGCAGTCGGTCGCGCTGCTGGCCCACGGGCTGGGCTGGCGACTCGACGAGATCCGCGAGACCTGCGAGCCCGTGGTCGCCGAGAGCCGGGTCGTCACGACCCACTTTGACGTGGCGCCCGGACGCACGCTTGGCCTACACCAGCGTTGCGTCGGCCTTGCCGGCGGGGAAACCCGGATCCGCCTCGACCTGCAGATGTACCTCGGGGCGCCCCTGCCCCACGACGCGATCGTGATCCAAGGCCGTCCCGGCTTGAACGTGCACCTGCAGGGTGGCGTCGCGGGCGATGACGCCACCGTCGCCGCGCTGCTCAACGTGGTCCCCTCTCTCCTGACCGCGGCCCCCGGGGTTCGGCTACTGACCGAGCTTCCGCTCACCGTCTGCCGGAGCGCCAGTGCCGCCGCGCACCTGCCCTGATGCCTATGCCAGCCGCCCGTCCCTCCTCCCGCCTCCTCGCCCTCGTGACCGGTGCCGGCTCTGGGGTCGGCCGCGCCACGACCCTGCGGCTCCTGCGCGGCGGCTGGAGCGTGGCCGCCAGCGGCCGCCGGCCGGAGACCCTCCGCGAGACCGCCGCGCTTGTACCGGTCGCCCAGCGGGCGCGCCTGCATCTGCTGCCCTGCGACCTCGCGGATCCGGCCGCGATCTCCCGGCTCGCGGCGCGGGCAGGGCGCATCGCCGGACGGCTCGACGCGCTCGTGAACGCCGCCGGCCACAACATTCCCCGGCGTTCGCTCGAGGTCCTGTCCCCGGAGGACTACCGGGCGGTGATGGCGGCCAACATCGACGGCGTGCTGGCGCTGGTGCAGGCGGTCCTGCCCGCGATGCGCGGCGCCGGCCAGGGCACCATCGTGAACGTGGGTTCTGAGGCCGGCCGGCAGGCCTCGGCGAAGTCGGGCGCCGCCTACGTGATCTCCAAGTTCGGCCTGACCGGACTCACCCAGACCATCAACGCCGAGGAGCGCGACCGGGGGATCCGCGCCTGCTGCGTGTTCCCGGGTGACATCGACACGCCGCTGCTGGCAAAGCGCCCTGCTGCGCCGCCCCCGGAGGCGCGAGCCCGGATGCTGCGGGCGGAGGATATCGCGGAGTGCATCTGGTTCGCGCTTTCGCTGCCCGCGCGAGCCAACGTCGAGGAGATCCTAGTGCGACCGAGCCGGCCGTGGACCGGGTGAGACGCCGGGCCGGGGCTTGCCCAAGGGACCGCCGCCACCCAGCCTCCCGCCTTCGATGACCCTGCCCTTCACCGACCGCACCTGGCTCTGGCTGGCGGCGGCGCTTTACCTCGCGGGGTTCATGCAGGGATCCATCGCGCTGTTCAAGCGGGGACGGCCCGCCGACGGCGCCACCTACCTGCTAATATTGCTCGGGTACCTCGCGCAATTGGCCGGCCTCGGGCTCCGCGGCCGCGCGGTCGGCGGTTGCCCGCTTGGGAATACCTTCGAGCTCTACCAATTCACCGCGTGGTCCGCGATCACCCTCTACTTGGTGGTCGGCGCGACCTTCCGCCTCAGCCTCCTCGGGTACTTCACCGCCTGCCTGGCCTCGACGGTCACCCTGGTGTCGCTGCTGTTCCCGGGTTGGGACGCGGGCCAGCGCGTGCGGATTTTCGGGCATAACCCTTGGATCGAGCTGCACGCGGCGCTGGCGGTCTTCAGCTACGGGGTGTTCGCGCTGCTCGCGCTGACCTCGGTGATGTTCCTGCTGCGGCACTTCTCCCTGAAGTCGAAGCGGCTGGGCGGCTGGTTTTCGTTCCTGCCCTCGATCCGCGACGTGGACCATATGGGCGTGCGGCTGCTCGCCGCGGGGACCGCGATCCTTGGCTTCGCGCTCGCCGTCGGCGCGGTGTATTGGGCGCGACCCGAGACGGTCGTGAACCTCGATAAGATCGTGGTCACCGTGGCCGTGGCCGGAGCCGCGTTCGCGCTGCTGCTGCTCCGGCTGCGCGGCATTTTGCTCGCCCGCCGGTTCGCCCTGGCCTGCCTCATCCTCTTCGCCGCCGCGCTCCTGTCGCTTGCGACCGTCGAACCCGGTCGCGGCCGCATCCCGGCGCGCCCGGCCCCGGCCGCCCGATGAGCACTGGCCACCTCTTTGTGATCGGGGCGACCCACCACCGCACGCCTCTCGAGGTGCGCGAGCGGCTGGCGCTCGACGCGGACGGCGCGCGTGCGCTCCGCGACCAGCTGGCCGCGCTGCCCGGGCTGCGCGAGTTCGCGGTCCTGAGCACCTGCAACCGGATCGAGTTCTACGGGGTCGCGACGGGCGCGGAGGTGGCCGCCCAGGTCGGCGGCGCATTCTGCCGGCGGCAGCAATTCGACCCGGCGGAGTTCGCCCGCTTCCAGCTCGACCTGCGTGACGAGGCTGCGCTGCAGCATCTGGTCGAGGTCGCCGCCGGCCTCGACTCGCAGATGCTGGGGGAGACGGAGATTTTCGGCCAGATGAAGCAGGCCTATGCGTCCGCCCAGGCCGCGGGCCACACGGGGCCCGTGCTCAACCGCGCCTTCCAGAAGGCCTTCCAGGCCGCCAAGCAGGTCCGCACACAGACCGCGATCACGACGGGCCAGGTGAGCGTTGCGAACGTGGCGGTCGAACTGGCGGGGACGATCTTCGGCGGGCTCGAGGACGCGCGCATCCTCCTGCTTGGAGCCGGCGAGATCGGCGAGAAGACCGCGAAGGCGTTCCAGAGCCGGGGCGCCGCCTCCCTCACCGTCGCCAGCCGGCGGCTGGAACGCGCAATGGAGCTCGCCACCACCCTCGGCGCCAGCGCCCTGCCCTTCGAGCAGCGCGAGGCCCGCCTGGCGGAGTTCGACATTGTGGTCTGCGCGACATCGACCCCGGAGATCATCCTGCCCCAGGCCGCGGTGCGCGCGGCGATGGCCCGCCGGCCCGCCCGGCCTCTCTTTCTCATCGATCAGGCCCTCCCGCGGGACATCGAACCCACGGTGGCCGAGCTGGAGAACGTATTCCTCTACAACCTCGATGACCTCGCGCGGGTCGCGGAGGAGAACCGGGCGGCCCGCGAGGCCGAGACCCTCAAGGGCCGCGCCATCGCCGGCGAGAAGGCCCGGGCGCTCTGGCAGCAGGTCGCGGCCCAGGTCACCGCGTCGGACCCTGCGCCCGCCCGCGAGCCAGCGCGGCCGGGCGCCGACGCCTCGGTCCCCGAAACCCGTTAGCGGCCCTCGGCCGCGGCCAGCTGGCGCGCCAGCCAGCCCGCCGCGTCGCGTCCCGCAGGCGCGGCCAGGATCGCGCGCAGCCGCCGAGCCCGCGCCGCCGTCGTTTCCCGGCGCACCGGATCCTCCGCGCAGCGCCGCAGCTGCTCCGCGAGCGCCCGCGCCGTCGCCCGACCCTGGATGAACTCCGGGTACATCTCTTCGCCCAGCAGCAAATTCGCGATGCCGAGGTACGGGACCCGGACCAGCATCCGCCCGAGGAGGTACGTGACGGGGTGCGCGCGATAGGCGATCGCCCCGGGAATCCCCGCCAGGGCGCACTCGAGGGACATCGTCCCGCTCGACATCAGCACGGCCGAGGCGCCGACGGGTGGCGCGTCCGCCCGCGGCACTTCCCGCACCTCCATCCCGGTGGCTGGCCCCGCCGAGGCAAGCAGCTGCGGCAATTCCCCTCCGGGGTGCAGCGCGACCGCGCGCGGGAAGCCCGAGGCCAGAAACCCGGCGCGCAGCTGCGGGAAGATCCGCGCGACCGCCTGGCGGCGGCTGCCTGGCAACAGCAGCACGGGGCCCGTGGGGTCCGCGGCGACCGGTGGACGGTGCCCAGGATCCAGGAACGGATGGCCCACGAATTCCACCGGCAGCGGCGTGTCCGCGTAGCAGGCGGGCTCGAAGGGAAAGATCACGGCCAAGGCGTCGAGGTCGCGCGCCATCGTGAAGCGGCGCCGCGCCTTCCAGGCCCAGATCTGCGGCGAGATGTAGTAGACGACCCGCACGTCCCCGCCGCCGGCCCGCGAGACGCCTTGTTCCCGCAGTGCGGTGGCAAGCCGGAGGTTCAGCCCGGGGTAGTCCACCAGGCACACCACCCGCGGCCGGTGTTCGCGGATCCAATCCACGAGGGCGGCGAGCAGCCGCCGGAAGTAGCCGTAGTTGCGCAGCACCTCCACCAGCCCCACAACCGACGACGATGTCAGGTCGTGCAGCAGCTGGGCGCCAGCCCCGCACAGACGCTCCCCGCCCAAGGCTGCGATTTTCCGGTTCGGTTCTGCGCGCTGCAGCCGAGCCACCATCCGCGCCGCGTGCTCATCCCCGGAGTGCTCGCCCGCGATGACCAGCACGTCCGGTCGGCCCTCCGCCGGCGGGGGCAACGGGAAATTCGGTGGGGGCGGGCGCGACACGACCGAGATGGCCTTAGGGCGCGGTATCCGCCGCGCGGATCTGTTCGGTGATCGCGAGGGCGACCTCGAGGGCGCTCTTCCCCAGCGCCGCCCCGACCTTGGGCTGGCTGGCCCGGGCGACGCTCTCCACGAAATGCGCGAGCTCGAGCGCCAGAGGCTCCCCCTTCTCGATCGGGATCTCCCGCACCGGGACGGCCTCGCCGCCCTTCAGGTCCCCCGCGCGTACCCGGACCGCGTGGGCGACCAGGTCCTCCCGCTTCACGAGGTGCCCCGCCTGGTTCATGAAATCGAGCGAGAGGTAGGCGTCCTCCTGGAAGATCCGGATCTCGCGGGCCTTCTTCAGGCTCATCCGGCTCGCGCTGAGGTTCGCGACGCACCCGTCCGCGAATTGCAGGCGCGCGTTCGCGATGTCCTCGCTCCGCGACAGGACCCGGATCCCCACGCTGTCGATCCGAGTGAGCGGGGCCTTGATCAGCGCGAGGACGATCCCGATGTCGTGGATCATCAGGTCCAGCACCACGCCCACCTCCGTGCCGCGCGGCTGGTACGGGGCGAGCCGCTCGGCGGTGAGGTAGCGGGGCCGGTGGATCTCCCGCTCGAGGAACGCCATCACCGGGTTGAAATGCTCGATGTGCCCGACCTGCACGATGCGCCCGGCCTCACGCGCGGCCGCGAGCACCTGTTCCGCCTCCGCGAGCGAGGCGCAGAGCGGTTTCTCGATCAAAAGGTGGCTGCCGCCCGCCAGCAGGCGGAGCGCCACCTCCGCGTGGCGGTCGGTGGGCACCACGACCGAGACCGCGTCGCAGGCCGCCCCCAGCGCGGCCAGGTCGGCGAACACGCGCCCGCCGTGGCGGCCGGCGACCTCCGCCGCGCGTCGCGGGTCCGCGTCGAAGACGCCGACGAACTCCACCCCGGGGAGCGCCGCGTAGATGCGGGCGTGGTGCTGGCCGAGCGAGCCCACCCCCGCGACGCCGCAACGGATCTTGCTGGGAACCATCCGCGGACCGTAGCCGCTCGCTCCCTGGGCGCCATCCGAAAGCGCTTCAGCGCAGGACGCCCTCGTGGAGGGTGCGGGTGCCCCGGCAACGGGCGGCGTGCGCGGCGTTGTGGGTCACCAGCACGAGGGCGGTGCCCGTGGCCGCGCACAGACCGACCAGCAGGTCGATGACCGCCTCGCCCGTATGCTCATCGAGGTTGCCCGTGGGCTCGTCGGCGAGCAGCAGCCGAGGGCGGTTGATGAGCGCGCGCGCGACCGCGACCCGCTGCCGCTCTCCCCCCGAGAGCTGGGCGGGCAGGTGCCGCGCGCGGCCCGCGAGTCCGACCTGGCCGAGGAGGGACTCCGCCCGCTGCCGCGTCGCGGCGTCCGGCGCGCCGAGTATCCGCGCGGCGAGCAGCACGTTGCCGAGCGCGTCGAGTTCGGGGACGAGATGGAAGGACTGAAACACCAGTCCGAGGTAACGGCTGCGGCGAGCAGGATCCGGCGCCGCGGCGCCCCAGCGGATCCACCCGGCATCGGGGACGTCGAGGCCCGCCAGCAGGTGCAGCAGCGTGGATTTGCCCGAACCGGACTCCCCGCGGATCGCCAGACTCTCGCCGGCCGCAAGCGCCAGATCCACCGTGCGGAGCACCGGGATGCGCGTGGATCCGCTCCCGAAGGCCTTCGCCACGCCGCCCGCCTCGAGGATCAGGTCACTCACTGCGCAGCGCCTCCACGGGTTTGAGCCGGCTCGCGCGCCACGCGGGCAGGAGCCCGGCGAGGGTCGAGATGACAATCGCCGCTACCACCGTCAGGATCAGGTCCGCGGGCAGCGTGTGGGCCGGCAGGTCGGTGAAATGGTAGAACTGCCGGAGCGTCTCTTCACGCCCGAGCCCGCGGGCGATCAGCCGCACCAGCTCGTTGCGCCAAGCGAGCACGGTGAAGCCGCCGGCCAGCCCGAGAAGCGTGCCCGCGAGCCCGATCAGGAAGGCCTGCGCGCAGAAGCACAGGGCGACGTCCCGGCGGCGGGCGCCGAGCGCACCGAGCAGGCCGATCTCACGGGTCTTGCGCACCACCGAGATCAGGAGCGAGCTCATGACGGAGAAGGCTGCGATCACGACGATGAAGAGCAGCAGGAAGGCCGTGATCGTCTTCTCAAGGTTAAGCACCCAGAGGAAACTCTCCCACTTTCTCGTCCAAGGGAGCGCCTCAATTCCCGCCGGGAGTACCCGGTTGACCCCGGGCAGGGCGGCGACCTCGTCGCGTCCGGGCGCGAGGCGGACGTTGATGCCGTGCACCCCCCGGCCGAGCCCGTAAAGCTCCTGCGCGGCCCGCAGCGTCGTGAAGGCGAGGCTGCTGTCGAGGTGCTGGTGGCCGATCTCGAAGAGCCCCACCACCCGGAAGCGCCGCGGCAGGATCACCTCGTCCTGTTTCAACCGCTCGAAGAGCAGGGGCGAGTAGAGCTCCACGAGGCTTCCCAGGCCGGCGCCGAGCTGCTCGGCCACCTGCCAGCTCAAGATCACCGAGTCATCGTCCAGCTCATCGAGGCTGCCGGCGCGAACGTAACGACCGAGCTCCGCGACGCTGCCGACAGAGAGCGGGTCGATACCACGCAGGAGCGGGAACGCCGGCCGGTTTGCCGCGAGGGCGGCCACGGGTCCCTCGACGAAGGGCGAGGCACCCACCACGCCGGGCGCGCCGCGGATCGCCGCGAGCACCGCCGCGGGATCCTCGATCAGCCCCTTGGCCTTCACCTGGATCTCCCCCTCGGTCCGCACGATCATCCGCCGGATCTCGTGCCCGAACCCGCCCATCACGCTCGTCACGATGACCAGCACGCCGACGCCCAACGCCACGCCCAGCACCGAGATCGCGGTGAAGAACGGGAAACGCCGCCCCGCGGGGAAAAGCTGCCGGAGGGCGAGGTAGAGGTACCAGGGCATCGGGAGGCGGGCGCGCGGCGCCCGCGGGCGGTCAGCCGGCCCCGGGGCGGAGCTGCGGGAACAAGATCACGTCCCGGATGCTCTCGGCCCCGGTGAGCAGGATGCAGAGCCGGTCAATGCCGATGCCCATGCCGCCGGCGGGGGGCATCCCGTGCTCGAGGGCGAGCAGGAAGTCGTGGTCGATGTTCTGCCGCTCCTCGCCGGCCTGACGCTCGAACATCTCCCGCTGCACGTCGGGGTCGTTCTGCTCGGAATAGGCCGGGGCGACCTCCATCCCGCCGATGATCAGCTCGAACACGTCGATCGTGCTCGGGTCGTCCAGTGTGAGTTTGGCGAGGGGGCACAGCTCCCGGGGCAGGTGGGTCACGAAGGTCGGCTGGATCAGCGTGGGCTCGATCCGCTTGGAGAAGATCTCGTTGGTGATCTCGAATTCCTCCCACGCTGGGTTGACCCCGAGGCCGAGCCGCTCCGCGCCGGCGATCTTCTCGGCCTTGGAACGCGTGAACCAGTCGGCGTCGCCCGTGGCCTCGCGGATGAGGTCCTTGTAGCGCACCTCGCGCCAGGGGGCGCCGAAATCAATGTCCTGCCCGCTCGGCGCGTGGCGCAGGCGCAGGCTGCCATCGGCGGGCCGCACGACCTCCCGCACCAGCGACTCCAGCAGTTCCCGCACCAGCCGCATCATCCCGCGGAAATCCGAGTAGGCCTCGTAGACCTCAAGCATCGTGAACTCGGGGTTGTGCTTCCGGGAAACGCCCTCGTTGCGGAAGATGCGCCCGATCTCGAACACGCGGTCGAATCCGCCCACGAGCATCCGCTTCAGGCGCAGCTCGGTCGCGATGCGGAGGAAGAAATCCGCGCCCAGGGCGTTGTGGTGCGTCTTGAACGGCCGGGCCGCGGCGCCTCCCGGCGTCGCCTCCAGCACCGGCGTCTCCAGCTCGAGGAAGCGGCGGTCCTCGAGGAAACGGCGGATGTGGGACACGATCCGCGGCCGCAGCAGCAGCCGCGCGCGGGACTCCGCGTTGACGATCACGTCGAGGTAGCGCTGGCGGTAGACCTGCTCCGGGTCGCTCAGCCCGTGCCACTTCTCGGGCAGGGGCCGCAGCGCCTTCGCGAGCAGCACGAAGCGGTCGACCTTGACCGTGATCTCGCCGGACTTCGTGGTGAACAGCGTGCCCTGCGCGCCGATGATGTCGCCGAGGTCGAGGCGCTTGAAGCCCGCGTAGGCCTCCTCCCCCACGACGTCGCGCTTGAGGTACAGCTGGATCAGGCCGTCCTGGTCGAGGAGCTTGACGAACTGGCTCTTGCCCATGTCCCGGATCGTCACGAGGCGCCCCGCGACCGCCACCGGCACGGTGTAATCCTGGCCCGCCACGTGCGCCCGAAGGGCCTGGGCGGAGGAATGCGTGGGGGCGAAGCTCGCGCGGAAGGGATCGGCGCCCGCGGCGCGGAGTTCGGCCAGCTTCTGGCGGCGGACGGCGTGCTGGTCGTGCGTTTGGTCGGGTTGGACTTCGGACATCGGGTCGAGGGGCCACCGTGGGCCCCGCGTGCCCGCGGGGCAAACGCAATTTCCCGGGGCGCTTGCCACCCGCCTACGACCCCGCCACTTTCGACGCGTGAAGCCGTCGCGCGCCCCCTACGTCGCCAGCCGTGTGCCCCTCTCCCGCCGCGCTTTCCTGCGCTCCGCCGGCATCGGGCTCTCCCTGCCGCTGCTCCAGGCGATGTCCCCCGTGCTCGGCCGCGCCGCGCCCGCGCCCGGGGCGCCCCGGCGGATGCTCGCGATCTGCAACAACCTCGGCCTGCTCGCCGACCAGTTCTTCCCCACCGAGGCCGGCGCCGGCTACACCGCCTCGCCCTACCTCCGCCTGCTCGGAGAGCACCGCGCGGATTTCTCCGTCTTCAGCGGCGTCTCCCACCCGAACGTGGACGGCGGTCACCCGGCGGATGTCTGCTTCCTCACCGCCGCCCCCCACCCCGGCAGCAGTTCCTTCCGCAACACCATCTCGCTCGACCAGGTCATCGCGGAACAGATCGGCACCCTCACCCGCTTCCCCTCGCTAACCCTCGGCGTCAACACCCGCACCCGCAGCCTCTCGTGGACCGGCAGCGGCGTCGCGATCCCCCCCGAGGACAAGGCAGCGGACGTTTTCCGCCAGCTCTTCCTCCAGGGTTCGGCTGCCGAGGTGACGGCGCAACTGCGCCGGCTCGACACCGGCCGCAGCATCCTCGACGCCGTGGCCGGCCAGGCGAGCTCCCTCCGCCGCGACCTGCCCGCCCCGGACCGGGAGCGGCTCGACCAGTATTTCACCAGCGTGCGTGAGCTCGAGCAACGGCTCCAGGCCTCCCGCGGCTGGGAGCAGCGGCCCAAGCCCGCGGTCAGCGTGCCCGTGCCGATCGACCCGGCCAACCCCGCCGCCTATATGGAGAAGGTGCGCGTGATGTACGACCTCGCGCGCCTCGCCTTCGAGACCGACTCGACGCGCGCGATCACCCTGATGCTCGACGGCGTGAGCACCCCCGCGCTCGAACTGGCGGAGGCCACGCTGACCGACGGCTACCACAACCTCTCCCACCACGGGAAATCCGAGAAGAAGCGGGGCGAGCTCCGCCGGATCGACGAGTGGCATATGCGCCTGCTGGCCAAGCTGCTCACCGACCTGAAGGCGACGCGCGAGGACGGCGGCCCGCTGCTCGACCGGACGATGGTGCTCTACGGCTCGA
>VHCY01000068.1 GCA_016871595.1 Verrucomicrobiota bacterium
CACGCCGTTGATCGAGATCTCGCGGGCGTTGCCGCCGGTGTAATCGATCGTCACGCCGGGCAGGAACTTCAGGAACTCGGCCACGTTGCCCTCGGCGACGTTCCCGAACTCCTCCGTCGAGAGCACGTTCTTGATGTTCGAGGCGAAGCGCTGCTCGTTGATGGCGAGCGCCGAGGCGTCCATCTCCCGGCTGGTCGCCACCCGGAACGCGTCCAGCTGCACCGCGCTGCCCCCGAGGGAGACGTCGAGCCGCGCCGGCTGGCCCGCGGTCACCTGCACCTGCAGGGTCACCGACGGCAGGCCGGTGTAAAAGACCGAGACTTGGGCCGGCCCGGCCGGCACGGGCGCCAGCTGGTAGAAGCCGCCCGAATCGGAAAAGGCCTCCACGCCGGCGGGACCGAGCCGCACGCGTGCGCCCTCCAGGAATTCCCCGGTGCGGGCGTTCACGACGCGGCCCTCGATGGACCCCGGCGCGGCCTGCGCCAAGGCGCCCACCGCCGTCAGCAGGGTCAGCAGCACGCCGGCAAGGCCGGGGACCAGACGGGTGAGGGAAGAACGCAGGGCCGGGATCAAGGGAAGGCAGGGCATCGTTCGGGGGGGTAGTGCAGCTTGCGGGCGGCAAGCAAGGGCAGAAGGCCCGGGCGGCTCAAGCCGATTGCCCGCGGCGTGACCGCGTTGACAAGGCGGGCGACGGCGGGCTTGGCTCCGATCCTCGGTTGGGCCTCAAGGCGCGTTTCGCGTTCTTCCCTCCGCCGGGGCCCTGCCTATGGGAAAATTCTCGTCCTGTCTCCTCCTCGCCCTCGTGCTGCCCGTCTTCCTCGGTGCCGCCGAGAAGCGTGTTCGGGTCGATTCCCCCGCCGCCCTCCGCGAGGCGCTCCGCCGCGCCGTCCCGGGTGACCGGATCCAGCTTCGCGATGGATGGAAACCTTCGGGCGCGCGTCGCAATCCTTTTTCCGCCGGCTCAGCCGGACTCATTCAGTTGGTCGGGTCGCCCCGAGGCGATTCGACGGCCCCTTTCGGTTTGCGTCAGCCGCTCCACATACCCTTCGGGTAGGCGTCGGGCTTCCTCGACCGAAATCGGCTCGCCATCTCGCCCCGCTGCTCAGCCGCCAACTGAATGAGTCCGGCTCAGCCCCGGTTTAGCCACCAGAGCGTCGCGTTCAGCGCCGTGGCGAAGCTGACCCAGAGCAGGTAGGGGGCCCAGAGGGCCCCGGCGAGGCGGTCCTCCCGCCAGAGCAGGCGCTGGAAGGCGGCGAGGACGCCCCACAGCACGAGGATCTCGACCAGCGCGAGGGCGGGGCTGCGGAGGCCGAAGAACAGGACGGACCAGAGGGCGTTCAGCACGAGGTGACCGCCGTAGGCCAGCGCCAGCCGGAGGGCCGCTGCGCCCTCCCGCCGCCGCCAGACGCGCCACACCGCGATGGACATCAGCACGTACAGGGTGGTCCAGACCGGCCCGAAGACCCACGCGGGGGGATTCCACGCGGGCTTCACCAGCGTCGGGTACCACGCGCGCACGTTCTCGAACGTGGCCCAGGAACCGATCCCGCCGGCGAGGAACGTCGCGAGGAGGAAGAGCGGGAGCGCGAGGGCCGAGCGAAGGTTCATCCCCCGAGCGTGGCTGGCCGGGGCGCGAGGTCAAAGCCGGCGCGGCAGCCGCCCGCAGCCTGCGTCAGCCTAAGCAGGAGGATTGGAGGCACACTGTAGGCACACTGGAGGCAGACCGTCGGGAGGCGCGCGGGCAAAAAAAGAGGCGCCCCGGGGGGCGCCTCGGTGAACTGACCGCCCGGAACGGGCGCGGGTCAGTTGGTGATGTCGAAGGTCGTGCTGCGCTCGCGGATGGGCAGGTAGGCCTTGTACCACTCCTTCTGGGCCTCGCTGTTGGCGTAGTCCTTCAGGGCCTGCTCGCTGGCGAACTCCATCACGATGGCGTGGGTGCGCTCGCCCTGGGCCTTGATGGTCTTGGTCCAGACGCGCGTGATGCCCTTGTAGGCGGCGGGCAGCTGGTGGGCGCCGTCGAGGGCGGCCTTGATTTGTTCCGGGGTGGTGCCGGCCTTCCACGAGACCGTGACCACGTGGATCACGGAGGTGGGGGCGGTGGCCTTGGCCGCGGGGGCGGAGCCCTTCTTGGCGGCCTTCTTTTCGGGATCGGCGGCGAAGGCGGCCCCGTGGAGGAGCACGCCCGCGGCGAGGAGGAGCAGCAGTTTTTTCATTGTCGGGGGAGTCAGGTTCAGAAGCGGCCCTCGATGCCGGCCGTGATGGTGGTGCCCTGCATCAGGAAGGTCTCCAGCTGGTCGGGGATGCCGCGGTAGTAAATCTGCGGCTCGTTGAACAGGTTCGCGACCCCGAAGGTCGCGGTGACGTTGGAGCGGAGCTGGTAGCGCAGGTTCAGGTTCACCAGTTCACGCGCGTTGAGGTATAGGTTGCGCGAGGGCTGGGCCACGTTGAACGCGTTGCGGATGCTCTTGCTGGTGTAGTTGTAGCTCACGGAAACGCCGAACTTCCGGTAATCCCACGAGACCGAGACATTGCCGGTGCGCGGGATGAAGCCGTTGATCTGGCCGTTCGAGAGGTAGGCGGTCCCGCCGAAGTCGCCGTGGGCGTTGATCAGCGTCATATTCGCGTTCAGGCGCAGGGTGCGGAGCAGGCCCGGCAGGAAGCGGAACTGCTGCTGGTACGCGAACTCCCAGCCCTGCGCGATGGCGGTGCCGGCGTTGACCGACTGGAGGATCTTGTAGCCCTCGAACTGGCCCTCGAAGCCGTTGTCGTTGCCGACGCCGACCGTGCCGGTCTCGCGGGCGCCCACGATGAAGTCGCTGATGGTCTTGTGGAACCAGCCCACGGAGAAGCTGCCGGCCGGCTCGAAGTAGTACTCGAGGCTGAAGTCCCAGTTCTTCGCCTGCTGCGGGAGCAGGGCGGGGTTGCCGATGGACACCGTCTGGTTGGTGTCGCTGAACGAGAAGTTGGGCAGGGCGTTGGCGAGCGAGGGGCGGCCGAAGCCGGTGGTCCAGGCGCCGCGCAGCTTCAGGTTGGCGGTGAGGTCGCGCCACAGGTGGATGCTGGGGAAGTTCTGGCCGTACTTACCCTTGTTGAGGTAGGCGTCTTCGTAGTCGCGCTGGGCGGAGCCGATCGGGTCGGCCGCCTGCTGGGCCGCGTTGCTGAGGACGCGGGCGCGGATGCGGGAGATGCCCTCGGTCTCGGTGACCTCGCGGCGGACGCCGGCGAGGAAGCCCGTGCGGCCGACGCGGCCCTGGGTCATCAGGTAGTAGCCCGTGATGACCTCATTGACCTTGTTCGAGTTGGCGAGGCGGTTCTGCTCGCGGAAGTAGATGTCCTCGCGCCAGAGGGCGGGGTTGGTCGGCTGGCCGTTCTGGATGAACGGGGCGGCGTCCCAGATCGGGAGGTTGCGGCCCGTCTTGACCTTGTCCCAGAGGAGGATCGAGGGGTCGGTGGGCAAGGCGGTGGTGCCGAGGTAGTTCCAGCGGCGGCCGCGGCGTTCGAGCTCGACCGTATGGTCGCGGATCTGGCCGCCGGACTTGAGGAAGGCGGAGAAGGCCTCGAAGGGCAGCTTGTACTTGAAGTGGGCACGGGCCTCCTTGATCAGGTCGATATCGAGGTTGCCGGAGTTCGAGGTCAGGCCGTTGACGGACGGGCGGTAGTTGGCGGGATTGGTGAAGTCCAAGCCGCCGTTCTGGATGAAGCGGGGATAGAGGTCGCTCTGGGTGCGGTCGAGGATCCAACCCACGCCGGTCTCACCGTTCGGGCCGCGCACGTTGTTGGTGGCGCTGCCCGGGCTGCCATCGGGGCCGGTGAAGGGCACGTTGCCGATGCGGTTCACCAGCCCGGCCTCGGCACCGAGGGTCCGGTAACGGGTGCGGCTCCAGAGCGCGGCCCACTCGATGTCGAGGCGGCCGAGCACGTGCTCACCCGCGAGATCCATATGCCGCAGGCGCTGGTCGCGGTTGATGAGGGTGGAGGTGACGTCGATCAGCGCCGGCGCGGTCGTGGAGGAGGTTGCGTTGGCCGCGGTGGGCACGGCGCGCACCGTGGTGATGCGGTCCGTCCAGCCCGGGACTACGCCCGTGGTGGTAGCGTTGGGCACCGTGGTCTGGCTGCCGGCGAAGGCGCGCTGCTGGTACTGGCGGCGCATCGGCTCCGGCGCGTCGTTGTAGATCAGGTTCAGCTTGATCAGGTTGTTCTGGTCGAAGCGGTAGTCCCACTTCGTGTTCAGGCTGCGCTGCTTGCGGTTGTTGTAGTTGTCCGTCGTGCGGTAATCCCAGACGAAGGCCGGCTGGACATTGGTCTGCTGGTAATCGCGCTGGGTGCGGAAGAAGCCGAAGGCGTTCTCGGAGTAGAAGGCGTTGACCGACACGGCGAGGTTCTCGGTCTTGCTGCCGAAGACGGCGAACTTCTCGATGTACGAGGCGTTCATCAGGGCGTGCGTGCGGCGCTGCTCGCGGATCGGCACCTGCTCGGTGAACCACGGGGCCATCCGGGCGGTGAAGTTCAGCGTCACGCGGCGCTTCTCGCGCATCGAGAGGGGCGAGCGGGTCTTGAAGTTCACGCCGCCGCCGAGCGAGTCGACCGGCTTGTCGGGCGTCTGGCCCTTGACCACCTCAAGGGACTCGAACATCGCGCCGGTGAAGGCGGTCATCCGGGTATTGCGGTTCTGGGCGCTGAAGGAGGACATCCCGCCGCCGTCGATGGTGATGGAGCTCATCCCGGCGCCCATCCCGCGCACGCTGATGACCTCGACCACCTCGTCGCCCGGGTTGCCGAAGGCGACGCCGGGGAGGCGGATCGCCAGCTCGGTGGCGTTCATATTGGGGAGATCGACCAGCGCGTCCATCGACGCGACGTTCTTGAGGTTGTCCGCGTTGCGCTGCTGGGTGAGCGCGGAGGACAGGCCGGCCTTGTCGGAGGTGACCTTGAAGGTGTCGAGCATCAGCACGGTGCTGGTCAGCTCGAAGTCCCGCACCGCGGTCTGGCCCGCGGTGACGGTCAGGGAGATCCTCTGGGTGTCCAGTCCGGTGTAGGAGACGACCAACTCGTGGGTGCCCGCGGGCACGCCGCTGATCAGGTAGCGACCGGTCTGGTCGACCAGGGCGGAAAGGTTCAGGGCGGGGATCTCGGCGCGGGCGCCGATCAGGCCGTTGCCGGTGGCCTTGTTGGTGACGATGCCGCTCACGACCCCCGCGGCGGCCACGCGCTCGGCGGCGAGGGCGGGGGCGGGCAGGGTCAGGGCGCCACCCGCGGCGAGGGTGGCCAGCAGGCAGGCCAATCGGAGGGTGCGGGCCGGTCGGGCCCGGAGGGACAGGGAGCGAGGGTTCATTGGTGGCTGACTTGGGTGGGTAGCGGAACACCCGTCGCGGGCAGGGAGACCCGGGCGGGAGGGTCCCCGAGAGGGCCGGGCGAGGCCGTCCGAGGCAAGTGCAAATCCGGGGCGCCGGACGCCCGCGCGAGCGGTCGGGCAACGGTGTGGGGGCGGGTTTACCCCCGGGAGTTTAAGCTCGACTTTTGGGCTTAAGCTGCTTGCCTCAAACGATTTTCCGCCGCCGGCGGTCACCCGTAGGCGCGAGGTGCGTCCCAATCTTTTCCTTATGAGCAGCAAACGCAACATTCCCACCCGCCGCTTCATCAAGCCCTCGTTCAATTTCCTGATCGAAAAGAAACGCGACGGGGGTGAATTCACGCAGGAGGAGATCCGCTACATCATCGACAGCACCCTCGATGGGGAGATGCCCCAGCACCAGTTGGCCGCGCTGGCGATGGCCATCTACTTCTCCGGGATGTCCGCCCAGGAGACCGCCGACCTGACCGAGGAGATGATGCTCTCCGGCGAGGTGATCGACCTCTCCCACATCGCCAAGCCCAAGATCGACAAGTACTCCACCGGCGGCGTCGGCGACAAGACCTCCCTCGTGCTGGTGCCGCTCGCGATGGCGTCGGGCGTCGTGGTCCCGATGATGTGCGGCGTGGAGCACGACTACGTGATCAACACGCTCGACAAGCTGGGCTCCATCCCCGGCTTCAAGGGCCAGCAGTCCGCCGAGCAGTTCGCCGCCCAACTCGGCCGCATCGGCGGGGCCATCATCGCGCAGACCGAAGACCTCGCCCCGGCCGACGCCAAGTTCTACGAGCTGCGCAAGGAGACCGGCACCATCCCCAGCCTGCCCCTCATCACCGGGAGCGTCCTGTCCAAGAAGCTCGCCGAGGGCTCCGAAGGACTCGTGATCGACGTGAAGTGGGGCAACGGCTCATTCATCAAGGACTTGGAGCAGGCCAAGCAGCTCGCTCGTTCGATGACCCGCGTCGGCCGCTCGATGAAGCGCCGGTGCGTCGCGCTGGTGACCGATATGAACCAGCCCCTCGGCGACACCGTCGGGACCTCCCTGGAGGTAAAGGAGGCGATCCAGCTCCTCAAGGGCCAGGGGCCGGAGGATTTGAAGGAGCTCGTGCTCAAGCTCGGGATGGAGATCGTGCGGCTCGCCGGGGTCGCCGGGTCGACGCTCTCGGCCAAGCAGACGGTGCAGCGCCACCTGACCGACGGTTCCGCCCTCGAGAAGCTCAAGGAGCTGGTCAAGGCTCAGGGCGGCGACACCGCCTTCATCGATCATCCCGAAAAGTTCCCGGCCGCGCGCCACATCCGGAAGCTCCCGGCGCCGAAGCGCGGCTACGTCCACACCATCAACGCGGCGATGATCGCCCGGGGCGTGCACCTGCTCGGCGCGGGCCGCGAAGAGCATCACCCGAAGGTGGACCACTCGGTGGGGGTCTCGGAGGTCAAGAAGGTCGGCACGCAGGTCAAGCAGGGCGAGCCGCTGATGATGATCCATTACAACGACGAGTCGAAGCTCGAGCAGGCGCTGGAGTACTTCAAGAATGCCTACCGCCTCGCGCCCAAGCGGCCCACGCCGCCGCCGCTGATCGTCGAGCGCGTCGCCTGAGGCCTCCGCGGGCCCGGGAACCGAGTCAAGCCGGGCCACGAGGCCCGGCTTTTTGTTTGGCGCCCCGGTCCGCCGTCGCCCTCACTCTGCCGGTGGAAAACCCGCCCGCCGCCCCGCCGCCGCCCGTCGATCGCTCCAGCTGGCCCCGTCCCTGGGCCCAATTGAAGTACTTCACCTTCCAGCCGGCGATCTTCCCGCGGTTGCTGGGGCAGGTCTCGCCGGACGCCCGCCCGGGGGATCTGGTCAACGTCTTCGACAAGCAGGGCCGGCCCGCCGGCGCCGGACTCTACAACCCCCGCGCCAAGATCCCCCTCCGCGTGGTCTGCCATTCCCCGGAGCCGGTGAACGAGGCCTACTTTGAGGGCGCGCTGCGCCGGGCCGTGGAGTTGCGCCGCACCCTCTTCCGGCTCGACGAGACCACGGAGGCCTACCGCCTGATCAATTCGGACGGCGACGGTCTCAGCGGCCTCACCGTCGACCGCTACGGGGACACGCTCCTGTGCGAGGTCTACAGCCTCGGCATCGCCCAACGCCTGCCGGGCTGGCTGCCGCTCCTGCACGAGCTGGCCGGCACCCGCCACGCGCGCGTCCACGTGGACCACGACCTCGGCAGCCTCGAGGGGATCAAGCCCTCCCTGTTCAAGGAGACCAATGCCGCCGCGCCGGCCGCCGTCCGCATCCGCGAGCACGGCCTCCGGTACGAGGTGGACTTCGCCGGCGGGCACAAGACCGGCTTCTTCTGCGACCAGCGGGACAACCGGCGCGCCCTCGCCCGTTTCACCTCCGGGGCCCGCGTGCTCGACCTCTGCTGCTACACCGGCGGGTTCTCCCTGAACGCCAAGCTGACCGGCGGCGCGGACGAGGTGACCAGCGTGGACCTCGACGAGGTGGCGATCGCCCAGGCGCGGCGCAACGCGAACCTCAACCAGGCCCGCCTCAAGCTCGTCCACGCGGACGCCTTCGCCTATGCCCGGCAGATGCAGGCCAACGGGGAGAAGTGGGACGTCGTGGTGCTGGATCCGCCCAAGTTCATCTTCACCCGCGAGGACCACGGCAACTGGGAGGGACGGCAGAAGTACGAGGACCTGAACCTGCTCGCCCTGTCCCTGGTCCGCCCCGGCGGCATCTTTGTCACCTGCTCGTGCTCCGGCCTGCTTTCCCTCGAGGACTTCGAGGCGCACGTGATCAAGGCTGCCCACCGGCAGGACCGGCGCCTGCAGTTCCTGGACCGGACCGGGGCCGGGCCCGACCATCCGGTGTACTCCAATTGCCTGGAGAGCCGTTACCTGAAGGTGCTCTGGGCCCGGGCGGTCTGAACGGCCGGAGCCCGGGCCTTCCGGGCCGCCTCAGACGCGGCCGAGGTAGCTGCCGTCGACCGTGCTGACGCGGATCACTTCGCCTTCCTTGATGAAGAGGGGAACTTGCACGACCAAGCCGGTCTCGAGCTTGGCCGGCTTCTGGACGTTGCTCGCCGTGTCGCCCTTCACGCCGTCGGCCGACTCGATCACCTTCAGGGCGACGGCGGCCGGGACGTCGACCGACAGCGGGCGTTCGTCCACGAAGAGCACGTCCACCTTGCCGCCGGCGGCGAGGTAGTTCTTCACGTCGCCAAGCTGGGTCTCCGTGAGCTCGATCTGCTCGAACGTGTCATTGTCCATGAACGCGTACGTGCCGCGGTCGGCGTAGCTGAACTCGAGCGTCTTCCGGTCGGTGGGCAGCACCTCGATCGTGTCGGTGGAGGCGAAGCGCTGGTCCAACGCCTTGCCGTACCTGAGGTTCCGCATCTTGATCTGCACGAACGCACGCAGGTTGCCGGGCGTGCGGTGCTGGGTCTCCATGACGAGATGGGGCTCGCCGTTGAACTTGATGACTTGGCCTTTGCGGATGTCGTTGGCTGCGGGCATGGCGGGAGGGTCTCGCGGACGGGGGGAGAACGGGTTAAAGGGAACGAGGTTGGGGTCGGCCCTTCGCCGCTGTCAAGGCCGCGGGCGGCGCATCTCCGCGCTTGCGCTGCCCGGGCCGCTGACCGGAAGCTGACGGTTCAGCCATGAAGCAACGCACCCTCGCGCGGGAGGTTTCCATCCAAGGCAATGCGCTCCACACGGGGGAGAACGTCACCCTGACCCTCCGGCCGGCGCCGACGGGCTCCGGCATCGTGTTCCGCCGGATCGACCTTAACGGCAACCCCGAGCTGCGGCCGCGGGTGGACCTCGTCACGGATCTCGTCCGCGCCACCACCATCCAGTCAGGCCACGCCAAGATCCACACCGTGGAGCATGTGTTGAGCGCGCTCGCGGGCTGCGGGATCGACAACGCGGTGGTCGAGATGAACGCCTCGGAGCCCCCCATCCTCGACGGCTCGGCGCGGCCCTTCGTGAACCTCATCCTCCAAGGCGAGCCGGTGGAGCAGGAGGCGGACCGCGAGTACTTCGAGCTCGATGCCCCGGTGTCGGTCACCCGCGGTAACTCCTCGGTCATCGCGCTGCCTTGCGACCAGTTCAAGGTGTCCTGCACCTCCGCCGATGACCGCGGCATCCACACCCAGCACCTGTCCCTGACGATCGACCCGGACGTCTACATGACCCAGGTGGCGGCGGCGCGCACCTTCACGGTCTACGAGGACATCGAGTCGCTGTTGAAGCTGGGCAAGATCAAGGGCGGCTCGCTCGACTGCGCAGTGGTGATCCGGGGCGACAAGATCATCTCGAAGGAGCCGCTGCGCTTCGCCGACGAGTTCGTGCGGCACAAGATCCTCGACCTCATCGGGGACCTCTCGCTGCTCGGGCTGCCGCTGAAGGCGCACATCGTCGCGACCCGCCCGGGACACGCGATCAACGCCGAGCTGACCAAGGCCCTCGCCGCCAAGCTGGACGAGCGCCGCAAGGGCCCCAAGCGCAAGGCGCGGCCGGCGACGGTGCTGCCCACGGAGACCTCCCTGGATATCCGGCGGATCCTCGACACCATCCCGCACCGCTACCCGTTCGTGATGCTCGACCGGGTGCTGGAGTTCATCGGCAACGACGAGCTGGTCGCGATCAAGAACGTGACCATCAACGAGCCCTACTTCACCGGGCATTTCCCTTCCAATCCGGTGATGCCCGGGGTCCTCCAGCTCGAGGCGATGGCGCAGGCCGCCGGCATCGTGATGCTCCGGCGCACGGGCAACGGCGGGAAGACCGCCTTCTTTATGAGCGCGGACAAGGTGAAGTTCCGCCGCCCGGTGCGTCCCGGGGACCAGATCATCATCAATGCCAAGATCACCAAGGTCCGGGGCGACAAGCTGGCCGCAGCCGAGTGCAACTGCACGGTCGGCGGCCAGGTCGTGTCCTCCGCGGAGCTGATGTTCGCGGTGGTCGAGGAGGGGGAGGAGTAGGATGGCGGGCCGGATCCATCCCACGGCGATCATCGAACCCGGCGCCCGCCTTGGCGTGGACGTCGAGGTCGGGGCCTACGCGTACGTCGGGCCGGAGGTGGTGCTCGGGGACCGGACGCGCCTGCACCACCACGCCTCGGTCGAGGGCAACACCTGGCTCGGTTCCGCGTGCGAGGTTTTCCCCTACGCCTGCCTTGGCGGGCGCACGCAGGACCTGAAGTTCGCCGGCGGGAAGCCCGGGCTGCGCGTCGGGGACCGCAACGTCTTCCGGGAGTACGTGACCCTCCACGCCGCCACGCGCGACGGGGACCTGACCCGGGTGGGCTCGGACAACGTGCTGCTCGCCGCGTGCCACGTGGCCCACGACTGCGTCCTCAGGAACCACATCGTGATGAGCAACGGGGCGGTGCTCGCCGGGCACGTGGTGGTCGAGGATCACGTGGTGGTGGGCGGTTACGGCGGGGTGCACCAGTTCTGCCGCCTCGGCGCCCACGCGATGCTCTCGGCCACGGCCAAGCTGGTCCACGACCTCCCGCCCTACTGCCTCGCCGACGGCACGCCGGCCGAGGTGCGGGCGGTGAACCGGGTGGGGCTGGAGCGGCGCGGCTTCTCCGCGGAGCAGCTGGAGCGCGTGAAGCGCATCCACCGGCTGCTTTACCGCGAGGGCCTCAACCGCACCCAGGCGCTGGAGCGGATGGCGGCGGATCCCGACGCCGGCACGGAGGAATTCCGGCGGATGCTGGAATTCGCCCGGGCCAGCGAGCGCGGGCTGGCGCGCGGCGCGCGGGGCTAGGCGGCGGACTCCCGCTCCACCGCGTCGAGCAGCGCCGCGAGGTCCGCGAGGGTCGTCAGGGGATTCATCAGCGCGGTGCGCAGCCAGCGGCGGCCGCGGAGGGTGGTCTGCACCAGGTAGTGGCTCCCGTCCGCGAGGATCCGCGCGCGGGCCCGCTCGTTCAGGGCGTCCACCGCCGCGGGTTCCGCGCCGGGGAGCGTGCGCCGGAAGCAGACGATGTTGGACTCGGGTTCCACCGCGACCTCGAAGCCGGGCCGTTCCCGGATGAGGCCGGCGAAGTCGCGGGCGAGGCGGTGGGCCCGCCGCACGTGCTCCGCGAACAGCGCGGAATTGCCGCCGCGCCAGAGTGCGGCGATGCGCAGGCTGAGGCTGAGCTTGGTGCACTCGAAGGTGCGGCGGCCACTGTCCCACCACGGTTCCTCCGCGCTGGGGTCGAACAGGTACTGCGCCTCCTGGTTGAACGCGGCCCACGCGTCGCCCGGCTGGCGGAACAGCACGGCGGTGGCGAGGGCGGGGTTGAGCAGCAGCTTGTGGAAGTCCACCACCGCGGAGTCGGCGCGCTCGATCCCCGCGAGGCGCCCCCGCAGCTCCGGGCAGAAGGCGGCGGCCGCCCCGTGGGCGCCGTCCACGTGCAGCCAGAGCCCGTGCCCCGCGCAGAAGTCGGCGATCGCTCCGATGTCGTCGTAGCTGCCGGTCGAGGTGGAGCAGGCGGAGGCCACCACCGCGAAGGGGCGGCGGCCGCGCCGGTGTGCCTCGGCGAGGGCCCCGGGGAGCAGCTCCGGCCGGAGCTTGAAGCGCGCGTCGGTGGGCACGGTGACGAGCCCCCCGCGCCCGCCGCCCATCACCTGCACGGCGCGGGCCGTGCAGTAATGGCTTTCTTCCGACGCGATCACGGCCCAGTCGGGGACGGTGCCGCGCTCGAGGGCGTCGGGTCCGAGGCGTCGGTTGCGCGCCGCGAGGAGCGCGGTGAGGTTGGCGAGGGTGCCGCCCGAGGTGAGGAAGCCGGCGCCCGTGGGCCAGCCGAGGAGCCCGGCGGTGGCCTCGACCACCCAGCGCTCGAGGGCGTTGGCGGCCGGGCCCATCTCGTAGACCCCCATCGCGTTGTTGAGGAGCTCGCTGGCGAGGCCGGCCAGCGCCGCCTCCGGGGCGGGCGTGCAGACCTGGTGGCCCACGTAGCGCGGGTGGTGCAGCTGGATCGAGCGGGCGGCGAACTCCCGCAGGAAGTCCACCAGCGCGCCGGGCGGCTCGGACATCTTCCGCCGCCAGTGCGCGAGTTCGCCGGCGGGATCCACCGGGGGCAGCACGGGCCCGCGCCGCGCCTGCGCGTCCGCCAGCAGGCCGGCCAGCAGGTCGACCACCGCGTGTCCCTCGCGCCGGAAGCGCTCCGGGTCGAACGCCGTTTCCAGCGGGCTCATCGCGGGCTCAGGGACGCTTGTAGACGAGCGCCGGGTCGAAGAGGCGCTCTCCGGTGAACTCGAGCGCGGGCGCGCCGGCCGCCGCGGCTTCGAGGTCCGTGAGGCGCCGGTAAAAGCAGGAACGGTAGCCGTTGTGGCAGCTCGCGTTGGCGGCTCCGCGCTGCTCGACCTTCAGCAGCAGCACGTCCTGGTCGCAGTCCGTGCGGAGCTCACGCACCTCCTGCGTGTTCCCCGACTCCTCGCCCTTCACCCAGAGCTTCCGGCGCGAGCGGCTCCAGTAGGTCGCCTTCCGCGTGCGCAGGGTGTGGGCGAGGGACTCCGCGTTCATAAAGGCGAACATCAGCACCTCGCCGCTGTGCGCGTCCTGCGTGATGCACGGGATCAGGCCGTCGGGCCCGAACTTGGGCTGCAGGGTCCGGCCGAGCTCGATCTCGGCCGTCGTGGTGCGGGGAGGGAAGGCGGGCTGGCTCATCGGAAACCCGGAGGAAGCCGGGCGCGCCCGGCGGTGGCAACCCTTTGCTGGGCCCCGGGCCCCGGGCGGCAGGTCCCGCAGGTAGTCGTAGGTGTACAACCCGGTGCGGTGGCCGTCGCTGAACTCGAAGCGCAGCGCGTAATTGCCCACGCGTTCCCAGCCCGTGACCTTCACCCCGGGGAACTGCCGCGGCCCGTCCCCGCCGTACCGGTTGCCCAGAATGTCCCGTTCCCCCTGGTTGGCCGCGCTCGGGGAGGCCGCCCGCAGGCGCTCCGGCTGGAAGTAGGACTCACCGCCGTCGTCCCAGACGA
>VHCY01000069.1 GCA_016871595.1 Verrucomicrobiota bacterium
CAATGGCGACGGCTTCGTCGAGGCCCTGGAAATGAGTTTCGGCGTGCGCGCGCAGCAGCAGGGCGACCGAACGGTGCGCCTGTCGCTCGGCCGCTAGCATTTTGGCAGGGCGGTAAAAAATCGAGGCCCCGCCGTCGATTCCTGTCATGGGTTTTCGCCCGGCCGGCGACTTCCCCTGTGCGCGCCCCTCCCGCTCCCTTTGGGCCGGGCCTCGCGCACCGACATGACCTCTCACCCCGTTTTTCTCCCACGCCGGGCCTGGCTCCTGCACCTGGCGCTCGCCTGCGTCCTCATCTTCCCCGCCACTGCCGCCGAGACGAAGCGGACGTTCGATCTTCCCTCCGACCTCGCGGTCAACGCGCTGAAGGCGTTCGCCCGGCAGTCAGGAACGGAAGTCTTGATCCCCGACAGCGTGGGACGGACCGTGCGGACCCGCGGGGTGAAAGGGGAAATGACGCCGCGGGAGGCGATCGACGCCATGCTTCGCGACACGGGCCTCGTGGTCGAACAGGGTAAAAAGAACGGGGTCTTCGCGGTGCGGCCGGCGAACGAAGGCGAAGCAAAAAACCCGTCCCGCCGTCCGGAAAACGACCGGACGGCGAACGCGGGCGATCCCGTGCTGGCGCTGGATGACTTTGTGGTGACGGAGCGGCCCTACGGATCGCGCAACCTCGATCTCCCCCGTTCGCCGGACGACA
This sequence comes from Verrucomicrobiota bacterium, assembly GCA_016871595.1. Lineage (GTDB taxonomy): Bacteria > Verrucomicrobiota > Verrucomicrobiia > Opitutales > Opitutaceae > ER46. Next base: position 699 of record VHCY01000069.1, read on the forward strand.
CGCTGCCCTTCATCGCGATCGACCGCCGTACAATCGAGCGGAGCGGCGCCTCCACCCTCGAGGAGTTCACCCGCCGGCTCCCCCAGAACACGCTGACCGCGAGTTTCGGACAGCGCGCGGGCATGGGACAGAACGCGTCGGCTCAGATCAGCGCCATCACCCTGCGGGGCTTGAGCCCCAAAGACACGCTGGTCCTTGTCAACGGGCGCCGAGGGGCGACGTTCCAGGCGCTCGGGGCCGCCTCGAACCAGTTCGACCTGAACACGATTCCCCTGTCGGCCATCGAGCGGATCGAGTTTCTCCCCTCGTCGGCCTCCGCGCTCTATGGATCGTCAGCCACGGCCGGCGTCATCAATCTGGTCCTCAAAAGCTCCTACATCGGCGCGGAGGTGAGCGCCCGGTACGGGAACACCTTCGACAGCGACACCCAGGAGGAGGACGCGACCCTGGCCTACGGAGTTGGTTTCAATTCGGGCCGGTCGAACCTCCTCCTCACACTCAGTTTCCGGGACCAGAACTCGATGCGCCAGGCCGACCGCGGCTACTCGACCCGCCTGCGCGACGAACTGGTGGCGAAACACCGGTCGGTCATCGACGCCGGGCCCAATCCGCCGCCTGCGGACCTGGCGAACATCAGCCACACGACCTACGGCTCCGCGATTCCCGGGTACGGGCCGTTCGTCTCGGCGCCGCGGGGCTACGCCGGAAACGGAGTTTTTGCCCCCGTCACCGGTTTCAGCTACGGCCTGGCCAATGCCGGCCGGTTTGCCCTCAACAACCAGGCCAACGGGGACCAGATTGACCTCGTCGCCGCGATGCGTCGGCACAACCTCAACCTGTTCGGCCATCACCAGCTAAGTGACCGGCTGCGGTTGTCGGGCGAGGCCAACTACGGCGAACTGACGCTCGTGAACATCGGCTCGCGCACCGCCGCCTCGGCGACCGTGCCGAGCGCAAACCCTTTTTCGCCGTTCACGATTCCCGTGCGAGCCCAGTTTTATCCGACGGACGTCTTCCGGCTGCCGCAGTTTTCCGACGACAACCGTTCGAAGAACCAGCGCTACCTCCTCGCGCTGGAGCTCACGCTCGAGGACTGGAAATGGACCGCCGACGTGTCGTACGGACGCTTTGCCTTTGGCTTCGCTACCGCCAGCTTCAATGGGACGAGCCTGCAGCAAGCCGTGAACGGCGCCTTGCCGGGATTCGCCGGCGTGTACTACAATCCCTTCATCGACTTCGGCGTCGGCGCCGGCAACCGCGCCGATCTCATCGACCGGCTGTGGGAAGTGAACGACGGCCGGCGCCTGAGCGACTCGGCCACGGCCAACCTGAGAACGACCGGCACGCTGCGGGAAACGGCCGCGGGTCCCTGGCGACTGTCGGCTGGATTCGAGAGTCGGTCCGAGTCGATCTTCCGCAATCAGAATTTCACCGTCACCTCCTTCGCCGCGCCCGTCCGGAGCTTTTTGGGGGCGAGCGATTCGCGAACGGTGGCCTCGGGCTTTGTGGAAACAACCCTCCCGCTCCTCAAGGACGGCGCTCTCCTCCGGACACTCGAACTTCATCTCGCCGCCCGGTACGAGTCGTTCAACGACTTTGGCCACTCCCTTGATCCGCAGGTGGGCTTCAAGGTGAAGCCCGCCGATTTCCTCACCCTCCGCGCGAGCTGGGGCACGGGCTTCCAGCCGCCGTATTTTTCGGAGCTCGTTCGCAGCCCTCCGGGCGCCAACCCTGTTACGATCACGGACCCGCGGCGAGGCCAGTCGTACGGCGGCGTCATCCAGACGGGCGGCGGAAATCCGGAGCTCGAGCCCGAAAAATCGGAGGCGGTGAATCTCGGCCTCATCCTCCAGCCCCGCGCCCTCCCGGGCCTGCGGTTCAGCCTGGACTACTACCGCATCGAAAAAGAGGACAACATCGCGTCCCTCTCCGCCGCGACCCTCCTGCAAAACGAGACCGTCTTTCCCGGCCGCGTCACCCGGGCGGCGCCGGAGCCCAACGCGCCGAATGGCGTCGGCCTCGTGACCGCCATCAATACGAGCAACGTCAACGCGACGCGGCTCGAGACCGAAGGACTGGACCTGGCCGCCTCCTACACGCGACCACTGCACGGGGGAGACCTCCAGATCACCGCCGCGGGCACCGCCGTCTTTTCCTTCCAACAGCAGCTCGCGGTCGCCGGTCCCCTGACTGAGTTCGTCAACCAGCCGTATCAGCAGCTCAACGCGCCCCTCCGCTACAAGGGCTTCATGAGCGTTTATTGGGACTCGAGCCGGTTCGGGGCGGGTATAACCGCGCGCTATGTTCACTCTTACGCGAGTCCGGTCGGATTCGAGGACATCAACGGATCCAGGATCGACGCATCCGTCGAGTTCGACGTTCAGGCGAGCTACCGTTTCACCCTGCGCAACCGAAACCGCTCCCGGTTCGACGCGCTCACCGATGGCCTTACGCTGAACGCCGGCGTCAACAACCTTTTCGACACGCGCCCGCCGTTCGTGGCCGGAGGCGCCGCGAACCTGTCCGGCGGCTACAGTTTCTACAACGATCCCCGGCAGGCAGTCTATTACCTGTCTTTGAAGAAAACGTACTGAGCATTCCCGACTTTGCTCTCACGCAGCCGCGCCAAACGCGCCCAAACTCGATCATGATCCGAAGCGCAGCCCTCCGGTGGAGGCGAGACCTGACCGGCTTCGGCCTCTACCTCCTCGCGAGCCTCGGAACCCCCGCGTCCGCGCTCACACCGGACCAAGTCCTGCCGTTGCCCGCCGACGTTCTGGAAAAGGTTGCGCCCGATCTCCGCCCTATGGTCGAACGGCATGTCCGGGTCGAGCCGGTCAGCCATGAGGCTTATCGCCGGCTCTCCGTACCGGAGCTGCGCGGAAAAGCGCTCGCGGACCTGGCGTCGGTTCACGATCCCGCGGTCCTGCGTTTTGTGCTGGAGCGATTTCCCTTGGAGGACGCGAACGCCCGTTTCCGCATCCTTCGGTACATCCGTTACATCAACCTCGACCGCTGGGCGCAGCTGCCGGAGTTGCCGCAGGTCTTGCGCGAGGCCCTGATCCGGGAAACCGATCCCAAGCTCGTGACCGAACTCGCGATCGTGCTCCGCTGCCTCGACGGCAAGCTCCTCGGAAACCTCCTGGCGGGAAAACTGCGGGAGCCCTCGCTCGCGAACGTGCCCGAGCTCGTCGACGAGGAGGAGGCCGCGGCCCTTTTTGGAGCAGGCGCGCAAATCCCGGGATTTCTCCTCAAGCCTCCGCCCCTATTCCGTGTCAAACCGGACAGCCCTGCGGCGCGCGTGGTTGGCTTCGGCGATTTCGGCGTCGGTCGGGAGGCGCAGCGGGAAGTCGCACGCGCGATCGCCGACTTTCACGCCCGGGAGGCTTTCGACGCCGGCCTCACCTTCGGCGACAATTTCTATCCCGCCGGAATGACCTCTCCGGAGGATCCCCGCTGGCAGGACCAGTGGGAAAAAGTGTACGGCCCGTTGCGGATCCCCTTTTACGCCACGCTCGGCAATCACGACTGGGTCGGGTCCGATTCGCCCGCAGCGCAGCTCCTTTACGCGCGGCAAAGCGCCTCTTGGAAAATGCCCGCGCTGTACTACACTTACACGGTCGGGCCCGTTCAGTTCTTCGCCGTCGACACGACCGTGTACACCGAGCGTCAGCTCGCGTGGCTGCGGGACGCGATCGACCGCAGTCGCGCGCGCTGGAAAATCGTCTACGGCCACCATCCGATTTCCGTGGCCGCCAACACGAACCGATCCGCCTATGTCGAGGCCGCCCGCGCGAAGCTCTTTCCCGTGTTGCGCCACCGTGTCGACGCCTACTTCTGCGGCCACCACCACAGTCTGGGCCACATGAGGCCGGAGGACGGCGTCCATTTCTACGTCGTCGGCGGAGGCGGCGCCGGACTTTATGGCGTCGCTCCAGAGCTTCCAGAGGCGATCTTTGCGACCTCCGCTTTCGGCTTCGCCGTGATCGAGGCCGACCTGTCCTCGCTGCGGGTCCGATTCGTCGATTCGTCCGGCCGGGTTCTGCATGAGGATCGGCTGACCAAATGATCCGCGGCCTCCTTCCGGTTCTCGCCGCCGCCACGCTTGCGTCCGCCGACCCTTCCGCGCCTCCCACGACAGAGGATTCCGTTCGTTTGCGCCGCTCTGGCGGGAAACGGCGGAGCGCGTCAGCAGCCGCGGCCTCGGCCTCCCACCACCACGTGGCTACCTTGTGAACTTAGACCGAGTCACACGCATGGAGGCTTTGGCGATGCTTACTTCAAAGCCTATCAAGTCAGGACCGCTGCCCTTGTGCAGTTCCGTTTGTTTCGGATCCGAAAGAACAATATGATATTCAGTTTCGTCCTCCAGAACGAATACCATATATTTAGCGATATCTAATGACATTTTATTAATCTCCGGGATCGCCACTAAAATAGCCTGCAAAGATTTTCCTGACACTGATTCAGCCGATCGAAATCTCGACTGCTGGGCGAAAGGATAAAGCGCACTTGAAATATACAATGCTATCATTAATAATAATTTCATAAGTAGATCATGTAATAAAAGTTCGCGTTTTCAAAATCAATAATTTTCCATCGCTTCCACAGTCGGAGCCGGAGCACATTGTGAACGAAAACGTAAGCTGCATGCTCTGGAGCTGGGAGTTACTGCGAGCACGCCGCCTTTGGGCCGATCACACAGCCCACCAAACCATCTTGGTTTCCTAGCCAGAACTGAATCATAGCACCGTCGGTCTCAGCGTAAGCAGCCCTTGCCACCGGCTTAGCATCAAGTCAAAACGTAAGACCTGACCCTCTGATCGTTCACCTGGCGCTGCTATTGAAGCCGCCTTCGGCGATGCGAATCACTTTGGAACCCGGGCATCGTTCGCTTGGCTTACACATCTATTTTTGAGAGTCCAGCGACTGCAAAACCGTGAAAGAAGTAATTTCCTCTAACTGGGAAAAAAACTGCTCGAACGTACCGGCGGTCCGATTGACAAACCTGCCTTCAACCTCTGCATCGACCAAGTGGGTCCGTTTCCCACGGTCAGCAAGTGATCCCGGCTTATTAGCGCCAATCCATAAGCCAAGTGGGTGCTTCTCCTGATCGAACGCCGTTCTCGATTCATACAACGCGGATATTGGTGATTCTAAAATGTAAAAGCCGCGCACCCGAACGATCTGGCCGTCCAGCGCAGCTCGTCGTTGCCACAGTTCCTTGATCGACAATGCGGTTTCGGTTTTCCGTGACGGCGCACCCATTAGGGCTGATGCGATGACACTCAAGCAGGCAAACCATACGCTCAGCAATTTTTGCTTGTTCATAAGGATCAGGGGCTTGAGCCATTTTTTCGTTAAGTCGTGCTCCAACCTTCCTTCGTCCTTGATACAGTAGGAACCTCGACAGTTGTCCCACTCCCACCAGTCGCCGTTCGGCATTCCGCACTTCTCGGCGCCCGGCTTAGCATCAAGTCAAAAAAACTCAACCTGACCCTCTGGATCGACCCACCCACGCGAGGACTGTTCTCATTTTACGAAATTTGATCGAATTACACGCATCGGGGATTTGCTAATGGCAACCTCAAAACCCATCAAATTAGGACCGCTGCCTCGATGCATATTTGTACGATTAGGATCCGAAAGAATCACATAATATTCAGCATCATCCTCCAGCACCATGACTTTATATTCTTCTATATTTAAAGAAGTCTTCCTAATCTCCGGGATTGCGATTAAAATAATCCGCAAGGCTTTCCCAGACACTGATTCATCCAATCGCTTATCCTGCTTCTGAGCAAACAGCAGGAATACATTGGCAAACAACAACACAAATACCACACAGAAACCCCTCCCGGATCCGATCCCCCTGAAGATCCAGTTTCCTAGCAGTAAACCCCTCCCGGATCCGATCCCCCTGAAGATCCAGTTTCCTAGCAGTAGTTTCCTAGCAGTTGACCGGCGTTTCTCCGGCGTGTCACCGGAGCGGTGGCGCTGGTCCGCTGCTCCGGCATCCGGGCGCTGGTCGAGTATCGGCGTCCGGCCCTGTTTTCGGCCTCACCAAAATCCCGCCGCGCTCCCGACCGGCCCCAACTCTTTTTCATGAAAAACCCCGCCCCGTTGTCCGTCCTGCTGTTCGCGCCGCTGCTTACCGCCGCGCTTCCCGCCCAGTCCGCGCCTCCTCCGGTTCCCGCCAGGGAGGGAGTGGTGGAGCTTTCCGCCTTCGTCATCTCCTCCGAGAAAGACCTCGGCTACGCCGCGACGTCCTCTCTCGCCGGCACCCGCATCCGCACCGAGCTGAAGGATCTCGCCAACCCGATCTCGGTCGTGACGCGCGAGTTCATGAGCGATGTGCACGCGACGGACCCGGTCGAGTTGCTCGTGTACACCGCCAACACCGAGGCGGGCGGGGTGGGTGGTAATTATTCCGGCGCCGCGATCGGCAGCCCGGCCATCTACACCGAGGTCACGCGCCAGCCGCAGAACAACAACCGCGTCCGCGGGCTGGCCCGGGCCGACCTTACCCGCGACTACTTCCCGACGGTTACGGTCTTCGACAGCTACAACACCGCCCGCGTTGAGATTAACCGCGGCCCCAACGCCACGCTCTTCGGTCTCGGCAGCCCGGGCGGCATCATCAACACCCAGCTCATCCAGCCCGAGCTGCGCAACTCCGCCCGTGTCGAGACCAACCTCGGGTCCTTCGGCACCGCCCGGCACACGCTGGACGTCGACCGGGTGCTCATCCCGGGGCGCTTCGGCGTGCGGGTCGCGGGACTCGATGAGCGCGAGCAGTTCCAGCAGAAGTTCGCCCACGAGCGCGATCGCCGGGTCTACGCCGCCGTGCGTCTGGCGGTCTTTCCCGGAGGTTCCCTCCGGGCCAGTATCGAGAAGGGCGCGATCGACGCGAACCGGCCGCGCAGTGACGCCCCGCGCGACAACCTCACCCGCTGGTGGACGCCGCCGTTCAACAAGGTCACGCACAGCCCCGGCACGGTGGACTTCAACCTGATCGACCGCGACATCCTGCGCGCCCCCGGCGAGTGGTTCGCCCAGCCCGCCGTGGTGTACGAGTCCGCCGCGTCCGCCACGCCCGCGCGCGTGATGCTCGCGTGGAACACCCTCGTCGGCGTGCCGCGCACGCCCGGCGGCAGCCCGGCGCTCGGCTTCCAGGCCAACATGGTCTCCATCACCAAGGGCGACCAATGGTTCCCCAGCGCGACCGCGGCCCGTTACGGCATCCAGCGCGGCTCCTCGTACGCGGACGACGCGATCAACGATTTCTCGGTCTTCGACTGGCGCAACGAGCTGCTCGACGGTCCCAACAAGCGCGAGTGGGAGCGCTTCCAGGCCGGGAATGTGAGCTACGAGCACACCTGGCGCTACGCCCTCGGCTCTTTCGGCGCCGAGGCCGCCTTCAGCCGCGAGGCGATGGCGAGAAGCTTTTTCGACATGTTCCCCGGCGGCCGGGGTTACAACATCAACATCGACGTCAACACCACCCTGCCGTGGGGCGCGCCCAACCCGAATTTCGGCCGGCCGTTCGTTGCCAGCAACAACGCGCGCAGCACGACGTCGTCGGACCGCCGCTCCGTCCGCGCGACGGCGTTCGGCGAGCTCGATTTCGCCCGCGTTTCGCCGCGGGCCGGGTGGCTGGGCCGCCACCAGCTCACCGGCTTCGCCAGCGACTACCAGCTCGACGAGTCGAGCTACTCCTCCGCGAACAGTCTCGACGAGGGCTGGGTCGGCGCGCTGCGCGCCACGGTGAACCCGCCCTCGAGCCGGGACGACATCAACTCCGAGGAGGGCATGGTGCGCACGGTGGTCTACATCGGGCCGAGCCTCGCCCAGCTGGCCAGCCCGCGCGGGATCGCGCTCAAGGGCATCCAGGCCGAGATGCGCTCGCCCTCCGCCACGGGCTGGCACTGGGATTCGGCCGCCCGCCAATGGCGCACCCGGCCGGTCGCGATCAATCACGTCCTCGACGACGAGGTTTTCAGCCGCACGGCCACCGGCGGCGCCATCCGGCGCCAGAAGATAGACTCCCAGGCTTTCGTCTACCAGGGCCGGCTGCTGCGCGGGGAGTGGATTGTGGGCACGATCGGCTGGCGCAAGGACCGCGTGGAGGATTTCCGCAACAACCTGGGCCAGGATGTCCGCGACCGGTTCAACTTCATCGACTCGACCAATCCGGCCTTCCGCCTGCCGGCGCGGCCCGACTCCGTCTTCGAGCAGAGCATCTGGAGCCGCGGGATCGTCCTGCAGCGGCCGCCGTTCCTGCGGTTCGCGCGTTCCGTCGGGTTCTCGCTGCACTACAGCCGCTCCGAGAATTTCCAGCCGGCGAGCGCCCGCATCGACACCTTCGGCATGCCCATCATGCCGCCGGGCGGCCTCACGGAGGACCGCGGTTTCAGTCTCTCCCTCCTCGAGGGCCGGCTGCAGGCGAAGTTCAACTGGTACCAGACCGACTCGGTGCGATCCTCGCTTGGCTACCAGGGATTCCTGATCGAGACCGACGCGCGGATTATCCGCTACAACACGCCGGCGGCGCTGGCCGCGGCGGGTTACAAGGGGCCGCCCGACTTCCTCAAGCAGCTCGTCAATTGGCAGCAGATCGCCTCCCCGGCGCAGCTCAGCGGCGTCAACGTCACGTTCGCGCGTCCGGGCAACATGTCCGACACCGAGAGCGCCACCTCCAAGGGCTTCGAGTTCGAGTCGACCTTCAACCCCACCAACCGGCTCCGGCTCGCCTTCAATGCCAGCCAGCAGGAAGCCATGCGGGCCAACATCGCCCCCGCCACGCGCGAGTACCTCAAGCTGCGCATCGGCGAATGGACCACGGGCGCCACCGGCAACCTGCTCGCCGACGAGTCCGGCCAGCCGGTTCGCGTGCGCGTGGTCGAGACCCTGCTGAACGCGGTCAACGCCACGCTCGCGCGCGAGGGTCAGTCGGTGTCCGAGCTGCGGCGCTGGCGCTTCAACGCCATCGGCAACTATTCGTTCGCCCGTGGCACCTGGCTCCAGGGATGGAGCGTGGGCGGCGCCGCGCGGTGGCAGGACAAGGTCGCGGTGGGCTACCCGATCATCGACGTGCGGCAGGACGGCGGCACGATCGCCGTGCCCGACCTCAAGCGCCCGTACCTTGGGCCCGCCGAGCTCAAGTTCGACGGCTGGGTCGGCCACACGCGACGGATCTGGCGGGACCGCGTCCGCTGGTCGGTCCAGCTCAACGTGCGGGACCTGCTCAACGAGGACGAGCTGGTGCCGGTCATGGCGCAGCCCGACGGTTCCATCGCCTCCTGGGTCGCCCCGCAGGGCCGCGTGTTCAATCTGCGCTCGTCGTTCGAGTTCTGATAAACCCCTCCCGGATCCGATCCCCCTGAAGATCCAGTTTCCTATCGGTCCCTCAAACCCCCTCCCGGCCCCCCCCCCCAAGATCCAGTTTCCTAGCAGCCAAATCCCCAAAATCGGATTCTGGCCGTGACCGGATAGAAACTGGACCAACGTTGCGCCCCAACGATTAACAAATGCTGTTTCTTAAGAGCAAAAAAACCAACCTGTGACCGCTCTGCTCCTCCCTTCCGCCACCCTCCGCGGTGGGACCCTCGCCCAGGCGCTGCGGCTCGTCCTCGCCGGGCTCTTCCTCGCGCTGTCCGCCGCCCGGGGGGCCGACGCCGCCAGGCGCATCTCTTTTCCTGAGACGCAGCCCCGCGACGGCAGCTTCAACCGGCCCGGGCCCGGCGAGTCCCTCGACCTCTCCCCGCCCGGCTTCAACTGGTGGCGGGCCGGCCCGCGCGACGAGGTCTTCTACCGGTTGCAGGTCACCGACAACTCCGGCCGCACCGTGTACACTTCGGCCCGGCTGCGCGACCCGGTCGACGTGCCGGACCGCGTTCTCCCGCCCGGTGCCTACACCTGGACGGTCGAGGCGGTGGACCGCGCCGGGACGGTGGCCGCCCGGCGGCCTGCCCAGACTTTCACGATCCAACCGGCGCCGCTTTCGCTCCCCTGGGTCGCGCCGGAAACCCTGCTCGCCCGCGTGCCGCGCGACCACCCCCGGCTCCTCTTCCCCAAATCCGTCCTGCCCGCCGTGCGGGCCACGCTCACCACCACCCGCCGCGAGGCCTTCGCGGAGCTGCGCCGGCACGCCCAGGCCGCGCTCTCCCTCCCGCTGATGCCGAAGCCGGACTTCGACAAATATGACGCGAAGACCCAGTACCCCGCGCGGCGCACCGCCTACCGCGCCGCCTACCACGAGTTCACCCGCATCTATCTCGACGGCATGACGCCGCTCGCGCTCACCTACCTGCTCACCGGCGAACGCGCCTACGGCGAGCGCGCGAAGGCCCACCTCCTCAACCTGCGCGGCTGGGAGACCGACGGCGTCGCCTCCCTCGCCGAGAGCTTCGATGAAATCGGCCTGCGCATCGCCCACACCGCCGCCCAGGCCTACGACTGGCTTTACGACCTGCTCGACGCCGAGGAGCGCCGCACCGCGCGGGCCCTGCTGCTCGACCACGGCAACCGCATGCTCGAGCGCCTGCAGCGTCGCGACTTCCTGAATACATCGGCTTACAGCCACGACGGCCGCCTGCCGGGCTTCCTTGTCGAGTTTGCCCTGGCGCTCGCGGAGGAGCCGGCGGCCCGCGAGTGGCTCGACTACGCGCTGCGCACGCTGCTCACCGTCTTTCCCCATTGGTCCGACAGCGACGGCGGCTGGGCCGAGGGCATCAACTACTACCTCTCCTACAACGAGCGGTTCATCACCCCGCTGCACTCGCTCGAGGCGGCCACCGGGTACAACCTCTGGCAGAAGCCGTATTTCCGCGCGATGCGCCAGTTCCCCTTCTACTGCATGTCGCCCCTCGGCGAGGTCACGCCGTTCGGCGACAGCGAGCACCTGCCGGCGGCTGATCGCGCCGGCGAGACCCGCGCCATCCTCCAGTATCACGCCTTGCGCTACCGCGACCCCGTCATCCGCGGGTGGATCAACCAGCCGCCGATGGCCGGCGCCACCCACGGCCGCTCCGGCCCGATCCTGCGCATCATTTTGCCCGACGACCTCGCGCCCGCCCCGCCCGTCGGGCTGCCCCTCGACCGCGCCTTCCGCGGCATCGGCTGGGCCGCCTTCCATACCGACCTGCAGGACGCCCGCCAAGACCTCCTCGTGCTTTTCAAGTCGTCCCCGTTCGGGTCGGTCAGCCACGGCCACGCCGAGCAAAACAGCTTCGCCATCATGAAGGGCGGCCGGGCCCTCGCCATCCCGGGCGGCGAACGCTACCCGCAGCACGGCTCGCCCTTCCACACCCGCTACACCCAGCAGACCGTCGCCCACAATTGCCTCCTGATCAATGGCCGCGGCCAGGCCAACCAGGACAGCCGGGCCGCCGGGCGGCTGACGGCGTTCACCAGCCTGCCTCACGTTGCGCACATCGCCGGCGAGGCGGCCGCCGCCTACGGCCCGCCTCTCACGCGCTACACCCGCCATCTCGTGCTCCTCCGGCCTTCGCTCATCCTCGTGATCGACGACCTCCAAGCCTCCACCGACGTCGAAATCAAGTGGCTGCTGCACGCGAAAGAGAAGCTTGCCTTCGACGCCTCGGGCCAGGCCTTCACCTCCCGGCGCGACGGCGAAAGTATGCACGTCGAACTGCTCGGCGCCGGTGGATTCGATCTCGCGCAGACCGACGCCTGGCCGTTTCCGCCCAAGACCGACTACCCGATGGTCACCGCACCCGAGCCCGCCCCGCAATGGCACCTCACCGCCACCGCCCGCCGCTCCGCGCCCGCTTCGCGGATCGGCGCCGTCATGCGCGTTGCCGACGCCGGCCAGTACCCCGATTGCACGATTGAGCGCCGCTCCGACGGCACCGTGCGGCTCACCGGGCAGACCGGCGGCGGCCGCTTCCACGTCGACCTCGCGCTGGAGTCATCCCGCGCCGGCCAGCGGCCATTGCTCGAACTGGAATTTCTGCCGCCCGCCGGCCCGCCCGAACGCCTGCGCGTCGAATGATCTCCGCTCCGCACGCCACGGGCACATCTCCCAGTTGCCGGTCCCGCCTCTCCCGAGGCGGGCCACCCACGCCAAACCCACTCCGGTGTGGCCCGCTGCGGGAACAGCGGGAATCTCACGCAATCACCGCCAACCGGCAGATGCGCCCGCACGCCGCCGTCCCTCCGATTTTCGGTTGCCGGTGCTGATCGGATTTGAACCTAAATTCCTCAGTTGAGGGCTCGATTTTGGGCGATTTTGGGGGGATTTTCGGCGTTTCACGAGGGTATCGCCTCGACTCTATTCAACTGCGGCGC
>VHCY01000070.1 GCA_016871595.1 Verrucomicrobiota bacterium
CTACCGGGCGAGCGCGACCGGGACCAGCGCGACGCCCGCCAACCCCTACCTCTGGCGCCACCGCAACGTCGAGGTCTCGCGGGACTACGAGCGCGAGTCCCTCTCCGTGAAGCTCGACTGGCGCCCGCACCGCCACGCCGTGCTCTCGGTCGGCGCCGCGGTGACCTCCTACGACCAAGACAGCTACAATTCCCAGTTCAACCCGACCCTCGGCAATGTCGGCACGCCCTCCGTCGCGGGCGGGCGGACGCTCTCGTTCACCGACACCGAGGTGTTGGGCGCGACCGGCCGCGGGTCGGTCGCCCAGGCCTTCAGCTTCTCCCAGAACACCGGGCTCAACCTCTCCGGCGACCTCCGCTACCGCTACGACGACGGCACCTGGCGGGTGCAGGCCTCCGCCAGCCGCTCGGACTCGAAGGCCGCGCGCCGCGACACCGCGCGCGGCTTCTTCAACAGCGTGGCCGTCGGCCTCGCGACGCCCGTGCGGCTCAACTACCGCGGCATCCGCAACGGGAAACTCTCGGACTTCGAGGTGTTCGACAACGCGGACCGCCCGGTCGACGCCTTCAACCGCGCGAACTACACCATCACCTCGGCCGCCGGCGTGCCCAACACCGACGTCCGCGCGACCATCACCGGCGGCGGCCTCGACGTGCGCCGGCAGCTGGGCTTCCTGCCCTTCCCCGCGGCGCTGCAGGTCGGCGGCCTCCACCGCGTGCAGACCAACGACGACGTCCGCCTCAACGGCCGCACCTACACCTACAACGGGATCAACGGCGACCGCTCCGCCACCCCGTACCTCGCCGACGTTTACTTCGGCACCCGCAAGTTCTCCTCCTTTCCGCAAAAGCCGTATGTGCCCTGGGTCTCGCCCCACAAGCTCTGGGCCGCCTTCGTCGCCAATCCCGCCCTGTTTTCCCAGACGCTCGCGCAGGAGCGCACCACCCTCAGCAACAACCTCCTCCAGTCGAAGTACATCGAGGAGACCGTCTCCGCCGGCTACGTGCAGGCGGAGGCCCGCGGCTTCGGCAACCGCCTGAGCGTGGTCACGGGCGTCCGCTTCGAGCGCACGACGGACCTCGGCTTCGGCCCGCTGCAGGACCCGGACGCGGTCTTCGTGCGCAACGCCAACGGCACCTTCGCCCGCACCCCCGCGGGCGCGCGCATCCGCAAGCCCGAGGCCGGCGCCGCCGGTTCCCTCGCCGAGGTGCCGCTGATCTTCCGCGCCCGCGCCGCCCGGGCCGAGCGCTCCTACCAAGGCTACTACCCGAGCCTCCACCTCAACTTCAACGCCACCGAGCGCCTCCTCCTGCGCGCCGCCTACGCCCGCACCTACGGACGCCCCAACTTCAGCAACATCATCCCCAACACCACCGTGAACCAGGATGATGACCTCAACGCCGATCCCGACGAGACCCGCGGCCGCATCTCCCTCAGCAACCTCGGCCTGAAGCCGTGGACCGCCGACAACTACGACCTCTCGGCCGAGTACTACACGGATCAGGGCGGCGTGATCAGCGGCGGGGTCTTCCTCAAGGAGGTGCGGGACTTCTTCGGCAACTTCGTCAAGGACGCCACCGCCGCCGACCTCGCGGCCCTAGGGCTCGATGCCCGCTACCTCGGCTGGCGCGTGACCACCAAGTTCAATTCCGGCGCCGCCCGTGTGCGCGGGGCGGAGATCAACGTGCGCCACTCCCTCGCCCCCCTCGGGTCCTAGGGACGGCACGTCACGGTCTTCGTGAACGCGACCAAGCTGAAGCTAGAGGGCGATGCCCTCGCGGATTTCACCGGGTTCCTGCCGGAGTCGGTCAACTGGGGTGGCACCGTGGCGTGGCGGCGGGTGACGGTGATCGCCAAGTGGAATTACCGCGGGGAGCAGAAGGCGGTGTCGTACCCGGATATGGGTCCGGACGCGTTCCGCTACCCGCAGCCGCGGATGCAGTTGGACCTGAGTCTGGACGTGCGCCTGGCGCGGCGGGTGTCGTTGTATGCAAACGTGCGCAACGTGACGGACGAGATCCAGAACGAGTTCGCGTACGGCCCGCAGACGCCGCGGCACGCGCGCGAGTTCTACCACGGCCGGTTCGGCCGCCCGTTCACCGTCGGCCTCAAGGGCACCTTCTGAAGCGGGCCCAGTCACCCGCGATCCCGACGCCGGATTGGCTTTCGTCGGTACTGACCGAGGCGGGCAGGCCCCGGCTCCACCGAGCCGCGGCCGCGATCCCGCCCTCTAGCCGTCGGCTCCTGTCCAGCCCCCCACCACCGTCCTGCCCGCCGTCCTGTCCACCGTCCTGTCCGCCGTAGGCTCGGCGAAGGCGGAAGGCTCGGCGAAGGCGGAGCCTGCCCGCCGTCTCGCCCGCCGTAGCCTTGGCGAAGGTGGAAGCCTTGGCGAAGGCGGAGCCTGCCCGCCGTCTCGCCCGCCGTAGCCTTGGCGAAGGTGGGAGGCTTGGGGAAGGCGGGTCACTCCCGCCAAGCCCGGCCGGCGCGGAAGGCCTCCAGCCGCTCCCGGAGTAGGGGCAGACTTGCCGTCTCGCCCGCGGCCGCCGCCGCGGCCAGCGCCCGTTCCCCCGCCGCGACCGCCGGGGCGAAGCGCCCCAGCTCAGCGTGCGCGGCGGCGAGCGCGCTCCAGGCGGATGCGTCCGCCGGATTGGCCCGCGCGAGGGGTTCCGCGAGGCTCAGCGCCGCCACCCCGTCCCGCACGCTCGCTTCGCGGCTCGTCGCCAGGGTCCAGGCGTAAGCGAGGGCGACCGGCGCGTGGTACTGGAGACCGAGGGAACGCCGCCAGCAACGGGCCGCGGCCGCGTCGGCCCCGTAGTCCCGGAACGCGGATCCCGCGGCCGCCAGCAGGTCCGGTCGCCGCGCGGCCGGGACGTCCCCCAGCGCGGCCTCGAGGGTACGCTCCGCCCGTGCCGGATCCCCGGCCGCGACCTGCGCCACCGCCGCGAAGAAAAGGTGATCCACGGGATTCTGGTCCGGCCGGACGCGGAAGAGCCGGATCCCCGCGGCGGCCTCCCGCAACTCGGGCGGCGCACGGTACGGGATGGCTTGCAACCACCCCGGTGCGGGCTCCCCGGCCAGCAGCCGGTGGCCAAAGGTGCGGCGCGCCGCGGCGAGATCGATGCCCGGGCGCAGCAGCCGGTGGTACTCGCCGAGGAAGTTGGCGGAGGAGAGGAGCACGAGATGGGTGATCCCCCGCGCCGCCACCCGGCGGAAGGCCTCCTCGTCACTGTCCGCGGAAAAGATCTCGGCGGCCGCCCGGAGGCCCGGCGCGTTTTCCCAGAACAGGGTGCCCACGGCGCGGAACCGGCCGAAATAGGCGATCCCCGCCGAGGCGTTGGGACTGGCCAGCAGGGTGATCGGTCCCTCCGGCTGGCTCGCCCGCAAGGCCGCCGCGACGTCCCGGTAGAGCGGCTGCTGCAGATCGCCCGCGGCCACCCTGGCCGCCCGGTTTTCCGCCGCACCCACCCGCACGCGCTGCCCCGCGGGAAGGAGCAGCAGCAGGACCGCCCCGGCCGTCACCCAGCGCGGCGGCCCGGATCGGCCGTCCCGCCGGCACAGCCCCACCAGCAGCACCACCAGCGCGAGCTGCGCGACACTCGCGGTGCGGGTCCAGCGCACCTCGAGCACGGACAGGACGAGCAGCGCGGTCGTCGTGAGCGTGAGCCATCCCAGCAGGAGCCGGTCGGCGCCCCGGACCCGGCGCAGCGCGATCCAGGCGGGCAGGAGCAGCAGGGCGAAGGCGAGATCGAGCCCGAGGGCCTGGAAGCCCGCCTGACGCACATAGGCGGGCAGGGAGCGGCCCTCCGCGACAAAGTGGCGGAGGTCGGCCACGAAGGGATCCGCCACCAGGAAGACCCGGGAACCCAGCAGCAGGATCGCCGCTGGCACCGCGGCCACCGCGAGGAGGGCGAGGATCCAACGCCCAGGCCGCCCGGGGGTTCCGCCCGCCGGGGCATCCCCGCGACCCGCCGCCAGCAGCGTCACCAGTTCCGCCCCGCCCCACCACGCCGCCGCGTACAGCGGATGATTGACCTCCAGCCGGAACCCCAGGTGCGCCGGGGCGTACTCGAACAGGTAGCACGCGAGCGCCGTCCCCGCGCCCCAGCGGCCCCAGACCCGCCACGCCTCCGGGTCAAACGTCGCCCCGTCCCGGCGCGCCTGCGCCCCGCCCGCGCGCGCCACGACCAGCCCCGCCACCCCGAGCAGCGCGATGACCGGCACGGTGGAGGCCGCACTCAGGCCGAGCGCGAGACCGCCGCTGACGCCCGCCACCGCGGCCGCCCGCCGGGCCGATGACGGCGAGTCCGGCAGACCCGCCCAGCCCGCGCCGGGACCCGCCCGCCACCAGCCGGCTCCCATCCGCAGTCCCCCGAGGACGAGCCCGAGCAGGCCGGCGTTGATCAGCCCGTGATGATCGACGTTGGCCGGGGCGAAGCCCTCGTAAAACCGGCTGTGGCCGACGATCCCCGCCGCCAGCACCAGTCCGGCCGCCAGCCCGGCGCCCCGGCTGAGCCACGCGGACCAGCCCACCAGCACCAGTGCAAGCAGCGGCAGGTTGAACCAACCCAGCGCCCGTTCCAGGGCCCGCTCCGCCGGCTCGCCGGTGATCGCCGCCTGCAGCGCCCCGGCGCCGCGCAACAGCCACAGGAAGGCGGAACTCCAGTGAACCTCCCGGCCCGCCGGCGCATCGTCCACCGGCGTGAAGCGGAGCCGGACCACGCCGGTCTCCCGCTGCTCCAGCGCGTGCCGCACCCACATCTGCGCGTCGGCATACCGCGCCGGCACCACCTGCCGCAACGGCGTGTCGGCCCCCGGCCGGAGGCCGAGTTCACCGAGCAGGCGGCGGTAATCCCCCTCCACCGCCGCGTGCAGGCCGGCCAGCGCGGCCGCGACCGCCCACCCCAGCGGCAGCAGCCACCGCGCGGGCCGCGGGGAGGGCGCGGCGGGGGAGCCCACTCAGAAGGTGTAGTCCGCCGCGACCGTGAGGCGCCAGCCCGACATACTGTTGTCCTCCACGTAGGCCGGGAACGACTGGTAGGAGACCTGCGGCCGGGAGGTGAGGTTGATCACGT
Organism: Verrucomicrobiota bacterium; assembly: GCA_016871595.1. Lineage (GTDB taxonomy): Bacteria > Verrucomicrobiota > Verrucomicrobiia > Opitutales > Opitutaceae > ER46. Next base: position 5,073 of record VHCY01000070.1, read on the forward strand.
TGGCGTTGAGCCGCAGCTTGCGGCTGAACCGGTAGCTCGCCTCGACGTCGACCTGCTCCCGGGCGGCGAAGATGTCGTCCACGTACCGCGTGTCGCCCAGCCCGGTGTAATAGTCGGAGCGGTGGGTGTACCGCACGTTGGCCCGGAACGGGCCCGCGGCGTAGTCGACGAACGCGTTGAACATCCGTTTCGAGAACCCGAAGGTCGGCAGCTTCTCCCCCTTGCGCAGCTCGCCGTAGCGGGCGTCGCTGTCGCCCACCGTGGCGCTCACGTTGAGGGTGAGCCCCCGCAGCGCCGCGGGGAGGAAGTGCAGCTTCTGCTGCAGGATGAGCTCCACGCCCCAGTTGTCCGCGCCATCCGCGTTGCGCCACTGGCGCCAGCGCCGGGTGCCACCCGCCACCGCGATCGGGGCGCCGGTGACATCCACCTCGTTGAACCGGAGGTCCGAGTTGTAGTAGAAGCCCTTCATCTTCTTGTAGAAGAGGGCGACGGAGTAGAGGCCGCCCCGGTCCGTGTACTTCTCGAGCTGCACGTCGAAATTGTCGGAGGTAGTCGGCTGCAGGAGCGGGTTGCCCTCGGTGATGTTGCCGTTGGCGTCCTCGGTGCGGCCGAGCGTGAGGCGGCTCAGGGTGGGCCGGCCGTAGCTCCGGTTGTAGCTCTCGCGCAGGATGAGGTTGGGCTGCAGCGCGTGGCGGAAGTGCAGGCCCGGCAGCCACATCGTGTAATCGTTGCGGTCCTGGACGTCCACGACGCGCAGGGTCCGGGCGTCGATCCGCTTGCGCTGGTTCTCCCAGGTGTTGCGCTCCATCCGCAGGCCGCCGATCACGGTGGTGCGCCCGAGCTGGAGCGTGGTCATCCCGTAGGCCGCGGTGGTCGTCTCGACCGCGCGGAAGTCCTCCTCGATCGAGCCCCGCAACGACTCGAAGGGCAGCAGGGTGAAGAGTTCCGGGTTGCTCTTCAGGAGGGCGCGGGTTTTCGCCGGGTCGACCTCCATCCACAGCTCGCGCCCGTTGATCGAGCGCGTGCTGGGCCGCATGATCGAGGCATAGGGGAAGCCGAGGAAGGCCCGGTACTCCCATTGGTCCTGCTGGAAGCTGCCCCGGGTCTCGGAGTAACGGCCGCCGGCCTTGAAGGCGCCCGCGAACCGGTCGGTCGAGAACTTGCGTTCCCAATCCGCCTTCGCCCGGTAGATCGCCTCGTGCCGGTCCTCCGGCGTCTCGATGCTCAGGTTGCCCTGGTAGGCGCCGCTGAGGTCGCGCGGGTCGAGGCCATTGACGACCCACACCTGCGGCGTCAGCGCGTTGCGCGTGTCGTACTGCCAAGTGTAATAGCCCCGCGCCGCCTGATTGTTGCGGACGATCACGTCCGAATCGAGGTCGCGGAAGGTGTGGCGGTAGCTGTAGAAGAGATCGTAGTTGATCGTCGTGGCGCCGAGCTCGTGGCGCCCGCCGGCGGCCAGCGAGTAAAGATCCGCGGCCGTGTTCGACTCTTCCGCGCTGTAACGGATCTCGCCCCGGCTGCCATCCGCCCCGGCGCGGCCGCGGCCCTCGCCGAAGCGGAGCCACTCGAAGGTCTTGCGCCCATTGATCGCGTCCTGGAACCGGGTGTCGACATAGGGCCGGCTGAGGTACCGGGAGGCGACGATGTCCTGGTGGCTGTGCAGGGGGCGGAGGAAGAAGATGTGGTGCTTGTCGAGCCGGAAGTCGATCGAGCCGTTGACCGCGTACGAGGTGGTGTCGCGCAGGTTGTACTGCACGGTCAGGTTCGGGTTATAGTAGAAGGGGAACCCGGGCAGGTTGTAGGTCGGGTTGGTCGCGGGGTTGATCAGGTTCCAGTCGGTGTCGTTGTTCTCGTAGTAGCGGTTCGTGGTGTAGTGGGAGACGGTGAAGCTGACCCCGAGGTTCTTCTCGCGGCCGAGGATCCCGAATGTGTCCCCGTAGGTCGCGCGGAGGTTGTGGCCCCATTTCCGGGCGAGGCCGAGGTAGTTGGCGCCGGCCACCAAGCGGAGCTCGCCGCCGTCGCGCTGGAACGCCGACCGCGAGACGAGGTTGATGGTGCCGCCGATCGCGTCCCCGTCCCGGTCCGGCGTGTTCGCCTTGATCACCTCGATGTTGGCGATGCCGTCGGCCACGAGGTCGCGGGTGTTGAAGCCCCGGCTCGACATCCGGTTGCCGTCGATCTGGAAGGCGTTGAACTCGCTGGAGAGGCCGCGGATGTTCACGCCCTCGGGCGTCCCGTCCTCGCCCTCGTTGACCGTCAGCCCGGGCAGCCGGGCGAGCGCGTAGCCGATGTTCCCCTCGTTCATCGCGCCAAAGACCTCCTCCGAGACGATGTTCACGATCCCGCGGGCGCTCTTCTGCTGGTTGATGGCGAGCGCCTGGCCACGGGCGGCCTCCGCCACCTCGAAGGCGGCCATCCGCAGGACCTCACTCTTGAGCTCGACGCTCACCTCCGCCACGCCGCCGGCGCGGACCAGCACCGTTTCGCGGGCCGAATCGAGGCCGAGGTACTCGACCTCGAGGGTCAGCGCGCCCTCGCGGAGGCCCACGAGGGAGAACCGGCCCTCGGCGTCCGTGAAGGCGGTGGCGTTGGTGCCGGCGGCGCGGACCAACGCGCCTTGGAGCGAGCGCCCGGTGGCCCCCTCCGACACGCGGCCGGAGACGACGCCGCCCGCGGCCGCGGCTTGGACGCGTTGGGGGACTTCCATCAGCAGGCAGAGCAAAGCGCCCGGCAAGGCGCGCAGTACGGACCAGCGGGGTGCAGTCATGGGAGGGGACTAGGCGGACACCGGGCGGGATGACCGTCGCGTGGGGTACGGGGCGGTCAGACGAAAGCCAGGGAGGCTCTAGCGGGGTAGCTTGAGGAATCACGCCCCCACTCCGAGGACAAGGAAATTCCCGCCCAGCGACCGAGCTTGGCGTGGCGCCTGTAGACCCCGCGGGAACTCCGAGCGTGGGCGAGTTTCGACGCACACTCGAGCCCGATGCCCTCCGCCGGTGAGGCAGGATTCCCAGCCCAACGGAATCCCGTCTCTCAGTGCTCGTGCGACAGCCTCCGCGGTGCGCCTCAAGGACGTCCCGCGGATTTAGCCTAGAACCTCCCGTTGAAGCCGACGGAGACCGTGGTCCCGTGCAGGCTGTGGAGCTGGATCTGGTCGGGGATACCGCGGTAAAGCGACTGCGGGGCGTTGGTAAGGTTGTCGACGTCGAGCGTGACCCCGAAGGCCGACCGGAACTGGTAGGCGCAGCTCCAGTTCCACAGGCGGCGTTCGCGCCGGTACAGGTTCCGCCCCGCGGCACCGGCCGAGTAACTGCTGATGTAGTCGCCAGTATAGGTGAAGAGGACGCGGGTGCTGAAGCCTCCGCGACGCCACGAAAGGCTCGCGTTACCCATCCGCGGGATGAAGCCGGCGACCTGGCGGGTGGACAGGCCGGCGCCGCCGCCGAAGTCACCCGCCGCGGTGAGCACCGAGTAGTTGGCCATCCCGCTGAAGCCGCGCAGCCAGCCGGGCAGGAAGCTGAACTGCTGCTGATAACTGAACTCCCACCCCTGCACGGTGGCGGTGCCGGCATTGGCCGAACGCAGCACCGTGAAACCCGCGTACTCGCCGTTGAAACCGTTGTCAGCCCCCGAACCCACGGTGCCGCCTGCGATCCCGGGGACGATGTAGTCGCGGATCCGCTTGTGAAACCAGCCCGCGGAGAGGGAGCCGACGGGCTCGAAGTAGTACTCAAGCGTGGCGTCCCAATTACGCGCTACCTGCGGCAGCAACCCGGGGTTGCTGATCGTGACGGTGCGCTCGTTCTCGTTCGGCGTCTCCGCGGGAGCGAGGTTGCCGAACGGCGGGCGCCCGAAGCTGGTAGACCATGCGAGTCGCGTCTTGAGGTTTGAGGTCCAGTCGTGCCAAGCGTGAACGCTCGGGAACGCCTTGGTGTAGCCGCCGGCGAGCTCGCGGCGGTTGCCGGCGTAGTCGCGCCGGGCCGCGCCGGCCGGGTCAGCCGCCTGCTGCGCGGCAGTGCTGAGGACGCGGGCGCGAACCCATCCGTCGGCCTCGTTTTCCGTCCGCTCCCAGCGCACGCCACCGAGGAAGCCAGTGCGCCCGGCCCAGCCGGAGCGCCCAAGGCGGCCCTGGGCCATCGCGTAGGGCGCGGTGACCGTCTCGGTGACGTCGCGATAGGCGGTGAAACGCGTGGTCTCGCGGAAATAGAGGTCTTCGCGCCAGAGGGCGGGGTTGGCGACCTCACGGGAGCGCATGAACCAGGAGGGCTCCCACTGCGGGATGCGGCGGCCGGTGCGCTCCTCGTCCGTCATCCGCAGCCCCGGGTCGGCGGGGAGCGCCCCGGTGCCGAGGTAGCTCCAGCGGCGGGAAGCGCTGCGGACGCCCACGTGCTGCTCCCGCCAGTGCAGGCCGGCCTTGGCGGCGAGCTGAGGCGCGAACGCCGGCGTGTAGCGCACGTCGAGCCGGGCCTCAGTGACGTCGTGGAGCTGCTGGTCATTCTGGTTCGAGAGGCCGTTGGCGATCGGGCGGTAATTGGCGGGATCGGTGAAGTCCGGCCCGCCGTTGGGCAGGAAGGCGGGGTAAAGGTCGGAGCGGGTGCGGTCGAGAATCCAGCCTGTGCCCGTGAGTCGGTTGGTCAGCACCGCGCCCTCGCCGTTGCCAATGTTGATGCGCGTCCGGGTGTGGCGCGCGGCGGCCTCGACCAGCAGCGGGCCGCGGGTGTGCTCCAGCCCAAGGTCCGCGCGGCGCAGGCGGTTGAAGAAGTTGTTCGGCCCCGTCATCGTAACGTCGATCGTGGAGGTGGGCACCGGGCGCACCTGGGTGACGCGGCTGGTGAAGCCGGGCACGATGCTGGTGGTGGCGCCCGGGACGGTGTTCTGGGTCTGGCTCCCGGTGTAGGCGCGGGTCTCGTACTGGCGCCGGAAGACCTCGGAGTGGTCGACGTAAAGCGTGAGGAGGCTGAGCCGCGTGGCGGGCGTCAGCTGGTAGTCCGCGCGCACGTTCACACTTTTCTGCCGGCGATGGTTAAAGGTGTCCATCGTGCGGTAATCCCAGACATAGGCCGGCTGCGCGGTGGTGTTCTGGTAATCGCGGGTGGTGGTGAACCAGCCGAGGGCGATCTCGCTGCTGAAGAGGTTGACCGCGACCCCGAGGTTCCGCTGGCCGCCGCCGACGTCGAGGAGTTCCTGGTACTGGAGGTTGCCGAGCGCGTGGGTCCGATTCGCGGCGCGGAGCGGGATCTGCTCCGTGAAGGGCGGCGCGGTGCGCGCGAGGAACGTGTAGGCCACGCGGCGACGCTCGCGCATCGCCAGCGGCGAGCGGGTCCGCAGGTTGATCGTGCCGCCCAGCGAGTCCGCGCCCTTGTCCGGGGTGTGGCCCTTGATGACCTCGATCTGGTCATACATCGTGCTGGTGAGGTTATTGATGTTGGTCCCACGGCCCATCGCTCCCTGGCTCGTGAGCATCGCCCCGTCCATCGTGATGACGTTCAGGCCGGGCCCCATCCCGCGGATGGTGAAGCCGCCGATCTCCCCGCCCGCGCCGAGGCTAGGCGAGATGCCCGGCAGCCGGCTCGCGACCTCCCCAGCGTTCAGGTTTGAGACGTTGCCCAGCGAATCGGTGGCCGCGATCTGGCGAAGGTTCGTCGAGAGGCGCTGCGCCGTGATCGCGGCCGCGTCTCCCTCGCGCTCGCCGACGACCCGGAACTCCGCCAGGCGGTAGATCGCCGCCGTGAGCTCGAAATCGCGCGTGACGCGCCCGTCCGCCGGGACGGTCACCGCGGCCCGCTGGGCATCGAGGCCCAGGTAGGAGACCACCACCTCGTGCGATCCGGTGGGCACGGGTGCGAGGGTGTAGCGGCCGCCGGCGTCGGTGAGGGTCCCGAGCCCGAGGGCCGGAATCTCCACGCGAGCGCCCTCCAGGAGATTGCGGGTGGCGGCGTTACTCACGGCCCCGGCGACCGCCCCGGCGGCGAGGGCCGCGGGCGCGGCGGCGAGGCCGAGCAGGACAGCGACGAGGCGCAGGCGGCGGCCCGGGTGACGGTGGGGGATCATCGGGATGGGGGCTTCAGCGCCAGTCGTTAGTGCGGAAGGGCGACGCGGGCAGGCCGGCGCCGTTGTAGAGGTTGCACGCGGGGAAGTTCTCCCACGCGTAGCGGGCCGCCGCGGGCCGCGGCACGTCCGGGCTAGAGACGATCACGCGGTCGCCCTCGATGCGGGCGGTGGCGGGACGCCACTGGCGGTCCTCGCCGGCAAGCTGGAAGCCGGTGAGCGGGCCGCCGCGCGCCACCAAGCCGCCCTCGGTGTGGCGGAAGCGCAGCGCCACCTCGCGCCCCCGAAACTCGTGCCCCGCGGGCAGCGGACCGGAGGTCGCCGGCACGGGGCGCCCGTAGACCGTGCCCAGCGCCCAGAGCGAGAGGCGGCGGCCGACGTCCTGCTTGTTCCGCGGATGGATGTCCTTCTCCTCGCCCACGTCGATGGTGATGGCCATCCCGGTGCCGGGCAACGCGAGGGTGCGGAGCATCGCCTCGCGCACCGCGGGCCAGTCACGGCCGGCCCCGCCGAAGTTGGGCAGCTGCACCCACGCGAAGGGGAACTCACGGCCCCACCGCTGGCGCCAGTCCTGCACCAGCAGCCGGAGCTGGGCCTCATAGAGGGCGGGTTTGCCGGGGAGGGTGTTGGCCTCGCCCTGATACCAGAGCGCGCCGCGGAAGGTGTACGGGACGAGCGGGGCGATCTTGCCGTTGAACAGGCCGCCGATGTCCGCCTTGCGCCGCGCGGCCGCGGCCGCCTTGGCCTTCGCCTTCTCCGCCTGGGCCGCATCGGCCGCCCTCGCCGCCTTGCCCGCCTTGGCCACCGGGGCCGGCTCGATCGGTTTTTCGAGGGCCGCACGCAGCTCCGGCACGGCGCGCTGGGCCTCGGCCGCGATCCACGCCTCGATGGGCGTGCCGCCGACGGAGGAATTGATCAGGCCGACCGGCACCCCCAGCTCCCGGTGCAGTTCCCGGCCGAAGAAATACAGCGTCGCGGAGAATGCGCCAACCGAGTCCGGCGCGCACGCCACCCAACGCCCGCGCGGCTCGGTTTGCGGCGTCTCCGCCGAGGGCGACTCCTCCTTGAACAACCGGATCCGGGGCAGCCGGGCGGCCGCCTGCTCCTCCGGATAATCCCGCGACCGCGCCACCGTCATCGCCATATTCGATTGCCCGGAGCCTAGCCAGACCTCGCCGACGAGCACGTCCTGAATCTCGATCCGGTTCTCCCCGCGGACGATCAGCGTCCCGCCCTCGCCCGCGGGCAGCGGGGCCAGCGTGACCGCCCAACGGCCGCCAGTGCCGGCGCGCGTGGACTGGCTCTGGCCGAGGAACGAGACCGTCACCACCTCTTCAGGGCCGGCCCAGCCCCAGATCGCGACGGGTTGCCCGGCTTGGAGGACCATCCGGTCGGAGAGGATGGCCGGGAGGCGCACGGCGGCGCGCGCCGCGGAGGGCGTCAGGGCGAGGCCGAGCAGGAGGACGGGGACGAGGGAACGGGGCAGGGGCATACGCAGGGCGGGGTTGGCGGCGCCGGGGAACGGACGCGCTCGGGGAAGCTGGCCGCCGCCGTCCGCGGGGGCAATGCCGGAACCGGCCGCATTGCGGCTTGCCTCCGGCCTGCACGCGGTTGCCGTGCGGGGATGCGCCTGCCTCCCCTGCCCCGCGCGCTGCT
>VHCY01000071.1 GCA_016871595.1 Verrucomicrobiota bacterium
GACGCAGGTCCGGTCCGGCACGTAGCGAACCGTGATGGCGGCGAAGTCGGGATGGCCCGTCATCGGGCACACCGAGGTGAACTCGTGGTGCGTGTGCTCGATCAGGTAATCGCGCCCCGGCGCGGGATTCGGGAAGGTTTCGAGGATCTTCGGATCAACCATACGGCCGCTGAGGCAACAGACGCCGGGGCGGGAGGCAAAGGCGAAGTGAGAAGGGGGCTGCGCCGCTTTTGCCTTCGACAACCGACGGGCGGGCGGCTGAGCGTTCCGCCACCCCGATGGCCGCCTTCCGGAACCCGCTCCTGCTCCTGCTGCTCGCCGCCGGCCTTGCCGTCGCGGGCGCCGGCTGCCGGGGGCGCGAGACGGGCCGCGTGATCAAGCTGGCGCACGGCCTCGACGTCACCCACAGCGTCCACCGGGGAATGGTGCGGCTGGGCGAGTTGCTGGCGGCCAAGTCTGGCGGGCGGCTCCGCGTGGAGGTCTACGCCAACGGGCAACTGGGCAGCGAGCGGGAGTGCCTCGAGCTGGTGCAACTGGGCGGTCTCGGGATGACCAAGGTGTCGTCGAGTGTGCTCGAGGGCTTCGCGCCGGAGTTCAAGGTCTTCGGCCTCCCTTACCTGTTCCGCGATGCGGCCCATCGTCAGGCGGTGTTCGACGGCCCGATCGGACGGGAAATCCTGGCGGCGCCCGAGCGTAAGTTCCTGCGCGGCGTGTGTTACTATGACGCGGGGAGCCGGAGCTTTTACACCAAGAGGCCGGTCCGGGGCCCGGCCGACCTGCGCGGCCTGAAGATCCGCGTGCAGGAGAGTCCGATGGCCTTCGCCTTGATCCGGGCCTTTGGCGCCTCGGCCACGCCCATCGCCTTCGGCGAGTTGTACACGGCGCTCCAGCAGGGGGTCGTTGACGGGGCGGAAAACAACCCGCCCTCCTTCCACCTCGCCCGCCACTACGAGGTCTGCCGCTTCTACACCCTGAACGAGCACACCTCGGTGCCCGACGTGCTGGTAGTCGGAACCGACCTCTGGAACCGCCTCACCGCCGAGGAACGCCGCTGGCTGCAGGAAGCGGCGGAGGAGTCGGCGGTCTACCAGCGCGGCCTATGGGCGGAGTCCGAGGCGGCCTCCCTCGCCGCGGTGCAGTCCGCCGGGGTCGAGGTGATCCGGCCGGACCGGGCCGCCTTCTACACCGCGGCGGCCGCCCTGCGGGATTCCGTGCGTGACGATCCGGTGATCGGGCCCCTCGCCCGGCGGATCGGGGAGGTGCGGCCGTGAAGGCGGTGCGCGCGGCGCTGGACCGGGTTTTAGGCACCGGCCTCGCCGTGCTGATGGCGGCGATGGTGCTGAACGTCCTCTGGCAGGTCTGCACGCGCTTCATCCTGCGCACGCCTTCGAGCTTCACCGAGGAGGTCGCCCGGTACCTGATGATCTGGGTGGGGATGTTCGGGGCCGCCTACGCCACCGGCCGCAAGGCGCATCTCGCGCTCGACCTGCTCACCGGCCGCCTGCAGGGCGGCGCGCGGCGGGTCTCCGAATGCTTCATCCACGCGGTGGTGCTGGGCTTCGCGGCGCTGGTGATGGTCGGGGGCGGCGGGCGGCTCGTCTGGGTGCAGCTCACGCTCGGCCAGAAGTCCGCGGCCCTGCAGCTCAACGTCGGCCTAGTTTACCTGGCGGTCCCCCTCGCCGGGGCCGCGATCGTCCTCTACAGCCTCGGGGCGCTGCTGGAGCTGCGCCGCGGCCCGAACGCGGGCCAGGCGTCCTCCGGCCTCAACTGAGATGAACGAAGCGCTCGTCCTCGCCCTCGTCTTCGCGGTGCTCCTGTTCGCGGGAGTGCCGATCTCGTTCGCCATCGGCTCGGCGGCGGTGGCGGCGCTGGCCCTCGCCCTCGACCCGGCGCCGGCAGCCACGGTGGTGGCACAGCGGCTCGCCACCGGCCTCGATAGTTTCGCGCTCCTCGCGATCCCGTTCTTCATCCTCTCGGGGCAACTGATGAACCGCGGCGGCATCGCCCGGCGGCTGGTGGACTTGGCGAAGCTCGTGGTCGGGCGCCTCCCGGGGGGCCTCGCCTACGTGAACATCCTCGGGAGCACGCTCTTCGGCGCGATCTCCGGCTCGGCCGTCGCGGCGGCCGCGGCCATCGGGGGCACGATGACCCCGCTGATGCGCCGCGAGGGCTACGACCGGGACTTCGCGGCGGCGGTGAACATCTCCGCGGCCCCCATCGGCCTGCTGATCCCCCCCAGCAACATTATGGTCGTGTACTCCCTCGCCAGCGGTGGGGTCTCGATCGCCGCCCTGTTCCTCGCTGGGTACGTGCCGGGCATCCTCCTTGGCCTCGCGCTGATGGCCACCGTGGCGCTCCTCGCCCGTGGCCGTAATTATCCCGCCGGGGAGAAGGTCGCGGCCGCCGAGGCCGTCGGCGTCGTGTTCCGCGCCTTCCCCAGCCTGCTCCTGATCGTGCTGGTGATGGGCGGGATCATCCTCGGCTGGTTCACCCCCACCGAGGCCAGCGCCATCGCGGTCGCGTATACCTTCGTGCTCTCCGTCCTCGTCTACCGCGAGGTCCCCTGGCGGGAGTTGCCGGCTATCCTGACCGACTCCGCCCTCACCACGGCCGTGGTGCTGCTGCTGATCGGCACCTCGATGGGGATGTCCTGGGTGATGTCGCTCGCCAACATCCCGCAGGCCGTCACCGCGGGGCTCCTCGCGATCACCGAGGACAAGGTGCTGCTACTGCTGATCCTGAACGTGCTGCTGCTGGTCGTCGGGACCTTTATGGATATGACCCCGGCGGTGCTGATCTTCACCCCGATTTTGCTGCCCGTGGTGCAGAAGCTCGGGATGTCGCCGCTGCACTTCGGGCTGATGCTGATCTTCAACCTCTGCATCGGCCTCTGCACGCCGCCGGTGGGCAACTGCCTCTTCGTCGGCTGCGGCGTGGCCCAGACCACCATCGCCCGCGTCTGGCGGCCCCTGCTCCCCTTCTTCGGGGCGATGCTCGTGGTCCTGCTGCTGGTGACCTTCTGGCCCGCGCTCTCGCTCGCCCTCCCGCGCGCCCTCGGGTTCTGACGCGCGGCCCGTGGGACGGTGCCGCAGGGGGCCAACGGCCCGTTCAGCCTTGGACCTCGCCCATCCGCTCCGCCTCCAGCTCGTAAAGACCGGTCATATAGCCATACTCGAACATCGCGCCGACCTTGAGCTGGCCGTAAAAGGAGACCGGGACGTCCATCAGCGGGGCCACGCCCTGCTTCATCTTCACGATCACCCACTCGTTCATATTCGGCACCATGCCGAAGCAGCAGGCCAGGGTGTTGCGCATCAGCAGGAACTCGACCACGAGGCCCTTCTCCATCTTCACGGGCACCATATAGCCGGTGACGACCGCCTTCTTGCCGTGCCACGACTTCACGATCGGCGGGATCTGCTCCTCGCCCGTCGGCGGCTTCACGTTCGGATCGGCGGCCGGGTCGAACGCCGGCGGGGTGAAGACGTAGGAGGAGAGCTGGTCGAAGCCCAGCTTCAGGTAGCCGTTCTCCGCGGGCGGCTGGGCGGTGACCGCCGGGGCGGGATACGGGGCGGGCAGGTTCGGGTTCGCGAAGGCGTCCGGACCGGCCGGTTCCGCGGCCCACGCGGCGGCGGCCAGCGCGGCGGCGGTCAGGAACGGGAGGAGGAGGCGCGACGGGGCTTTCATCGGGATGAGGGAGAGGATGCGGGCCGGACGGATTTCGTCAAACGGCTTTTCCTCAGCCGGGACGATTCAGTTGATCGGGTCGCATCGAGGTGACCTGCCGGCACCTTTCACTGGCTCTCTCCCGTCGCAATACCCTCCGGGTATTCCTCGGTCGCTCGCCCCTGAAATGCGCTCGCCATCTCACCCCGCTGCTCCGCCTCCCATTGAATCGTCCCAGCTCAGGAGACCGGCGCGATCGTCTCCGCGACCGGCGTGCGGTAGGCCTTCACCGCGGGCACGATGCCGCCGAGGGCGCAGAGCGCGGTCATCGCGAGGGGACAGAGCACGAGCACGGCGTGGAACGCCCACGGGGTGAGGACCACGCCGGTCTGGGCGCGGATGAGGCCGGCGACGCCCGCGTAGAGCGCGAAGTGCGCGGCCAGGCCGGCCAGCGCGCCCACGGCGCCGATCACCGTGGCTTCCGCCAGCACCGCGCCGAACACCGTCCGCCGGCGCGCCCCGAGGGCCCGCAGGATCGCGAGGTCGCGCTGCCGCGCGCTCATCGAGTTGTAGATGCTCGCCAGCACGGAACCCGCCGCCACCAGCGCCACGAGGTACGCCACCAGCTCCAGCACGCGGTCGAACCACGAGATCTTGCCGAAGAGCTCCGCGATGATCGCGCCCACGGGGAAGGCGAAGGTCAGCCGGTTGCCCTGCTTGTTGTAGAGCATATCCAGCATGAAACCGGCGGTCGGGGTCCGCAGCTGGAGGAGCACGGCGCTCACGTCGGTCGCCGCCTTCGGGTCGTGGCCCGCCATCGTCTGGATGCCCCGCAGCGGCAGCCAGATCACGCGGTCCGCCGGGGTGTTGGTGGGCGCGAGGATGCCGGTGACGGTGAACTCCTCCGCGTGCTCAGCCTTCGGGTCGAAGTTGAGGCCGTGGAAGGGGCGAAAGACCGAGCCCACCCGCAGCCCCAGGCGCTGCGCCGCGAAGCTGCCCGCCACCGCCTCCCGCTGGTCCGCCGCAAACAGGCGGCCCCCCGCCTCGATCGCGTACTTGCGCCCCGGCGCGTACTCCACGCCCGTAAACAGGTCGGGCACCGTGCCCACGAGGCGGAATCCGCGCAGGTTGTCGCCCACCGCGATCGGGATCGCCGTCTTCACCATCGGATGCCGCCGGATCGCCTCGGCGTCGGCCGCCGCCACGTTCCCCGGCGAGGCCTCCAGGTGGAAGATGGCGTTCAGCACCAGCTGCAGCTTGGCCCCGCGGGCGCCCAGGACGGCATCGAAGCCGGCCGAGGTCTGCGTGAACGCGGCCTGGGACTCGACCTTGACCCGCCAGACGGTCATCAGCAGCCCCGCCGCAAGGGCGATGCCGCCGGCGGTGATCAGCGTCGACAGCGCGTGCTGGCGCAGCGACCGGTAGACGATCAGCGGCAGCGTCATCGCCGGACCTCCCCGGCCGCCTGGTTGAGCTCCGCGAAATCCCGGCGCAACGCGAACTGGCCGAGGACCCCCTCGTCGTGGCTGACGAGGAGCAGCGCCGCCCCCTGCTCCCGGCAGACCTCGCGGATCAGCGCGAGGGCCTCCCCGGCGTGGCGGGTGTCGAGGTTGCCGGTGGGCTCGTCGGCGAGCACCAGCCGGGGGCGGTTCGCCAGCGCCCGCGCCACCGCCACGCGCTGCTGCTGCCCGGTGGAGAGCTGCCGCGGGAAATGCCCCAACCGGTGGCCGAGGCCCACCCGTTCGAGCACCGCGCGCGCGTGCGCCCGGTCCGCGCCGCGGGGGCCGAAGGACATCCCCAGCAGCACGTTCTCGAGGACAGTGAAGCCCTGGAGGAGATTGAAGGTCTGGAAGATGTACCCGAGCTTCTCCGCGCGGAGCCGGTCGCGCGCCGGCTCGCCCAGCGCGGTCATCCCAACGCCGTCGATGCGCACCTCCCCCGCGTCCGCCGCGAGGATGCCCGCGATCAGGTGCAGGAAGGTGGTCTTGCCCGAGCCGCTCTCACCCCGGAGCGCCAGTTGCTCCCCCGCGGCCAGGTCGAACTCCGCCACCGAGACGACCGGGACCCGCGCCCCGTCGGGACCGGGGAACGATTTGCTGAGCTGCCGCACCGCAAGCATCGGGACGACTGAAGGCACCCGCGCCCGGACCGCAAAGCGAATCGAAACCCCGCGCCCTCATTCCAGTCGTGCCTTCGTCGTCGCGCCCGGTTGGACTCCGTCTCCCGACGATGTGCCACCTCTGCGGACTGCCCCATCACGACGCCTTCCCGCTCTCGAACGCCGCGCGGGCGGAGCGGGCCGCGCTCCGGCGCCGGGCGCAACGCGTGCGCGCCGCGGCCGCGGGGCCGGTCACAGGGCCAGCCAGCGGCGGACGTTCGCGGAAGTCACCGCGGCCAGCTCCTCGAGGCTGACGCCGAAGACCTCCGCCGCCGCGTACGCCGCGGTGTGGCGCAGGAAGGCCGGCTCGTTCGGCTGGCCGCGCAGCGGCACCGGGGTCAGGTAAGGTGCGTCGGTCTCGAGCATCAGCCCCGCCAGGCCCTGCGCCCGCGCCGCGGCCCGCACGTCGGCCGCGCTCTTGTAGGTGAGGATGCCGGTGAACGAGCCGCGCCCGCCGCGCCGCGTCAGTTCCGCCATCTCCGCCGCGCCCTCGGTGAAGCAATGGAACACCACCCGCGCCCAATCGACCCCGCTGGCATCGATCCGCGCGACGCACTCGCGGAAGGCACCCCGCGAATGCACCACCACCGGGCATCCCAGCCGGCGCGCGATCGCCAGTTGCGCGGCGAAGGCCTCCTCCTGCCACGCGAACACCCGCGCCGCCGCCTCCGGCTCGCGCGGCAGGTGGAAGCGGTCGAGACCGCACTCGCCCAGCGCCACGGGGACCGGGCCGCTGCGCCAGCGCGCCTCAAGCTGGCCCACCTGGTCGGGCCAGCGCTCGTCCACCGAGCACGGGTGCAGGCCCGCGGTGTGGCGCACGGAACCATCGGGCGCCGCCGCCTCGAGCCCGGCGTAAAGGTCCCAGTCGTCGGTGGAGGTGCCGACCGTCACGACCTGGTTCACCCCCGCCGCGCGCGCGCGCGCCAGCACCGGCGCCACCTCGCCGCGGCGCGCGAACGACTCGAGGTGGGTGTGGGAATCGATCAGCACGACGATCCACCCAGATACAGGGACCCGTAACGCGCGCGGAGATAGTCCACGAGATGCCGCGGCGAGAGCTCCTCGCCCGTGACGGCCCGCACCAGTTCCAGCGCGGAGTGACGTCGCCCGGCGGCGTGGATGTGCTCGCGGAGCCAGCCCAGCAGCCAGCCGAAGTCACCGCGCGCGAAGTCCTCCTCGATCCCCGGCCGCACCACGCGCACGCGGCTCCAGAGTTGCGCCGCGATCATATTGCCCAAGCAGTAGCTCGGGAAGTAACCGAACAGGCCGGCGCCCCAATGCACGTCCTGCAGCACCCCCTCGCCCGCGTGGGCCGGCGCGAGCCCGAGCAGTTCCACCGACAACGCGCGCCACGCCTCCGGCAGGTCCGCGACGGCGAGGTCCCCGCCGAACAGGCGGCGCTCCAACTCGAAGCGAAGGACGATGTGCAGGTTGTAGGTGACCTCATCCGCCTCGACCCGGATCAGCGTCGGGGCCACGGGGGCGACCACGAGCGCGAGGTCGTCGGCGGAGAGCGCCGCCGTCTGCGCCGGGAAAAGCTCCCGCCAGCGCGGGCCGAAGTGCCACCAGAAGCCGGGCCCGCGGGCCACCTGGTTCTCCCACAGGCGGCTCTGCGACTCGTGAACGGCCATCCCCGCGTTCAGGCCCAGCGCGGTGCCGAGGTGCGCGGCCGGGAGGCCCTGCTCGTACATCCCGTGGCCCGCCTCGTGCACCGAACCCAGCAGCGCGGACAGGGGCTGGTCCTCGCGGTAACGCGTCGTGAGGCGCACGTCGTCCCCGGTCCCGGAACAGAACGGATGCAGCGACACATCGAGCCGCCCGCGGCGGTAATCGAACCCGAGCCGCGAGGTGACCTCGCGCAGGAACCGGCCCTGGGCCTCCACGGGAAAACCGCGGAGCCCGGCCGCCAGCTCGCGTGCCCGCGCGGCGCGCGGCGAGGCGACGATCGCGCGCATCAGCGGGACGAGGTCGCGGCGAAGTTCCCCGAAGAGCCGCTCGACGGCCGCGGCGGTGAGCCCGGGATCGTACTTGTCCAGCAGCACGTCGTAGGTCGGCGCCGCCGGGTTGAGGAAGGCGGCCTCGCGGCGCGCGAAATCGACGTTGCGGGCGAGCACCGGCGCGAAGCCCGCAAAATCGCGCGCCTCCCGGGCGGCCGCCCACGCGTGGAAGGCACGACTCTCCTGTTCCGCCTTGGCCCGTACGAAGTCCGCCGGCAGGCGCGTCGCCTGATCATAGTCGCGGCGCGCCTGGCGGACGATCGCCACTCCGTCGGCATCGAGGCCCGCGCCAGGGGACTCCAGCCGCGCCAACAACTCTCCCACGCGCGAGTCGGCGGCGGCGGCGTGCATCACTTCGGCCATCACCGCCTGCTGGGCCGCCCGCTGCTCTGCCGCGCCCGGGGGCAAATTAACCTGCTCGTCCCAGCCCAGAAGCCCCCCGACGGTGCCCAAGGTGTGGGCGCGCTGGACGAGACGGGTGAGTTCGGCGAGGGCCTCGGCAGTGCTCATCTTGGCAGGCAAACACCGGGGACGGGCGGAAGCCAGCGTGCAGTCGCCCGAGCTACTTGTGGCGGAACAGGCGGCTCTGGACCACCGCATGCAGCAGCGAGCGCACACCGTGCCCGCCGGCGCGGGTGCGCGCCAGCATCGCCTCCACCTCGGCGCGGTCGCTGAAACGCACGGGCGCGCCCGTGGCGTAGGTCACGAGCTGGCCGGCCAAATTGCGCGCTAGCTGATCCTCGTCGCGGAGCAGGACGCGCTTGAATTCCCGGACGTCGACGAAGCGGCTGCCATCCAGCCACTCGCCAGTCGCGTCGACGGGCAGGGCGAGGTGGAAGGCGAACTTCTGCCCGCCGCGGCCGAGTCCCGCCTGCGGGGCGGTGCCGGGCGCGACCAGGGCCCGGTAGCGGTCGCGCGCGCCACCGACGACGTCGAACGCCTCGAGCGCGAAGCCCGCGGGATCGATCCGCGCGTGGCAGCCGGCGCAGCTCTCCTGGGCCCGGTGCTGCTCCAGTTGCTGGCGGATGGTCGCCGCGCCGCGGATGTCCGGCTCCACCGCCGGCACGCTCGGCGGCGGCGGGGGCGGCGGACGGCCCAGCAGGCGCTCCATCACCCACGCGCCGCGCAGGACCGGGGACGTGGTGGTGCCGTTCGCCGTCACCTTAAGCACGGCCGCCTGCGTCAGGAAGCCCCCGCGGACGCTGCCCGGCGGGAGCGAAACCCGCCGCAGGGCCACGCCCGGCACCGCGGGCAAGCCGTAGTGCTCCGCGAGTTTCTCGTTCAGCACCGCGAAGTCCGCGTCCACCACGTGGCGCACGGGAAGGTCCCGATCGAGTAGCTCTTGGAAGTACCCGCGCGACTCGCCGAGGGCGGACTCCACCAGCAGGTCGTCGAGGTAGTAATCCGGATACAGCAGCTCGTCCGGCGAGGTCGCGCCGATCTTGCGCAGATCGAGCCAGTAATCGAGGAACGCGTCCCGGAACCGCTGCGCGCGCGGATCCGCGAGGAGGCGGTCGGTCTGGGCCCGCAACACCGCATCCTCGCGCAGGCGGCCCGACTCCCCCAGCGCGCGCAGTTCCGCGTCCGGCACAGAGTTCCAAAGGAACAGCGCGAGCCGCGTCGCCAGCGCGGGACCGTCAAGTTCGCCGGGGCTCTCCGCGAGGCCGAGGAACTCGGGGGAGCAGAGCACCGCCGTGTAGGCGGCGACGAGGGCGTCGGTGAAGCTGCCGCCCGCGCCCAGGGTGTGGTCGAACACGGGCAGGAAGCGGTCGACCTCGCCCGGAGGCACCGTCCTCCGGTAGGCGCGGGCGAGGAATCCTTCCAGCAGGCGGCGGGCGTCCGCGCGCGGCGCGGCGGAAATGACCTCGACCCGGGCACCGGGCCGGGCGGGCGCGCGCAGCGGGAGGTCGCCAAAGAGCAGGCGGTGCCCGGCGGCCGGCCAGGTGTCGTGCAGCGGGCCCTCGACCTCCAGCCAACGGAACACCACACCGGGCTGGCCGTCGCGCTCTGCGAGCGGGTTCTGCCAGCGCCCCGCGCCCGGTCGCGAACGGAAGAAGCGGGCGGCGTCCGGGCGGATCGTCTCGCCCGCGAGCAGCCAGGTGTCTAGCTCGCGAGTCGCCGGCGTCGGCTCGACGTCGAACGCGCCGAGGCGCCGGAGCTGGCGCGGCGGCGTCTCGGCGTAGACCGTGACGGGCTCGGAACGCCGGCCGGGCTGCACGTCATCGAGGTCCGGGATGAACCAGCGGTCAGGCCGGTTCGGCACGGGCTTGGTGGGACCGACCCAGACGGAGAACGCCTGGAAGCGGAGCCGGTAACGCCCGCTGACGGGCGCCTTGAACTGGATGAACTTGGGCTCGAGGGGCTCGTAGGCGCTGGCGACCACGCCGACGCCCTCGAGGTCGCGGACGGCCGGGTCGGCCGGTCCGACCGTGACCGGCGCGCGGCCCGCGCGGACTTCGGGCTGGGCGGCGAGGCCAAGCACCGGAAAGGTGGCGCGTTCCGGTGCCGTGTTCATCACGGTGAACTTCATCGGCCCGGTGAAACTGCGCTGGTCGCGCGCGTGGTGGCGCGTCACGGCGGGGGCCGGCCGCTCCACCGAGGGGGCGATCACCTCGCGCAGCGCGTACTCGGCCGCGGCGAGGTACCGCGCCAATTGCACGTGCGAGACGTCGAGCGCCTCGCCGCTCTTGTTGAACCGATGGGCTTCGCCGTCCTCCGGCAGCCACTCCTTTACCTGAAGCCACGGGGCGCCGAGGAGGTCGCGCACCGCGTGCTCGTACTCGTGACGGTTGAGGCGGCGGCGCGTGGAGCGGCCTTCCCCGCCCAGCTTGGCGCGGTCAGCGGCGGCCAGTTGGCCGGAGAGTTGGCCGAGGAACGCGGCCCGTTCCGCGGCAGGCGGCCGCGCCTGGTCGCGGGGCGGCATCTCCCCGGAGGCCACCCGGTCGTGGACGCGGACCCAGAGGTCGAAGGCCGCGGGCCGGGCCGGGGCCGCGCCGAGGGCCGTGAGGTCGAGGTCGCCCTTGCGTTCCACGTCGTCGTGGCAGCGCGCGCAGTGCGCCTCGAGAAAGCCGCGGAGGTCGGCCGGCGCGGGAGCCGCGGGCAGGGCGCACGGCAGCGCGAAGGCGAGCGGCAGCAAGAGGCGGGCGGGGAGACGGGGGCGGCGCATAGGCTCCGGGGCGGGCCCGGAGGATGGCTGCGGCGGGCCGCACAGGTCAACCCGTGGCGCGCGCGACCACGGGACCCTGCGTCGTGACGAGCCCGCTGCGGCCGTCGATCGGCGCGGCGACCTGGTCGCACACGGGAATGCGCTCCGGGGCCGCGAGGAGTTCCCGGGCGGCCTCGTCGAGCCGCACGAACTCCACCCCGCGCGCGCGGCAGCCGTCGAGGAAGGCGCGGAACAGATCCGGCCGGCCCATCCCCTCGATCTCCGCGTGCAGCGTGAAGACGTTGAGCCGGTCCGGCCGCAGCCGCGCGCAGCAGTGGCCGGGAATGGCCGCGTCGGGGAAATCCGGGCGGCCCATCAGCTCGTCGAAGGTGGGAAGCGTGGTCGGGAGCTCGAGCGTCCGGAACACCCGGCCATCCACCCGCGGGAAGTGGGGTCCGGCGCCGCGGGAATCGCTCGCGTAGAGCAGCCCCGCGGCATCATAGGCCGCGCGGCTGTGGGCGTTGCTCTGCCAACCCGCGGACCCGGCCATGCGTGCCTCGCAGCCGAAGATCCGCCGGAATTCGTCGCGCGCCGCGCCGAACTCGGCGGCCACCTCCGCCGGCGACATCCGCGCGAGGTGGTCCTGCCAGCGGTAATGGTTGTGGCAGTGGATCCCGACCTCGAAGCCGGCGTCGCGCACCGCCCGCATCACGCCCGCGTTCCGCCGCCCGATGTGGGGCGCGGGCAGCAGCGTCCCGTTGAGCAGCGTCCGCCAGCCGTAGATCCCGACCACGCTCGAGCGGGAGACCTTGGCGAGGAAGCCGGGGCGGAACACGCGCGTGACCGCGCGGCCGGTCTGGTCGGGGCCGAGCGAGAACAGGAAACACGCCGGGATGCCGGCCGCGCGCAGCTCGGCGGCGAGGCGAGGCACGCCCTCCCGCGTGCCGCGGTCGGTGTCGACGTCTACCTTGAGGGCGAGGCGCACGGCGGGCGGGAGCTCATTCCAGCCGGTAGTCCTGGTGCGCGAGGTGGTAGTCGAGCGTGCGCCGGATCGCGGTGGGCAGGTCGACGCGCGGGTTCCAGCCGAGCTGGCGCCGGGCCGCGGTGATCGCGGGCACCCGCTTGCGGATGTCCTGGTAGTACGGTCCGAAGTACTGCTCCGAACGGACCACGACGGTCCGCGCGGACTCGGCCCGCTCGCGGATGGCCGGGTACTCGCGACAGGCCGCGATGATCAGCCGCGCGAGGCGGGCGACGCTCACCTCGTTGCGCGGGTTGCCCAGGTTGAAGATCCGCCGCGACGCCTTGCCGCCCCGGTTCTCGATGATCCGCAGCAGGGCGTCGATGCCGTCGTCGATGTAGGTAAAGGATCGCGTCTGCCGCCCGCCGTCCACCAGCTGCAGCGGTTTCCCGAAGAGGACGTTGGAGATGAACTGGGTGAAGAGCCGCGAGCTCCCCTCCTTTGGCTCCAGCACGTCGTCGAGCTTCGGCCCGATCCAGTTGAACGGCCGGAACAGCGTGTAGTCCACGCCGTCCCGCACGCCGTAGGCGTAGATCACCCGGTCGAGTAGCTGCTTGGAGCACGCGTAGATCCAGCGCTGGCGCTCGATCGGACCGTAGACGAGGGGACTGGAGGACTCGTCGAGCTCGCGGTCCGGCGACATCCCGTAGACCTCGGAGGTGGAGGGGAAGATGATCCGGCGCCGGTACTTCACGCACTGGCGCACGACGGCGAGGTTGGCCTCGAAATCCAGCTCGAACACCCGCAGCGGGTCCTTCACGTACTGGA
>VHCY01000072.1 GCA_016871595.1 Verrucomicrobiota bacterium
GAGCGGGAGGTCTCGGCCCCACGACCAACGCTCGGTCTCCGGTGCGCTCATCGGCGGGGCGGAGGGTTCAGGCCGGACGGGCGCCGCGCCGGGCCCGCCCCTGTTCCACCCAGTAGGCCACCGTCTCCAGCAGGCGCTCCGGATCGAAGGGCTTCGTCAGGTAGGCATCCGCCCCGTTCCGCAGGCCGTCGGCGACGTGCCCCTCGTCGGCGCGGGCTGAGATGACGAGCACCGGCAGGTGTCCCAGCCCCGCTGCCGCGCGGACCTGGTGGAGGAGCCAGGGGCCGTCGCCGCCGGGCATAATCATATCGGTCAGCAGCAGGTCGGCGTCGTGGCTGGCGAGGTGGTCGAGCGCCTCCTGGCCGCTGGCGAAGGCGGCCACGGTGTGCCCGCCGAGGGTCAGCAGGTCGATCGTGGTCGCGCTCACGTCGGGGTCATCCTCCGCGAGGACGATGCGCGCGGGCGCCGGGGCGGGGGGCGTCATCGCGGCAGCTTCGGGCGGGCCCCGGGGGCAAGTAAAGCCCCAGTTGCCGGCGCCCCGGGGCGGGCGGAACCCGTTTCCACCGCGAAATTTCTAGCAACGCGTCCGGCTCCGTGGTCGTCTGTCCGCCCGCCGGGTCCGCCTCCGCGGCCGCCGGCCCTTTCCCCCGTATGTCCTCCGCCCCTTCGCCCCGCCGTCCCTGGTTCCTCTATGGCGCCGTCACCCTCGTGTTCGCCGCCGGGGTCTGGTACTTCGGGATCCGCACCGCGCCGGCCGCGGCCGGGGCCGGCAAGATGTCGTTCCGCTCCCGCGGCGGCTCGACCGCCACGCCCGTGCGGGTCCAGCCCGTGCAGCGCCGTGACCTCGCGGTGCACCTCCGCGCGATCGGGACGGTCACGCCCCGCAACACGGTCACGGTCCGGAGCCGCGTCGAGGGCCAGCTGCTCAAGGTCCACTTCCAGGAGGGGCAGCAGGTCGCCGCCGGGCAGCTGCTGGCCGAGATCGACCCGCTCCCCTACGAGATCCGGCTGGCGCAGACCGAGGCCCGCCTCCGCCAGAACCGCGCCCAGCTGCTCACGGCCAAGGCCGACCTGGAGCGCGTCCGCCAGCTGCACGCCCAGACCCTGATGTCCCAGCAGCAGCTCGAGGCCGCCCAGGCCCTCGTGGCCGACCGCGAGGGGGCGGTCGCGGCGGACCAGGCCAACGTCGACGATGCCCGCCGCCAGCTCGCCTACACCCGCATCGAGGCCCCGATCGCGGGCCGCCTCGGCCTGCGCCAGGTCGACGCCGGCAACCTCATCCGCCCGGGCGACGCCGGCGGGATGGTGGTCATCACCCAGACGCGGCCCATCAACGTCCTCTTCACCGTGCCGGAACAGGATCTCCCGAAGGTCCTCGAGCCGCTCCGCGCCGGCCAGGGCCTGCCCGTCGAGGCTTGGGACCGGGCCGAGCAGCAGCGGCTCGCCGCGGGCCTGCTCAACACCGTCGACAACCAGATCGACCTCGCCACCGGCACCGTGCGCCTGAAGGCCGAGTTCCCCAACGAGGACGAAAAACTCTTCCCCAACCAGTTCGTGAACGTCCGCCTCCGCGTGCGCACCTTCAAGGACGCCGTGGTCGTGCCGGTCGCCGCCGTCCAGTACGGTTCGCGCGGCACCTACGTGTACCTGGTCACCGAGGACAGCCTGGCCGCCGTCCGCGACGTCGTGCTCGGGCCGTCCGAGGACGGTTTGCAGGCGGTCCTCCAGGGCCTGTCCGGGGGCGAGCGCGTGGTCCTCGAGGGGATCGACCGGCTGCGCGAGGGCCGCCCCGTGACGATCGTCGCGGCGGACGGCACCGTCACGCCCCCGCCGGCGGGGAAGGGGGAGAAGGGCGGCAAGGGCGAGCGCGGCGGCAAGGGCGGGAAGTCCGACGGCGCGCCCAAGAAGGCCATATGAGCCCCTCCCGGCCCTTCATCCTGCGGCCGGTCGCGACCAGCCTGCTGATGGTCGCGCTATTCCTGTCCGGCATCCTCGCGTACCGGCTCCTGCCGGTCGCCGCGCTGCCGCAGGTCGATTTCCCGACCATCCAGATCTTCACCTTTTACCCGGGCGCCAGTCCCGCGGTGACCGCCAGCGCCATCACCGCCCCGCTCGAGCGGCGGTTCGGGCAGATCCCCGGGCTGAACCAGATGTCCTCGACCAGCTCGAGCGGCGCCTCGGTGATCACCCTCCAGTTCTCGCTCGAGATCTCCCTCGGCGTGGCCGAGCAGGAGGTGCAGGCCGCCATCAACGCGGCGAACAACCTGCTCCCCAACGACCTCCCCGCGCCGCCCGTTTACCGCAAGGTCAACCCGGCCGACACGCCGATCATGACCCTGGCCGTCACCTCGGCCAGCCTGCCCCTGCCCCAGGTGCACGACCTGGTGGACACCCGCATCGCCCAGAAGCTCGCCCAGATCCCGGGCGTGGGGATGGTCAGCCTCGCCGGCGGCCAGCGCCCCGCGATCCGCGTCCAGGTCCACCCCGGCGAGCTCGCCCAGCGCGGGCTGAACCTCAGCGACGTCCGCGCCGCCATCGCGGCCGCGAGCGTCAACCAGCCCAAGGGCAGCTTTGACGGGCCCACGCGCACCATTCTGATGGACGCCAACGACCAGCTCCGGTCGGTGGAGGAGTTCCGCAACCTGATCATCGCGTGGCGCGACGGCGCGCCCCTGCGGTTGGGCAATGTCGCCCGGATTGAGAACGCGGCCGAGGACCGCCGCCTCGGCGCCTGGGCGGACCGCCTCCCGGCGGTGCTGGTCAACATCCAGCGCCAGCCCGGCGCCAACGTGATCGAGGTGGTTGACCGGGTGCAGGCCCTGCTCCCGCAGCTCTCCGCCACCCTGCCGGCGGCGGCGGAGCTGGCCGTCCTTTCCGACCGCACCCAGAGCATCCGCGCCTCGGTCCGCGCGGTGCAGCACGAGCTGGTCTTCGCCATTCTGCTGGTCGTGCTCGTGACCTTCCTCTTCCTGCGGAACTTCGCCGCGACGATCATCCCCAGCATCGCGGTGCCGCTGTCGCTGGTCGGCACCTTCGGGGTGATGCACCTGGCGGGCTACTCGCTGAACATCCTCACCCTGATGTCGCTCACCATCGCCACGGGTTTCGTGGTCGATGACGCGATCGTGATGCTGGAGAACATCGCGCGCTACCGGGAGCAGGGCGAGCCGCCACTCTCCGCCGCGCTCAAGGGCGCCGCGCAGATCGGCTTCACCCTCGTCTCGCTCACGATCTCGCTCATCGCGGTGCTGATCCCGCTGCTGTTCATGGGCGACGTCGTCGGCCGCCTCTTCCACGAGTTCGCGATCACCCTCGCGGTCTCGATCCTGATCTCGCTGCTGGTCTCGCTCTCCCTCACGCCGATGATGTGCGCCCGGATGCTGCCCGCGCCGGAGCACGGGGCCGCCGCCGCGCCCGGCTTCCTCGACGCCGTGATCGACCGCTACGGCCGCTGGCTCGACTGGGTGCTGGAGCACCAGCGCCTCACCCTCGCCGTCACCGTCGGCACGCTCGTGCTCACCGCCCTGCTCTGGGCCGTGGTCCCGAAGGGGTTCTTCCCGGTGCAGGACAACGCCGCCCTGCAGGCGGTGACGGAGGCGCCGCAGTCCGTCTCCTTCGCCACGATGGCCGAGCGCCAGCAGGCCCTCGCCGCGCGCATCCTCGAGGACCCCGCCGTCCGCAGCCTCTCGAGCTTCATCGGCGTCGACGGCACCAACACCACCCTCAACAGCGGCCGGATGCTGATCAACCTGCACCCGCACGGCGAGCGGCGGGAGAACGCCGGCGCGGTGATCGAGCGCCTCCGCACGACCGCCCTCGCGGTGCCCGGCATCTCCCTGTACCTGCAGCCGGTGCAGGAACTGACGATCGAGGACCGGGTGAGCCGCACCCAGTTCCAGTTCACCCTGACCTGCCCCGACGAGAACCTGCTCGAGGAGTGGGTCGCCGGCTTTGTCCCGCACCTGCAGCAGCAGCCCGCGCTGGCCGACGTCGCCAGCGACCTCCAGAACCGGGGCCTGCAGGCCTACGTGGAGATCGACCGGGACACGGCGAGCCGCCTCGGCGTGAGCGTGGCCGACATTGATGACGCGCTCTACAGCGCCTTCGGCCAGCGGCAGATCTCGACCCTTTTCACCCACACCAGCCAGTACCGGGTGGTGCTGGAGGTGGACCCGCGCCTGACGCAGGGGCCGGAGGCGCTCGCGGGCATCTTTGTGCGGACCCGCTCCGGCCGGCCCGTGCCGCTGGCCAGCGTGGCGCGCGTGACCGAGCGGCCCACGCGCCTGCTGATCAGCCACGTCGGGCAGTTCCCGGCCGTCACGATCTCCTTCAACCTCGGCGCTGGCGCCTCTCTCGGCGACGCGGTCCGGGCGATCGAGCGCGCCGCCGTCGAGCGGGAGCTGCCTCCCGCGGTGGAGATGCGGTTCCAGGGCGCCGCGCAGGCCTTCCGCGCCTCGCTGTCGAGCACGCTGCTGCTGGTGCTGGCGGCGGTGGTGACAATGTACATTGTCCTCGGCATCCTCTACGAGAGCAGCATCCACCCGATCACGATCCTCTCGACCCTGCCGTCCGCGACGGTGGGCGCATTGCTGGCGCTGTGGATCACGGGCCGGCCGCTGGATATGATCGCGATCATCGGGATCATTTTGCTCATCGGCCTGGTGAAGAAGAACGGGATCATGATGGTGGATTTCGCGCTGGAGGCCACGCGGCGGGACGGGCTGGGGCCGCGGGAGGCGATCCGGCAGGCGGCGCTGCTGCGCTTCCGGCCGATCCTGATGACGACCCTCGCGGCGCTCTTCGGGGCCCTGCCGCTGATGCTTTCCACGGGTTCGGGGGCCGAGCTCCGGCAGCCCCTCGGCGTCACGATGGTCGGCGGCCTGCTCGCGAGCCAGGTGCTGACCCTCTTCACGACGCCGGTGGTCTACCTGTATTTCGACCGGCTGGGCCGCCGGTTCGCGGCCCGGAAGGCGGCCGGGGCGGCGTCCGCGGCGGCCCAACCCGCGGTAGCGCGTTCCTGAGGCGCGCGGAGGCACCCGGATGAACCTTTCCCGACCCTTTGTCCGGCGCCCGGTGGCGAGCAGCCTGATGGCGGTGGCGCTGGTCCTCGCCGGCGCGCTGGCCTACGGGCTGCTGCCGGTCTCGCCCCTGCCGCAGGTGGACTTCCCGAGCATCCGCATCAGCGCCTCCCTGCCCGGGGCCAGTCCGGAGACGATGGCCGCGAACGTCTCCGCGCCGCTGGAACGCGCCCTCGGGAGCATTTCCGGGGTGACGGGCATCTATTCGGACAGCCGGCAGGGCAACGCCTCGATTATGCTCGAGTTCGCGCTCGGCCGGAACCTGGACTCCGCGGCGCGGGACGTGCAGGCCGCGATCAACGCGGCGCGGGGCCAGTTGCCGGCGGGGATGCCGGGCAGCCCCACGTTCCGGAAGTCGAATCCCGCGCAGGCGCCCATCCTCGCCCTCGCCCTGAGCTCGCCCAACCTCGCGCCGGGCCGCCTCTACGATCTCGCCTCGACCATCCTCGCCCAGAAGATCGCCCAGATCACCGGGGTGGGGGAGGTCACGATCGGCGGCAGTTCCCTCCCCGCGGTCCGGGTGCAGCTCAACCCGCACCAGTTGGCCCACCACGGCATCGCCCTGGACGAGGTGCGGCGCGCGATCGGCGCCACCAACTCCCTCCGCCCCCGCGGCGCCATCGACGACGGGGACCGGCAGTGGGAGGTGCACGTCAGTAGCCAGCTCCGGCGGGCCGAGGAATATCTCGGCCTCGTCGTCCGCTACCGCGATGGCGCGCCGGTGCGTCTGGGCGACGTGGCGACGGTGACCGACTCCGTGGAGGACGTCCGCGCCAGCGGCTTCCACAATGACCGGCCCGCGGTGATCCTGAACGTCAGCCGCCAGCCCGGGGCGAACATCATCGCCACGATCGACGCGATCACCGCGCAGCTGCCGGCGCTCCGGGCCCTGTTGCCCGCGGACGCCAACCTCGCGGTGGTGATGGACCGCTCCCCCGGCATCCGCGCGACCCTCCACGAGTCGCAGCGGACGCTCCTGCTGGCCTCCGGGCTGGTGATGCTGGTGGTGCTCCTCTTCCTCGGCAGCGCCCGGGCCGCCCTCATCCCGTGCCTCGCCATCCCGGTCTCAATCGTCGGCACCTTCGGGATGATGTACCTGCAGGGCTTCTCCCTGAACAACCTCTCGCTGATGGCGCTCATCGTCGCGGCGGGGCTGGTGGTGGACGACGCGATCGTGGTGCTCGAGAACATCACCCGCCATATGGAGCGGGGGCTTTCGCCCTTCCGCGCCGCGATGCGCGGCTCGGGCGAGGTCGGCTTCACCCTGCTGGCGATGAACATCTCCCTCGTCGCCGTTTTCGTCTCGATTCTCTTTATGGGCGGGATCGTCGAGCGGCTCTTCCGGGAGTTCTCGCTCACCCTCGCGGCGGCCATCCTCGTTTCCCTCGCCGTCTCCCTCACGCTCACCCCCAGCCTCTGCTCGCGCCTGCTCCGCCGCCGCGGGGCCGGGACGCCGTCCCGCTTCCACGCCGCGACCGACCGCTGGTTCGACGCGGTCAAGCGCGGCTACGACATCTCCCTCGGCTGGGTGCTGCGCCACCCCGGGCTGGTGCTCATCACGCTCCTCGGGACGATCGCCCTCAACGTGGCGGTCTACGTCCGCCTGCCCAAGGGGTTCCTCCCCGCGCAGGACACCGGCACGCTCTTCGGGTTCGTCCGCGGCGACGACGCGTTCTCCTACGAGATTATGCGGCCGAAGATCGAGGCGTTCCGCCGGCACGTGCTGGCGGATCCCGCGGTGCAGGACGTCATCGGCTTTTCCGGCGGCACCAGCGGCCTCAGCAACTCGCGGATGACGGTCCGCCTGAAGCCGATGCGGGAGCGCCGGATCTCGGCGAACGACGTCGTGAACCGCCTGCGCCAGAGCGCGCCCATCGTGCCGGGCGGGCAGCTTTACCTCTACGGGGCGCAGGACCTCGATGGCCCGCGGATGACAGATGGCTCCTCGCAGGAGGTGAACCTGATGGCCGCGGACCTCGGGCTGCTCCGGCAGTGGACGCCGCGCATCTCGAATGCGTTCCGGGACCTGCCCGAGTTGGTCGACATCGAGGCCCCTTCCGAGGGCGGCACCCAGCAGGTCTCCCTGCACATCGACCGCGAGGCCGCCCGGCGGCTGGGCGTGGATATGCAGATGATCTCCCAGGTGCTGAACAATTCCTTCAGCCAGCGGCAGATCGCCACCCTCTACGACCGGATGAACCAGTACCGGGTGGTGATGGAGCTGGAGCCGCGGTACACGGCGCACCCGGAGGTGCTCGACCAGGTGCAGGTGATCGCCGCGAACGGCAGCCGCGTGCCGCTGTCCGCCTTCGCCCGCTATGACTACTCGCTGGTCGACGACCGGGTCCGCCACCGCAACCAGTTCGCCGCCGAGCGCATCGGCTTCGGCCTCGCGCCGGACGTCTCGCTCGAGGAGGGGCTCGCGGCGATCGACCGCGCGATGGGGGAGATAATGCTGCCGAACGACATCCAGGTTGTGGTCGGCGGCTCCGGCCAGAACTTCCAGCGGGCCCTCCAGAGCCAGCCGTTGCTGATCCTCGGCGTGCTGCTCGCCGTCTACCTGGTGCTCGGGATCCTCTACGAGAGCCTCATCCACCCGCTGACCATCCTCTCGACCCTGCCCTCGGCCGGCCTCGGGGCGCTGCTTGCGCTGCGGTTCACCGGGACCGAGTTCTCCCTCATCGCGCTGCTTGGGCTCTTCCTGCTGATCGGCATCGTGATGAAGAACGCGATCCTGATGATCGACTTCGCCCTCGGCATCGAGCGGCGCGAGGGCGTGTCCCCGCGCGAGGCCATCTTCGCGGCCGCCCGGCTGCGCCTGCGGCCCATTCTGATGACCAACGTCGCCGCCCTGCTGGGGGCGCTCCCGCTGGTCTTTGCCGCCGGCGAGGGCGTCGAGATGCGGCGGCCGCTGGGCCTGACGATCGTGGGCGGGCTCTTCGTGAGCCAAGTGCTCACGCTCTACACGGTCCCGGTGGTCTACCTCGCGCTCGACCGGCTGCGGCTGCGTTTCGGGCGCACGCGGACGGCCGAGGCGGCGGTTCCCGCGTCCGCCTGAGCCGGCGCCTTCAGCGCCCCGCGTCCGCCTTGGCCTTGGCCGCCCGGCCGGCGCGATGGAGCTGCCAGGAGTTCCAGAGGTTGTGCCAGATCACGTAGAAGGTCGGCCCGAGCGCGACCAGCGGGCCGGCGTGGGCGAGGGCAAGGTAGAGGGTGAAGGTCGTGTTCTTTTGCCCGAGCGCCTGGCTGGCCTCCCGCGCGTGCCCGCCCCCGCCCAGGACCCGCCCGAGGGCGAAGTTCAGCGCGCACACCGCCAGGGAGGCGCCCGCCAGCTGCCAGATCAGCGTTCCCGGCGCCGTCGTCTGCTCGCGGATGAAGTGGGAGGCGCTCGCCGTGATGAGGAAGATGGAAATGTTCCAGAGGCCGAAGGAAACGTTGCGCCAGCGCGCCGGCCAGGCCGCCGCCGGGGGATGCAGGGCCCGCAGGAGCCACGCGGCCACGAACGGCGCAAACACGACCAGGGCCACGCTCCCGGTCACCTGCGCGAACGCCTCCGGGGTCGGCCGCCCGAGCACGAAGGGCAGGAGCAGCGGCAGGAGGCCCGCGACCGCCAGGTTGGTCAGCAGGAAGGATCCGACCACGAAGGCCACGTCCCCGCCGAGGAAGCTGATGATCACGGGGGCCGCGATCGCCGTCGGGGCGATCCCGCAGAAAAAAGCCGCCTGCGCCACCTCGGGGCCCGAGACGAGCCGGGCGACGCCCCACGCCGCCAGGCCCACCGCGAGGTTCGCCGCCAGCAGGGCCAGGTGCCGCGGGGTCAGCGAGCTCCGGCCGAGCCGCGTCTCCAGGAAGACGAGGAACAGCATCGTCGGCACCAGCCAGCCCACGAGCCACACGCCTGCCCGGGCCCCCGGCAGCAGGGCGCCGAGGAGCATCGCGGAGAGCAGGGCGGCGGTGCGGCTGAATCCGTTCACGGGAGCGTCCCCGGACCCAACGCGACGCCCCGCGCCGAGGCAACGCCCGAACCTTCCGCCGGCTCAGCGGGCTGGTTCCGCGCGCGGCTCCAGGCCCCGGCGTTGCAGCAGCGGGCGGAGCTCCGGCTCGGCCCCACGGAAATCCCGGTAGAGCTGCATCGCGTCCGCGCTGCCGCCGCGCGACAGCACGGTCCGGCGCAGGCGGTCGCCGTTGGCCCGAGTGAGGCCGCCGTTGGCCCGGAACCACTCCACCGCGTCGGCATCGAGCACCTCCGCCCATAGGTACGAGTAGTATCCCGCCGAGTAGCCGCTCGAGAAGACGTGCGAGAAGTACGGAGTCCGGTACCGCGGCGGCACCGCCGCGAAGTCGAGGCCCGCCCGGCGCAGCACCGCGGCCTCGAAGGCCAGCACGCCCTCCGGCCCGGGCACCTCCTCCGGCGCCAGCTGGTGCCACGCCTGGTCGAGCACCGCGGCCGCCAGGTACTCGGTCGTGCGGTAGCCTTGGTGGAACTTGCCCGCCGCGATCACCTTCCCGACCAGCGCCTCCGGCAGCGGCTCGCCGGTGCGGTGGTGGCGCGCATAATGGCGGAGCACCTCCGGCCAGGTCGCCCACATCTCGTAAACCTGCGAAGGGAACTCCACGAAGTCCCGCGGGACCTTGGTGCCGCTGAAGCGCGGGTACTCGACCGCCGAGAACAGCCCGTGCAGCGCGTGCCCGAACTCGTGGAACAGGGTCACGACCTGGTCGAAGGTCAGCAGCGTCGGCTCACCCGCCACCGGCCGGCTCACATTGAGGTGATTGCCCACCACCGGCCGCGAGCCCAGCAACCGCGACTGGTCCACGTAGGAGTTCATCCACGCGCCGCCCCGCTTCGAGGGCCGCGCGTACAGGTCCAGCAGGAACGCCGCGAGGGGCCGCCCGTCCGCGTCCAGGATCTCGTACGCCCGCACGGTCTCCTCGTACACCGGCAGGTCGGGCCGCGCGCGGAAGGTGAGGCCGAAAAGCTTCTCCGCCGCGAAGAACACCCCGTCCCGCAGGACGCGCTCCGCCTCAAGGTAGGGCTTCAGCTCCGCCTCGTCGAAGGCGAAGCGCTCGCGCCGCTCTTTTTCCCCGTAGAAGGGCCAGTCCCACGCCGCGAGGGTGAAGCCGCCGCCCTCGCGGTCGATGATCGCCTGCATCGCCGCCGCCTCGCGCCGCGCGTTCGCCACCGCCGCCGGCCCAAGGTCCGCGAGCAGCCGGTTCACCGCTTGCGGGGTCCGCGCAGTCTGGTCCTCCAGCACGTAGGTCGCGTGGTTCGGGTAACCCAACAGCCGCGCCCGCTCCGCCCGCAACCGCGCCAGCCGCGACACCACCGCCAGATTGTCGAACTCGCCGCCCCGGCTCCCTCGCACCAGCGAGGCCTGATGGATGCGCTCCCGCAGCGCCCGGTTCCGCAACGAGGCAAGCACCGGTTGCCCGCTCGTATTGAGCAGCCGCAGCGCCCACGCGCCCGGTCGGCCCTCGGCCCGGGCCAGCTCCGCCGCCGCCGCGACCTCCGCCGGCGTCAGGCCGTCCAGATCCTCCGCGCGGTCCACCCAGACCAGCGACGCGTTCACCTCCTTGAGCACGTTCTGGGTGAAGGTGGTCTGCAGGCTCGAGATTTCCGCGTTGAGCGCCCGCAGGCGCACCTTTTCCGGCTCGGCCAGCCGCGCCCCCGCCCGCACAAGGTCGGCGTGGCTCTTTTCCAGCAGCCGCAGGGACTCCGGATCGAGCCCCAGCTGCGCCCGGTCCGCGAACAGGCGGTCCACCCGCGCGAACAGCCGCGGATCCAACCGGATGGCGTCCGCGTGGGCCGCCAGGCGCGGTGCCAGCTGCCGCTCGAGGGCCCGGGTGCGGTCGTTGCCGTGCGCCCCCGCGAGATTGAAGAACACGCTCCGCGCCCGGGAAAGGGTCTCCCCGCTCCGCTCTAGCGCCACGAGGGTGTTCGCGAAGGTCGGCGCCGCGGGGGCCGAGAGGATCGCCTCCACCTCCCGCAGCTGCTCGGTCATCCCCTGCTCGAACGCCGCCCCAAAATGCTCGTCCCGGATCCGGTCGAACGGCGGATAGGCATACTCCAGGGAACTGGGCGCCAGCAGCGGGTTCGCGGATGGGAGCGGGACGGAGGCGGCCGGGGCGATCACGGGAAGCAGGAGAGCGGGGAAGAGGGTGGCGCGGAGCATCGGGAATGAAACGGGCGACTCAAGGCCCGGGGTGCATTTTTCGCGCGGATGGCGCCGCGCCGGACGGGGAGCTTCGGCTCCGGCAGGCGCTACCGTCGCGGAGGGGCGCTCCCTGCGCCCGGGGCGGCGGGGGCCGCTCAGCGGTCCCGGGCGTCTCCCGGTTCTAACCCGCTGCCCGTGCGGGTGAACTCGATTTCCCAGCGCGAGACACCCTTCAGATAAAACCGGGCGAACTTGCCCGCCTCGGTATCGGTGCCGCGCGGGCCGTACCCAAGCACTTGCGGGTAAAAGTCGGTCCAACTCGGGATGTCCTCCGTCGGGAGCAGCAACTTGGGCTGCTTCCACGCCTCCGGCCGGCTTAGGTCGCGCGAGTAGGAGATGTAGACCCCGTGCTGGGACCAGCCCGGCTCTCCCTTGGCGTGATTCAGGAGCATCACGAAGGCGTTGAGGTAGGTGTTCCAATGGACCGCCGGTCCCCAGAAGCAGTCCGGATCGCGGTTCACCCAGCCGCGGCGCGCCGGGAAGATTGGGGTCACCCGCCCTCCGATCCCCGGCTCCTTCCACTCGCCCTCGTGGTACTTGAAAACCTTGCCCTCGGGATTGAAACGGTCCGCGTACGCCATCCGCGCTACGCACACGCCCTGAGTCTCCTCCGGGCCCGCGTAGTTCGTGAAGAAGAAGTAGAAATGGCTCCGCTCCGGATCCAGCACGACCGAGAAGTCCCCGTGGCCCCCGACGAAGAACCCGTTGGCCGCGAGAAGATCCGGCGGGTCGCCCGCATCTAAAATCAGGCCCAGATCGTGCACGCTCTGCCCCTGGTCGATCGAGATGAGGGCCCCGATCTTGGGCGCCGTCAGCGTGGACCCCTCGATCAGCCCGCAGGGCTCGTGATGGTACCAGCCAAGCAAAATCCCGTCGGGATCCATCCACGCGCCCTCAATCCAAGTCGGGTGATGCCGCATCCCGGTCGTGTCGACCTCGATGGTCGTCCAGGCATAGAACTGCCCCGCGGACCGGCTGAGCTTCAGCGGCCAGCCAATCGAGGTGAACAAGTGCAACTGTCCGTCCCACCAGAACGCCGGGCTGTTGCCATCCGCCTGCGCCGGCAGCTTCACATCCTCCACCCAGTGCAACTGGGCCTCCTGCGCCGCCAGCGGCGCCCCAAGGGCCAGCGCCAGTCCCAAACGGACGCAAAACCAGCGGTCGGGGCGGGAAATGACGCTTATGTCAGGCACGGCAAGCTGTCAGGAATGTCAGGAGTTGGCGTGCCGCAAATGAATTTTCTTAAATTCGCGCCTGGAATCTGGCTCGGCACCCCGGCCCGCGCCTTTACACGCCCTTAACAAATCCCCCGGCCCGCGCGCACAAAGGCCAAACACCCGCGCGGCACGCTGCGGGGATGATCCAGCCCCACGGCGACGTCCCCGCCTCCGCTGCCTCGCTCCCGGTC
>VHCY01000073.1 GCA_016871595.1 Verrucomicrobiota bacterium
ACGATGGGGGAGGCGGGGGTATCCATATCAAATGGGCGGGTTAAGGGTTTCAGAGGGCGATGATGCGGTCCATCTGGGCCGCGAGTTGGGCGAACCATTCGGGATCGGACAAGCCCGGCGTGCGCCGTTGCTCGGAAGTGATCCAGCCCGCATAGCGGACCGCATCCAGCGCCGCGACCACCGCGGGCCAGTTGCTGTCCCCCTGGTGGAGCTCAATGTCGAAACCGGCGCGCGGGCCCTTCTCGTCCCGCAGCTTCCGGCTGTATTCCTTCACGTGCACCTTGGCGATGCGCGGGCCCAGCGTGCGGATCCACTGGTCGGGCCAGCCATAGTCGACCACGTTCCCCACGTCGAAATACCAGCGCGCCCAGGGCGATTGGAACTGGTCGACATAGGCGGCCGCCTCGCGGGGACTGAGCAGGAACTTGTTCCAGACGTTCTCGATCGCGATCGCGACCTGCAGCTCCGCCGCCAGGGGCAGGGCCTTCCGGATCTCGGCGATCGAGCGGTCCCACGCCTGGTCATAGGAGATCTCCTGGTTCACCACGCCCGGCACCAGCAGCACCGCGTCCGCCCCGTAGGCCTTGGCGTCCCGCAGGCCCTGCCGGAGCCCGTCCAGACCGGTTTGGCGGACGGCCGCGTCAGGGGAGGAGAGGGGATGCGACCAATGGGTGGCGATGACCACGCTGTGCACCGCGAGGCCGGCGGCGTCGCGGGCGGCGAGGACCTCGGACTGGTTCATCCCGCTGTTGACCTCGACCCCGGCAAAGCCGGCGGTCTTCAGGTGCCTGAAGGTCTCCGCGAGGCTGGCGCCGCCTCCCTTCTTCGGGTCCCGGCGCGGCCCCGCCCCGTACATATAGCCCTTCCGGAGCGGGCGCTTGGCGGGCTTGGAACCGGCGTCCGCGGCGGAGGCCAGTACCGGCAGGGTGGCGGCCGCGGTGGCGGCCTGCAGGAAGGCGCGGCGATGCATCGTCAGAGCTTCCGGATGGCGAGGTCCTTGAAGGCCACCGGATCGGTGTGTCCGGCGAGGCCGAAGTAGCCGGTCTTGCGGTCCTTGCCCGGGTGGGCCTTGCCGCCCATCGCCTGGGCGAGATCGACCTTGGCCAGATCGGTGTCGAGGATGACCGTCCCGTTGAGTTCCACGCGGATCGTGGAGCCCTTCACGGTGACTTCCTGGAAGTTCCAGTCGCCCACCGGGCGCAGGTAACCGCGGGCGGCGGCGACGAGGCCGTAGGCCGAGCCGTGGTACTGCCGCACGTCGATGTGCTTGGCCGGGGGCAGCTTCTTCACCGTGTTGTAGGCCTCGTCGAGGACCTGCAGCTCGGTCATCCCGTCGTAGGCCGCGTTGCCGGTGCCCGGATAGCGGATCGCCAGCCCGTTGTTGCCGCCGGGCGGGAGCTTAAACTGCAGCCGCGCCGCGAAGTCGCCCAGCTCGGTGTTCCAGTACGGCGTGCCACCCTTGCCCTGCTTCCACACGATGGTGCCGTCCTTGGCCTCCATCACGTCGCCCGGGGCCTTGTTGCCCGCCTTGGTGTCGCGGGTGTCGATCTGCCAGCCGGTGAAGTCGCGGCCGTTGAAGATGGAGGTGAACCCCGCGCCGCCGCGGCCCGCGAGCCACTGGTTGGCCTCCGCGGGGCCGATTTCACGGACGTGGATGTTCCGCCAGTGGGTCGCGCCGCCGTGCGTCTGCAGCTGGATCGGTCCCTGCGCGGGCACCGGCCGGCGGTCGGCGGGCTTCAGCTGCTTGTTGTTCTTGTCGTAGTAATTCTCCAGGACCACGTGGTCGACCACCTGGCGCTCGTTGAGCCACACGCTGACGCGGCTGCCCACCATCACCACGCGGAGGGCGTTCCATTCACCCACCGGCTTGTCCGCCTTCACGAGCGGATCGCGGCCCGGCGTGCCCTTGGTGTTGTTCCAAAGCCCGCCCGAGCCCAGCGCGTAGCCGATCGGGTTCTGCGGGTTCTTCTCCGGAATGTTCGTGTCCCAGATCTGCACCTGCGGCACGCCGCGGAGGTAGATGCCGGAGTCGGCACCCGCGGCCAGCTTGTACTCCAGCCGCAGCTCAAAGTCGCCGTAGTCGCGGATCGTGGTCGCGTAATCCCCTTGCCCGTCGTTCACCAGCACGCCGTTCTCCGCCCGCCAGTGCGGCTGGCCGTCCTTGAGCTCGGTGAGCTTGGCGGTCCACTTCGCGATCAGGGCGTCGCGCTCGGCCGCGGGCAGGGACAGCAGCTGCCGGTGGTCGTAGGTCGAGCCGCCGCGCCAGCCGCTCAGGTCACGGCCGTTGAACAGGGCGGTGAAGCCGGCCGGCGGGGCGGAGGCGATGGCCCCGGCCGTCAGGCCGAGGGTGAGCAGCAGGGAGCGCGCGAGGGCAAGGCAGGGGGGCATAAGGGAAAAGGGAGCAGGGGTTGTGCCGCGGGGTGGCTCGAGTGGAGCCCGTCGGCGGGCGCGAAGCAAGACGCGGGTTGGGGCGCGGCGGTTGCCGCCGGCGCGGGCCGGGGCGGAATCCTGATCCGGGACGTTCGCCCCAGGGTCGCGCTTGACCGACGTACGGCTTAACGTACGTTCCCGGGATGACCTCGATTCCCGTCACGCAAGCTCGCGCGCAGCTCTACCAGCTCGTTGATGACACGGCTTCGAGCCACGAGCCGATCCGCATCACCGGCAAGCGCAGCAGCGCGGTGCTCGTCGCCGAGGAGGATTGGCGCAGCATCCAGGAAACGCTCCACCTGCTTTCGATTCCCGGGATGCGTGATTCGATCCGAAAGGGAATGAAGGAGCCGCTCAGCAAGACGGCCAAAACCTTGGCCTGGTGAGCTGGGAACTGCGCTACACCAGGCAAGCGCAGAAGGATGCCAAGAAGTTGGCTTTCTCGAATCTGCGCCCGCACGCCGAGCGACTCCTGGAGATCCTGAAGCAGGATCCGTTTTCCAATCCTCCGCCGTTCGAAAAGTTGGTGGGTGATGTTGCCGGATCCTATTCCCGTCGGATCAACATCCAGCACCGCCTTGTTTATCAGGTGTATGGGATCGAGAAGGTGGTGAAGGTGATCCGGATGTGGACGCACTATGAATAATCAGGCGAACCCGGCGCCAGAGCCAACGTCACCGTCGGTCTAAATCTGTGCTGACGCACCGCTCGCGCCAACCGGCGTCGTGGCTCAGCTTTGACGCTTCAGTGGATCGGGTCGCAGCGGGGTGCCCCGCCGGCCCCCTTCGGCGGCTCTCGCCCCGGTGCTCCGCCTCCAAGTGAATCGTCCCGGTGGAGCGGAATTGTCTGGCCCCGCGCGTCGCGGCCGGGCCAATTCGGTCCTGTCGTGGATGTAATCCAACCCTCCGAATCCCGTCCCAACCCTGCTGCCCGGGCCCTGCTGTCGGATCGGCTTCACGGCTCGAGGGCCCGGCGGCTCGCGGCCCCCGCCTGAGCGATGCGCCTCCCGCTCTGGGCCATCCGTTGGCTGAACCGGCAGAAGCTCTCCCGCCGCCATATGCGGGGCGGCAAGCTGCACTCCTGGTTCGGCGACCGCATCCTCGCCAAGGAGCTCTGGCGACCCACGGCGAGCTCCCTCGCCCGCGCCTGGCTCGTCGGCTTTCCCATCACGGTCACGCCCTTTCTGCCGCTGCAGTCGGTCTTCGCCACCATCGCCGCCCTCCTGGTGCGCGGGAACCTTTTCCTCTGCATCGCGATGCAGTTCCTCTCGACCCCCTTCACCGCCCCCGTGCACCTGCCGGTGTGCTACTTCGTGGGTGAACTGGTGCTCGGCCGCACCCCGGGGGAGGCTTGGACCCGCGCCGCCGACTTCCGCCAGAACATCGGTTCATTGGACCAGGTCCTGGCCGTCTACGTGGGCCCCCTCTACCTCGGGGGCGTGGTGGTCGGGCTGCTGGGCGGGGTGATCGGCTACGCGATCATCCTCCGCACGTGGCGCGACGCCCTGCGGCCCCGGCGCCGCCACCCCTCCGCAGGTCCGGGCTCGCCCTGAGGGCGTCGGCCCTGCCAACCTTCCCCCGCATCCCCACCCAATGAAAAAAATCCTGATCGCAGCCCTGCTGTCGGCCGCCCTCTGCGGCCACGCCGCCGAAATGAACACCCTGACCGCCGCGGAAAAGGCCGCCGGCTGGCAGCTCCTCTTCAACGGCAAGAACCTCGACGGCTGGAAGGCCAGCGAGAACCCCGGCGTCTTCACCGTCCAGGACGGCCACCTCGTGGTCTTCGGCAAGCGCTCGCACCTCTTCTACACCGGCCCCGTCAACGGCGCCAACTTCAAGAACTTCGAGCTCTCGCTCGACATCAAGACCTTCCCCAAGGCCAATTCGGGCGTCTACTTCCACACTGCCTATCAAGAGACCGGCTGGCCGGACAAGGGCTACGAGGTCCAGGTGAACAACACCCACAAGGACGTGAAGAAGGGCGCCGGCCTTTACGGCATCAAGGACAACGCCGACGCCCCCGCCAAAGACGGCGAGTGGTACACGATGGTCGTGCGCGTCCAGGGCAAGAAGATCGTCACTTCCGTCAACGGGAAGACCATCGTGGACTTCACCGAGCCCACCCCCGCCGCGCCGCCGGCCAACATGAAGGGCCGGATGGTCTCGCAGGGCACCTTCGCGATCCAGGGCCACGACCCGGAGAGCAAGGTGATGTACAAGAACATCAAGGTCCGCGCGCTGCCCTGAGCCAGGGCTAAGCGCGCTGCGCCGGGCTCAGGCCCGAGAATCCCGGGGGCCCGCCGCCAAGCGGCGGCCCCCGCTTTTTTTTACACCGTCTCCAGCAGCTTGTTCAGACGGGCGACCATCGCGCTGGGGTCGTCCAGCAGCCCGGCTCCGATCAGCGCGTTGTCCAGCAGCTGTTCCGCCACCAGCTTGGCCCGGTCGGGGTTCGCCGTGTGCATCTCGTGCAGCCGCCGGATGACGGCGTGGCGCGGGTTCAGCTCCAGGTTCACCCGCAGCGGCGCGTCCGCCCCCGGGCGGTTCATCGCCTTCATCACGCGCCGCAGGTGCGGGGACGTGAACCGGTCCGCGTTCACCGCCAGCACGGGCGAGTCTACCAGCCGGTCGCTGGACTTCACCTCCGCCACCCGCTCACCGAGGGTCGTCTTCAGCCAGCCGGTCAGCTCCTGCACCGCCGCCTCCCCGAGGGCGCCCTCGGGCCGCGGCAGGTCGGACAGCTTCACGTCCGCGTGGTCGGCCGCGATCAGCTTGCGGGAGTCAAACTCCCGGACGTTGTTCATCACGTAGTCATCGACCGCCTCGTAGCAGAACAGCACCTCGAGGTTCCGGGCCTTGAAGCCCTCCAGGTACGGGCCGCTCTCGATCGCCGCGCGGCTGGGGCCCGTCAGGTAATAGATCTCCTTCTGCTCGCCGCCCATCCGGGTGACGTAGTCGGCCAGCGAGGTGGTCTTGCCCGCCGCGGTGAGCGAGGACTCGAAGCGGAGGAGCTTCATCAGCTGCTCCTTGTGGGTGAAGTCGAGCGCGGCGCCCTCCTTCAGGAACTGGCCGAACTCGCGGCTGAACGCCTCGAAGTCCTCCGGCCGGTTACGCGCCTCTTCCTCGAGGAACTTGAGGAACCGCTTGGTGATGACCCGGTTCAGCTTCTCGACGAGCGCCTTGTCCTGCATCGTCTCGCGCGAGATGTGCAGCGGCAGATCCTCGCTATCGACCACGCCCTTGAGGAAGCGCATCCATTCCGGCAGCAGGTCCTTCGGCTGGGCGTCGATCAGGACCTTGCGGCAATAGAGGGCCACGGACGGCTCTAGACGCGCGAAGCCCAGCTTCTCGGTGTTCTCCTGCGGGACGAACAGCAGGGCGTTGATCGCGAGGGGAGCGTCCGCGCTGAAGTGGAGCCGCAGGCGGGGCGCATCGGAGGCGTGCGCCTGGAACTTGTAGAACTCGGTGTACTCCTCGTCCTTGATCTCCGCCTTGTTCCGCAGCCACAGCGCCTGCACGGTGTTCAGGCGCTTGCCGTTCAGGTTGATCGGGAAGGCCACGAACGCGCTGTAGCGCTCCAGAATCTCCTTCAGGCGCCATTCCTCCGCGAACTCCGCGCACTCGTCCTTCAGGTCGAGGACGATCTTCGCCCCGCGCTGCTCCCCCGCGCTCTCCTCGATCGCGTAGCTGCCCGAACCGTCGCTGGTCCAGACGTGCCCCGCCTCGCCCGGCTGCCAGGAGTGCGAGTGCACGCGCACCGACTTGGCGGCCATGAAGGCGGAATAGAAGCCCACGCCGAACTGGCCGATCAGGTTCGAATTCTTCGCCCCGCCCTCGCCCAGCGCCTGCAGGAAGGCCTTCGAGCCCGAATGCGCGATCGTGCCCAGGTTCCGGATCAGCTCGGCGCGCGTCATCCCGATGCCGTGATCCTGGATGGTGATCTGCTTCCCCTTCTCATCTGTGCTGACGTTGATCTCCAGCGGCAGCTGGTCGTCGTGCACGTTCTTCTCCGTCAGCTGCGTGTGCCGCAGCTTCTCCAGCGCATCGGAGGCGTTGGAAACCAGCTCCCGGACGAAGATTTCCTTCTCCGTGTAGAGGGAGTGGATGACGATATCGAGCAGCTGCTTGATCTCGGCTTGGAACTCAAACTTCTCGGACGTGGTGGTCGACATGGCGGAAAAGGTTCAGTTTAGGGCGGACGGGGAAAAATCAAGCGACGCGGCGCCGCGCACCCTCACGGATGCGCCGCCGGCAGGCGCTCGACGCGGACGCGGCGGGCCGTCTCGGCCCCGACCTCGACCGCGGAGACCCGGAATTCACCTGCCTCGAAGATCTCGCCCCGCCGCAGCGGCCGGCCCCGGTGGCGCTCGGCCCAGTGGGCCACGGTCTCCCGCGGCTCCCATTCAAAGGCCCAGCCCGTCTCGGCCTGCAGCTCGCGCATCGTGAAGCGCCCGCTCACCTCGATCGCCGCCTCCTCCCGCGCAAACACCGGCCCGCGGCCGATGTCCAGCTCGTCGCGGATATCCCCCACGATCTCCTCCAAGACATCCTCCAGGCTCACCAGTCCTGCCGTCTTGAGGTCCGCATCCAGGACCACCGCCAGGTGCACCCGGGACTGCCGGAATAGCTCGATCATTGTGTGCACCGGAGTGCGCAGCATGAAGGTTAGCGCCGGCCGCAGCAGCGGTTCGAAGGGCGTCTCCGGGCCCAGCGCCTGCGCCTGCCACAGCCACTCGCGCACCAGCACGAGGCCCTGCACGTCGTCCAGGGTGCCCCGGCAGGCCGGGAAACGGCTGAAGCCCGCCGTTTGCGCGATGCGGAGGTTTTCCTCCATCGGCCGGTCCAGCCACAGCACCACCATCTGATCCCGGGGTCGCATCACCTGTTGGGCGGTAACCGAACGCAGGCGCAGCGAGCTGACCATAATGCGGTTGATCAGGGCATCCCCCGGATGGCTGTGCCGCGCCTGGCTGAAGACGTATTCGAGCTCCTCCGAACTGAAGCCATGCTCCCCCTCGCTCGCCGGTTCCAGGCCGGCCCAGCGCAGGATCCGGTTGGCGGTGCCGTTGAGCACCCAGATTAACGGGAAGAAGGCCTTGTAGAATAACACCAGCGGCCCCGCCACCCGCAGCGACACCGCCTTCGGCCGCTGGATCGCGAGCGACTTCGGGGTGAGCTCCCCCAGCACGATGTGTAGGAAGGTGATCACCGAGAACGCCAGCGCGAACGAGATGGATTTCACCGCCGCCGGATCCGAGATCCCCAGTTGGCCCAGCAATGGCTCCAGCCGCGCGCCGATCACCGGCTCCCCGATCCAGCCCAACCCGAGACTGGTCAGGGTGATGCCCAACTGGGTCGAGGACAGCACCGCATCCAGGTGGGTGGTCGCGAACAGCGCCATCCGCACCCGCCACTCCCCATTCCGGGCCAAAGGGCGCAACTGGCTGGCGCGGATCTTCACCAGGGCGAACTCCGCCGCGACGAAGAAGCCGTTGGCGGCCACCAGCCCCAGCACCAGCAACACCTCGAGGATGATCTTCAGGACTTCCACGTCCGGTCGAGGCTGAGGGACACAACGCGCATCCCGGGCAGCGTGGGACCCGCCCGGCGAGGCTCAATCGCAATCGCCACTCCGCACCGGAAGCGGCCTTTCGGGGCCGTCCGCCGCAACGGGGTCAGCGTGACCGGCCCCAGCAGCCCGGACGGCGGCAGCGGCCAGCCCGCCGCATCGAACGGCTTGTAGTTGATATTCAATAAGTTGATCTCGCGCATCACCTTCCAGTCCACCTTGCGACGGTCGCGGCGTCGCGGGCGGTGAGGGCGGTGGCGTAGGTCTGGAGATCGTAGCCGTGGCGTGCGCGGAAGACTGCAGGCAGCCGTGCCGTCCAGCTGGCGTTGAAGTATTCGAACGAATCGTGGAACTGGCCGCGGACGAGGTCGCGGGGGAAGGCGGCGAAGGCGCGTTCGAAAGGAGCTAGGTAACGCCCCAGCGCGGCGGCAGAGTAGGGGTCCACCACCAGACCCTCGCCGCCCGGGGCGGCCCGCTTGACCTGCATCCGGGTTGGTTCGCCGGTCAGGCGTCCTTCCTGCAGCACCATTTTCTGCCGGGCATCCGCGGGCTGCACCCACGGTCCGCCGAAGGGCCAGCCGGTTCCGGTGGCCATATCGACGCCCAAGCCCAGCCGTCGGGCCTCGCGGCCGGTGTGGGCCAGCAGCTCCATCCATGAGGGGGAGAGGAACCGCACGTAGCGGCTCTCCGCGCCCCGCGCGCCGTAGATGGGCGTGATCTCGACCCCGCCCAGCCCGGCGGCCGCCAATTCCTCCAATTGGGAGGTCAGGTTGGCCGGGTCCACCGCACTGCCGGGCCACCACCAACGGGTCCACGGCCGGCTCTCCCGCGTGGCGGGCGGCCAAGCGGTCGGGTCGGGGGCGGCCGCCGCGACGGGCGCGAGCAGGGCAAATAGGGCGGCAAGGCCCGCGGGTTGCAGGGGCGACCGGAGGGGCATTGGGGGTAGGAAAGGGAACGGGCGCCGCGGGGCGAGGCGGCGGGCGGCGGACAGTCGGGCGGCGTTAGCCGCCCAAATACGTCGCCTTGAGCTGCGGGTCCGCCCGCAGCTCAAGGCTCGGGCCGGACATCACGATGCGCCCCGTCTCCAAAACGTAGGCGCGGCTGGACACCTCCAAGGCGAGATTGGCGTTCTGCTCCACCAGCAAGATGGTGATGCCCCGCTGCCGGTTGATGGCCACGATCTGTTCGAAGATCGTGGTGATGAGCCGCGGCGCGATGCCCAGCGACGGCTCGTCGAGCATCAGGAAACGCGGGTTGCCCATCAGGGCGCGGCCAATCGCCAGCATCTGCTGCTCGCCGCCGGACAGGGTGCCCGCGGTCTGGCGCAGGCGTTCCCGCAGCCGGGGGAACAGCGCGAACACCTCCTCGCGGTTCCGTGCCACGCGGTCCCGGTCGCGATCGAGATAGGCGCCCATCGCGAGGTTTTCGGCGACGGTCAGGTTGGCGAACACCATCCGCCCCTCCGGCACGTGGCCCAGCCCGCGGGCGACGATCCGGTGGGCCGGCTGGCCTAGCAGCGGCTGCCCGTCAAACTGCGCCGTGCCGCTGGCCCGGACGAGGCCCGAGAGCGCCCGCAGGGTGGTGGTCTTGCCCGCCCCGTTGCCCCCGATCAGGGTCACGATCTCCCCTTGGCCGATGGCAAAGGAGACCCCGCTCAGCGCGTTGATGGCGCCATAGGAGACCCGCAGGTCGGAGACTTGGAGCTGGGGCGCGCTCAATGGTGGGCCAGGTTGCCGTGGTGGTCTTCGCCGAGGTAGGCCTCGACGACTTTGGGGTTCGCCTGGATCTCCGCCGGCGTGCCCTCGGCGATCTTCACGCCGTAGTCCAGCACCGCGATCC
Source organism: Verrucomicrobiota bacterium (assembly GCA_016871595.1). Taxonomy (GTDB): domain Bacteria; phylum Verrucomicrobiota; class Verrucomicrobiia; order Opitutales; family Opitutaceae; genus ER46. The sequence goes on from VHCY01000073.1 coordinate 9,835, forward strand.
GCCGGCAGCATCCCATCACGACCCGCATCGAATGCTCAACCAACAGGATGGAGAGGGAGAATTCACGCTGCACGCGCTGGATCAGGCTGATCAGCTCGACCTTCTCCGTCGGGTTCATTCCCGCCGCGGGCTCGTCGAGCAGCAGCAGCCGCGGGCGCGTGGCCAGGCAGCGCACGATCTCCAGCCGCCGTTGCTCGCCGTAGGGCAGGCTGCGCGCGGGGTCGTTCCGCCGGGGCCCGAGATGGAACAGTTCCAGCAACTCCTCCGCCCGCCGGGTCAGGTCCGCCTCGTCCCGGGTGAAGGCCGCGCCGCGCAGCAGGGCCTGCCAGGGCCGCGTGGCGCGGTGCAGGTTCGAGGCGGTGCGCACGTTATCGAGCACCGACAGGCGGCCGAAGAGCCGGATGTTCTGGAAGGTCCGCGCGATGCCCAGCGCCGTGATCTCATCGGGCCGCAGGCCGGCGAGGTCCCGGCCGCGGAACCGCAGCGCCCCGGCGGAGGGCGGGTAGACGCCAGTGATGAGGTTGAAGACGGTCGTCTTGCCGGCCCCGTTCGGCCCGATCAGCCCGCAGAGCTCGTCCTCACCGATCGTCAGGTCCACCGCGTTGACCGCGGTGAGGCCCCCGAAGCGGAGCGTCGCCCCCTGGAGTTCCAGCAGCGCCGCCATCGGTTCAGGCCGTCCCGCCCCGGCGGGGGCGGACGAGCAGGCCCTCGGGCCGCAGGATCATCAGCAGAATGAGCAGCAGCGCGTACAGGATCATCCGGTACTCCGCAATCGGCCGGAGCACCTCGGGCAACAGGGTCAGCAGCACCGCGGCGCCGATCACCCCTGCCGTGTGGCCCATCCCGCCGAGGATCACTATCACCACGACCTCGATGCCTCGGGTGAAATCAAAACCCGACGGGGTGATAGTCAGTTTGAAGTGACCGTACAGGCCGCCGGCGATCCCGGCGAAAAAGGCCCCCACCACGAACGCCACCACCTTGTAGCGGGTCGGATTGAGCCCCACCGCCGCCGCCGCGATCTCGTCGTCGTGCACCGCCAGAAACCCCCGCCCATAGGTCGAATGCACCAGCGCCAGGACCACGTAGACGGTGATCGCGACGCTCGCCAGCACCCAGAAGATGTTAGTGTAGGCCGGGATGGCGTTGAGCCCCAGCGCTCCCCCCAGGACCTCCACGTTCTGGAAGATCACCCGGATGATCTCCCCGAATCCGAGGGTGACCAAGGCGAGGTAGTCCCCGCGCAACCGCAGCGAGGGCACCCCGACCATCAGCCCCGCCCCGGCCGCCGCGCCCCCCCCCACCAGCAGCGCCAGCAGGAAGGCCGTGCCTTGGAGCAATCCGCCCGCCTCCGCGAGGTCCCCGAACAGCGCCGGCGCCAAAAACAGGGAAACCGCGGCCGACAGGTACGCCCCCACCGCCATAAACCCGGCGTGGCCCAGCGAGAATTGGCCGGTGTAGCCGTTCACGAGGTTCAGCGAGACGGCCAGAATCACGTTGATCCCCACGCCGATCAGCACGTCGAGGTGGTACGGGTTCAGCAGGGGCGCCGCCAGCGCCACCAGTCCGCTGGCCACCAGCGCGGCGAGGAGAAGCAGGAGCGGATGACGCATCTCAGACCTTCTCCACCGTGACGCGCCCCAGCAGCCCCGCAGGGCGCAGCAGCAGCACCAGAATCAGCACCGCGAAGGCGATCGCGTCCTTGTAGGTCGACCACGCGCTCCCGCCTACATAGGTTTCCACCACACCGATCAGGAGGCCCCCTAAGGCAGCGCCGGGGATGTTGCCGATCCCGCCGAGCACCGCCGCCACAAATGCCTTCAGGCCCGGCATCACGCCCATCAGCGGGTCAATCGAGGGATAGTTCAGCGCATACAAGATGCCGCCCGCCCCGGCCAAGGCGGAGCCGAGGCCGAAGGTGAAGGAGATCACGACGTCATTGTTGATGCCGACCAACTGCGCCGCCCGCGGGTTCAGGGCCACCGCCCGCATCGCCGTGCCGATCCGCGTCCGATGGACGATGAGCTCCAGCCCGATCATCAGTAGCACGGCCACTCCGATGACGACCAACTGGTTGGTCGACACGACGACGGGGCCGAGGTTGAAGCGCCCGGCGGGGAACAGGTCCGGAAAGGTCCGCGGCGCCGCGCCCAGCACTAACTGGCCACTGTACTCGATCAGCAGCGACACGCCGATCGCCGTGATTAGCACGTTGAGGGTGGGGGCGCCCCGCAGCGGCCGGTACGCCAGCCGTTCAATCAGGATGCCCAGCACCGCGCAGCCCGCCATCGCGAGGGCGAGGACGCCCAGGCCGCCGAAAAGGCTACCCGCCGGGACGATGCGGCCACCGAAGTAGCCGAGGAAGGCACCCACCATGAAGAGGTCGGCGTGAGCAAAGTTGATGAAGCGCAACACCCCGTAGACCATCGTGTAGCCAAGCGCGATGAGGGCGTAGATCGCGCCCAGGGAGATGCCGTTCAGCAATTGCTGGAGAAACTCGGACA
>VHCY01000074.1 GCA_016871595.1 Verrucomicrobiota bacterium
GCGCGCGCAACTCGGCTTCCTCCGCGGTGCGGAGGACGGTGCGGAGAGAGCGGGCGGGGCCGGCGTTGACCCCGGCGTTGCCGTCGAGGCCGCGGTCGCCGAGGCGGTTGTAATAGGCGAAGAGCCGGTAGTAATCGCGCGCCGAGACCGGGTCATACTTGTGATCGTGGCACTGCGCGCAGGCGAGCGTGAGCCCGAGCACGGCCTCCCCGAGGGTCTTCACCCGGTCCGCGTTGTAGTTGACGAGGTTCTCCTCGGGGATCGTGCCGCCCTCGTGGGTCGTCATATTGTTCCGCTGGAACCCGGAGGCGATGAGCTGGCCGTCCGTCGCGTCCGGCAGCTGGTCGCCGGCGAGCTGCTCGACGAGGAAACGGTCGTAGGGGAGGTTGTCGTTGAAGGCCTGGATGACCCAGTCGCGCCAGAGCCACTGGTGGCGGCCGCCGTCGATGGAGAAGCCGTTGGTGTCGGCGTAGCGGGACGCGTCGAGCCAGTCGACCGCGAGGCGCTCGCCGAAGTGGGGGCTGGCGAGGAGGCGGGCGACGAGGCGCTCGTAGGCGCGCGGGTCGCGGTCGGCGGCGAAGGCCTCGGCCTCGGCGGCGGAGGGGGGCAGGCCGGTGAGGTCGAGCGTGACGCGGCGGACGAGCGCGCGCGGGTCGGCGGCGGACGCGGGGGCGAGGCTCTCCTGGCGGAGGCGGGCGCGGACGAAGGCGTCGACCGGGTGCGGCGCGCCGGCTGGCACGGGCGTGGCGCGCGGGGGCACGAAGGCCCAGTGTTCCGCGTAGGGCGCGCCGGCCTCGATCCAGGCGCGGAGCGTCTCCCGCTGGGCGGCGGTGAGGGTCTTGTGGGCCTCCGGGGGCGGCATCACCTCGTCGGCGTGGGGGCTGATGAGGCGCTGCCAGACCTCGCTGCCGGCGACGTCGCCGGGCTTGATCGCGGGGCCGTTGGCGCGGGGCGCGAGGGCCTCGGCGGCGACATCGAGGCGGAGCTTGGCCTTGCGGCCGGCCTCGTCGAAGCCGTGGCAGGCGAAGCAGTTCTCGGCCAGAATCGGCTTCACGTCGCGGTTGTAGTCCGGCGCGGCGGCGAAGGCGGTGAGCGGGAGGGCCAGCAGCAGCAGGCCGGCCCGGCGGCGGGCGGGGCGGGGAGGCAGGGGGTACGGTTTCACCAGCGGAAGAAGCGGTAAGGATCGTCCCATTCCTCGGGGACGTCGAGATAGAGTCCGCGCAGCCAACGCTGGTCCGCGGCGGGGGACCAGGGGCGGGGAAGGCGATGGATCGCCGCGCGGATCACGGCTGCTTGCGCTTGCCCTGCTTCGCGCCCGGCGCGCCGGCCGGCGGCGGGTCGGTGCGGGCGAGCCGGCCGTTCTCCTCCGCCTGCCGTTCCCAGAGGGCCGCCAGCGCCTTTACCCGCGCCGGCTCAGCCGCGGCGAGGTCCCGCTGCTCCCCGCGGTCGCGCGCCAGATCGTAGAGCTCCCACGGCCCGTCCTTCAGCGCGACGAGCTTCCAGTCGCCCGCGCGCACGGCCCGGTTGCCCTCGTGTTCCCACCAGAGGAACTCGCGGTCGAGCGGGCCGTCGGCGGCGAACGCCGGCACGAGGCTCCGGCCCGGCCACGGCGGCACCGGATGGCCGCGCACCGCGGCGGGACGGGACGCGCCCGCCAGCTCGAGGAGCGTCGGGGCCACGTCGATCAGGTGGACCGGCGTGTGGCGGAGCTCGCCGCGCGCGCGGATGCCGGCGGGCCAATGGGCGATCAGCGGCGTGGCGATGCCGCCCTCGTGCACCCAGGTCTTGTGGCGGCGGAACGGCGTGTTGGCCGCGCTCGACCAGCCCGGGCCGAGCGAAAGGTAGGTCGCGGCCGAGCCCGGGGCCGCCCGCGGATCGTGCCCGCCACCGCGGACCATGATCTCCGCGCTGGCCCCGTTGTCCGAGCCGAAGAGGATCAGCGTGTTCTCGAAGGCGCCCATCGCCCGGAGCTGCGCGAGCACCCGGCCCAGCTCGCGGTCCATCTGGTCCACCATCGCGGCGTGCACCGCCATCTTCGCCGCCTGGAAGGCGCGCTGCTCCGGCGTGAGCTCGGTCCACGGGAGCGGGCGGTTGACCTCGCCGGGCCCGAGCGCGCGGATCGCGTCGGGGAAGGCGTAGGGCGGGCCCACGTCGCGCTCCATCGGGGGCAGGTCGTGGCGGACGAGCCCGAGCCGGCGCTGGCGCGCGTGGCGCTCGGCCGCGATCTCGTTCCAGCCGCGGTGGTAGGCGTCGCGGTGGCGGGCGATGTCCGCCGCCGGGGCGTGCAAGGGGAAGTGCGGCGCGGTGAACGCCAGGTAGAGAAAGAACGGCTGGCCGGGGAAGCGCGCGGCGTGGTCGCGCAGGTACTTCACCGCGTGCTCCGCGGTGGCGGCGGTGACGTGGTAGTCGGGCGTCTGGACGCCCGGCACGCCGTCGTCGGTGTTGCCGGGGGCGAGGAAGAAATTGTTCTGGCCCTGGCCGATCTCGAAGCTGTGCGCGAACCCGTGCGCGCGGGGCGTGCCGTCGACGTGCCACTTGCCGGCGTGGAGGCTCCGGTAACCGGCGGGCGCGAGCAACTCGCTCGCCAGCGGCGCCCACGCGGGGCGCAGTCCCCGGGCCCCGCTGGGGACGCCGGGCACGACGTCGCGCCGCACCTGCTGCGCGTAGAAGCCCGTCAGGACCGCCGCGCGGGAGGGCCAGCAGCGGGCGGTGCTGTACGCCTGGGTGAAGCGCAGGCCGCCCGCGGCGAGCCCGTCGAGGTTCGGCGTCGGGATCTCGCCGCCGTAGCAGCCGAGGTCGGAGTAGCCGAGGTCGTCGGCGAGGATGACGAGAAAACTCGGCGCGCCGGGCTTTGCGGCCACGAGGGCGGCGGGGATCAGGGCAAGCCAGGCGAGGAGCGGCGGGAGGAGACGCATCGGCGGGGTGCGCCAAGCCAAGCGCGGCGGGATGCCACCCGCAAGCCGTCCCGGTCAGCGCGCCGGGCGCGGCACCCCGAAATGGGCGAGGACGTTGCGGAGCAGCCCCGCCATCCGCGGGTCGTCCGCGAGGACCCAGCCGGCGCCGATCGCGCCCGCGTTGAACACCCGGCCGCCGCCCGGGCGTTCCCAATAGACGAGGTCCGCGCCGGTGTCCTCCGCGGGCTGCACGCGCCGCGAGAAGTAATCGAAGGCGCTCCCGCCCTTGCGCCAGTGCACCCGCCCCCGCGCGAGCACGGCGACGCCGGCGGGATCGGGGGGCACGGTGCCCCCCGGCGGGGAAGGTTCCCGCTGGAGGCGGGCGAAGGTCGAGGGCAGGACGTCGAACTCGTGCGCGTTCGCGCGGCGGACGCCGTCGCCCGCGTCCCCGAACGGGTCGCCGCGGCGGAGGCCGAGGTCCTCGGGTTGGCGGAACAGGAAGTGCGCCGGGTCCTCGACCACGTAGGGCCCGAACTGCTCGGGGGCGGCGGGCGCGTTGAAGCCGAGCAGGTCGAGGGCGATCAGGTTCACCCCGGGATGCCCGCACTCGCGCAGCAGCCCGCCGCGCCGGCCGTCGTGGCTGTGCCAGGCCTCCCCGCGCCGGGCGGCGGGCACGCGCGCCCCCGGACCATCGGCCTTGCGGCACTCCATCACCGTGCCGGCGGCGTCGAAGGAAACGCGCCAGTACACGGAGTTGCCGCTGAGCACGACCAGGTTGCCCCCGCCCCGCAGGTAGGCGTCCGCGCCCTCGTACATCGGGAGCGACCAGTACTCGCTGTGGCCGACGACCAGGCCCGCCGCGTAGCCGCGGAGCATCCCCGGGTCGCGGTGGAGGTCGAGGTCGCTGGCGGTGTCGCAGGCGTAGCCCTGCTCCTCGAGCCAGACGTGCGTGAAGCGGTCGGCGCGGGCGAGGTGGCTGTAGCGCGTGGGGCCGCCGTAGAGCACGTATGGGCCGGCGACGGGCCACGGCATCCGCAGGCCCATCTGGTAGGTGCCCTGGCCGCGCGCGTGGTCGCGGTAGAGGTTGAAGGCGGGAAGACCGCGGGTGTCCCGCTCGAGGCCACCCGTGCCCCAGACCTGGTGCAACCCGGCGCGGGGCAGGGCGAACGGGGTCGCGTTGTAGGCGCGCCAGGTGTTGGTCGCGAAGAGCAGCAGCAGCGGCGCGCGCGGCCCCGCGGGATTCCGCCGGACGACGAAGGTGCAGTCGTGCAACCGCGGACCGCCGTCGTGGGTGAAGGTGAACCGGGCGACGTACAGGCCCGGGCGCGCGGCCGCCGGCACCTCCCAGCGGTGCGTGACCTCCCAGCGGCAATCGTAGAGGTCGTCGGAGGCGAGGCGCAGGCCGTGGCCCCGGCGCGGATCCGCAGCCGGCTCCGGGGCGCCGAAGCGGGGAACGTCCGCCGCGAACGCGGGCCCGCCGATCATCCACGTCCCCAGGTTGATGATCCGCCCGTCCCGGCCGCCGCCCGAGGCATCCGCCACGCGCTCCCCGCGCTCCTCGTCAAGGGGCCACCAAGCGAGCGCCCCCGCCGCGGGCGGACCCAGGCCCCGCGCGGCGAAGCGCGCCCGCACTTCCGCCGCGGACAGGGCCCGGCCGTGGACCGCGGGCGCCGCCAGGTCCCCATCGAGGAACCGTTGCGCGATCCCGCCCTCCCCCATCGCCCCGAGCCGCAGCGGGTGCGCGCCCGGACGCAGCGGTCCCGCGAAGGGCCACGCCCCCGCCTCCACGCCGTCGACGTAGACGCGCTTGACCGCGCCGTCCCAGGTGGCCGCCAGGTGGTGCCATTGGTCGCGGCGCAGGAGGCCCGGGGCGGTGCGGTGCACGACCACCGGGTCCGGCGAGACCCCGTCCCCGAGGAAGAACCCCACGTAACCACCCTCGCCGACCCCGAGCGCGAAGCCATCGTCCGCCGTCTTGTCCTCCTGCGTGATCACCCCCTGGAGCCGGCCGAGGTCCCAGGGGCGGAGCCAGCATTCGAGGGTGAGCGCGCGGAGTTCCGGGCCGAACCCGCGGGCGCAGGCCACGTAGGAGCCCGGGTGGATCGGCTGCGGGCGCGCCGGCGCGGGCGGAAAGCGGTGCAGCACCTCATCGCCGGCCGGGTCGTCGATGCGCCGCCCGAGGCGGCACACCGTCAGCTCGTAAGGCACGCTGGCGCTCACGCACAGCTCCAGCCGGCCGCCCGCGGCGACGGAGTGCTCCAACAGGTAGGCGTGCACCCCGGGCACCGCGAGGGGCAGGTGGGGCGGGAAAGGCGGGAGGGAGCCCGTGGTCGTGGCGGCCGGCGCGGGGACGGGCCGGGTGGCGCAGCCGGGTTGGGGCAGCGTGCCGGCGGCGGCCGCGGCGGCGGCCAGGCCGGAGCGGCGGAGAAAGGCGCGGCGACCGGGGGCGGGGTTCATCGGCGGCGGGGCGCGGGCGGGGCCGGGGGTGACGGCGGGCGGGGCATCCCCCACCCCACTCCGGCCCAGGGGAGGAGGCAAGCGCGGCGCCGGGCCATCGGGAGGCCGCGCGCAGGCACAAAAAAGGGGCGCCCGCAGGCGCCCCGGAAAGGATCAGGATCGGGCCGGGATCAGCTCTTCACCTCGGCCACCTTGGAGGCCGTGATGATCTTCTTGCCGTCCTTCTCGCTGACGGAGCCGGTCACGGTGACCTGCTTCACGCCCTTGCAGACGGTACCGTGGAACTTCTTGGCGACATCGTTCTGCGCCATCAGGTAGGTGGTGTCCTTGCCACCCTCCTTGACGACGACGGCGTTCTGGCACGCGTCGGTCTGCTTGAGCGAGCACTTGGCGCACTGGCCGGCGCCGGTGAGGGTGACTTCCTTGTCGGCGGCGAAGGCGGAAGCGGCGATGAAGGCCGCGGCGAGGGGGGCGAGGAGCAGCTTTTTCATAGGTTGGTCGCCAAAATGACAACCCAACCCCGCCCAATCCGCAAGGAGGAAACCCGCGCGGCCGGGTCACCGACTCAGGACCCCTTGACCTTGGCGAACGTGTCGTTGAGCGCCTTGGCGGAGGCCTGCAGGGCCTGGAGTTCCTTGGGCCAGAGCTCGACCTCGACGTGGGCCAGCGCGCCGGCCCGGCCGACGACGGTGGGGACGCTCAGGGCGGTGCCGCGGATGCCGTAGGCGCCCTGCTGGACCGTGGCGACGGGCAGCACCTGGCGGCGGTCGAGGGCGATCGCGTGGATCACCTCGGCGATGGTCGCGCCGACGGCCCAGCCGGCCCCGCCCTTGCGGCGGATGACCTCGGCGCCGCTGCCCTTGGTGCGCTCGAACACCTGGGTCTGGAACGCGGGCGTGCAGCCGGGCAGGCGCACGAGCGGCAGGCCGGCGTGCGTGGCGGAGGACCACACGGGGAACATCGAGTCGCCGTGCTCGCCGAGGATCAGGGCCTTCACCTGCGTCGGAGCGAGCTTCAGCTCCTGCGCGATCAGCGAGCGGAAGCGGGCGGTGTCGAGCATCGTGCCCAGGCCGAGCACCTGCGACCACGGCAGGCCGAGGCGGGCGGCGGCGAGCTGGGTGAGGATGTCAACCGGGTTGGAGACCACGAACACCAGCGCGTCCCGACGCATCCCGGCGGCCTTCAGGCTGTCGAGGATGCCGTTGAAGAGGGCGACGTTGCGGTTGATCAGGTCGAGGCGGGACTCGTCGGGCTTGCGGCGGAGGCCGGCGGTGATGACGAAGAGGTCGCTGTCCTTCGCGCGGGCGTAGTCGCCAGCGTAGATGCGCTGGTCGGCGAGGGAGGAGGCGCCGTGCAGGAGATCGAGGGCCTCGCCCTCGGCGAGGTCCGCGTTGGCGTCGAGGATCTGGATCTCGGAGACGATGCCGGCGCACTGGAGGGCGAAGGCGGCGTTGGAGCCGACGCGGCCGCCGCCGCCGATGATGGAGACTTTCATTGGGACGCGGGGAGGGTCATTTGCCGCCGAGCTGGCGGAGGATCTGGGCGGTGACCGCCGAGACGACGGCCTCGATCTGGGGGTCGGGGGCGGCGGCCTCCGCGGGGGCGGCGGGCGCGGCGCAAACGGTGGCCGGGCGGAAGTCGGCGTTGTCGCAGAGCTCGCACTCCTTGAGGCCGGCGCGGGGGTCAGGCATCCCGAGCTTCTGGCGGATGTCGATGAGCTCGCGGGCGTGGCGACCGGAGAAGCGGTGGAGGCCGCCGCCGAGCCCGGCCGCGATCCAGACCGTGCGGCAGTAGGAGTCGATGTTCTCCATCTTCCAGTAGGCGTCCTCGACGTCCTTGCCCCAGCAGATCACGCCGTGGTTCTCCATCAGCACGGCCTGGTGTTCCTTGCCCACCTCGCCCACCTCGTCGGCGTTGGCGGGCGTGCCAGGCGTCTGGTACTTGGCGACGCCGATCTTGCCGAGGAACACCTCGGCCTCGGGGATGAGGCAGGAGGGGATGTCGACGTTGGCGATGGCGAAGGCGGTGGCGTGCGGCGGGTGCGCGTGGACGCACGACTTGGCCGCCGGCTGGCGCTTCATAATGCCGAAGTGGGTCATCGCCTCGCTGGTGCGCTTGCGGGTGCCGGCCAGCTGGTTGCCGTCGAGGTCCACGAGGCACATATCCGCCGGCTGCATGAAGCCCTTGCAGATGAGCGTGGGCGTGCAGAGGGCGAGGTTGTCGCCGACGCGGACGGTGATGTTGCCGCCGTTGCCGTCGGTGTACTCGCGCTGCCAGAGGCGGCGGCCGATGTCGCAGATGCGCTCCTTGAGCACCTCGAGGGCGGGCGAGCGGAAGAAGGCGGCGATCTCGGCCGGGGTGCGCGGGTCCGAACCCGGGGTCCAGCGGAACTCCAGGTCGGGCGTGGAGGGCGCCACGGCGGCCGCGGCCGCGGGCTTGGCCGGGGCGCGCGCGCCGGTGCCGCGGAAGGCGGGCTGGAGGCTGCCGCCCCCGAGGACGTCGCGGGCGGAGGGCGTGAGGATGGCGCCGGCCGGGGGGGCCTCGCCCTTGCGCAGGAGTTCCTCGGCTTCGCGGGCGGTGATGACTTTCGGCATTGGAAGAAGACGACGCCTCAGGCGGGCGGCTGGTAGAAGATCTCGTCGACGATCGCCGCGCAGTACGCGTCGACCGGGGTGGGCTCGGGGAAAGGCGCGGTCGCCTCGGCGCCCTCGGTGAACCCGACCACGTGGCCGACGCCGGCCCCGAGCTGGTCGTACACCACCAGGCTGCTGCCGGGCGCGAGCGGCGTCATCCCGGCGCCGCGGTACTGGTCGCGGCCAAAGGGCTGGACCAGCAGGAACCGCCCGCCCTGGTAGGCGGGATCCTGCCGGCAGAGGGTGACGCGGCCGATGACGTGTCCGAGGCGCATCGTCAGCGGCCCGCGCGGGCGTCCTCCTCGTCGATCACCCCGAGGATGATGTTGCGCAGCGGCGAACGGGGGTCGCCGACGTGGGCCCGCGTGTGGGAACCGTCGGTGGAAACCAGCACCCGCTGGTGGCGGCCCGCGGCGTGCGGGTCGAGGGCGAGGAACGGCGCGCCCTCCTCGCGGCCGTGCTCGTCGAGCGGCTGGCAGATGATCGTCCGGTGGCCGGCCATACTGGGATGGCAGACCGTGGAGACGATCACCCCGTCGACGCGCGCGACCATCATACTCAGTAGATCCGGAGGTTGTCGACCATCACGCACCGGCGCGTGCGCGTGAACGTGGCGGGCGTCGTGATGCCCTCGCCCGTGGTGGTGGCGATCGAGTAGCTGAGGTAGCCCTCGCCGCCCAGGCCAAGGCCGGCGACGCACGGGCCGTTCTTGACGAACAGCGTGGTGTCGAGCGCGCGCGCCATCTGCGTCATATGGTCCACGTTGAGCGAGTGGATGATGGCGGAGTGCTTGTAGCCGTGCTCCGAGCGGCGGGCGAGCTCGATGCCCTCCTCGACCGAGCGGACGCGCACGATCGGGATCATCGGCATCATCTGCTCCTCGACGACGAAGGCGTGGTCGGCGGGCGTTTCCGCGAACAGCAGCGGCGCGGCGGCCGGGACATTCGCGCCCGCGTGCTGGGCGAGCACCGCGGCGTCGGCGCCGACGAGCTTGCGGTTGACCGCGGCGTGGGAGCAGCCGCCGGCGTCCTTCGAGAAGGTGAAGGCCGCGGCGGTCAGTCGCTCCACCTGCGACGCGTTGAGCTCGGCGGCGCCAGCGGCGAGCAGGGCCTCGCGGAAGCCGGCGAAATGCGCGTCGGGCACGAACACCTGCTTCTCGCCGATGCAGAGCAGGTTGTTGTCGAACGCGGCGCCCTGGACGATGTCGCGGGCCGCCTTGCGCAGGCAGCCCGTGCCGTCGACGAGGACCGGCGGGTTGCCCGGGCCGGCGCAGACCGCGCGCTTGCCGGACTTCATCGCGGCGGCAACCACGGCCGGGCCGCCGGTGACGCAGAGCAGGCCGATGTGCGGGTCGCGGGTCAGCGCCGCGAAGGTGTCGAGCGTCGGCTGCGCGACGGTGCACACGAGGTTCTCGATCCCGAGGGCGGCCTGGATCGCCTCGTTGTAGGCGCGGACCGCGAGGGCCGCCGAGCGGGCGCCGCCGGGATGCGGGTTGAAGACGACGGCGTTCCCCGCGGCGACGATGTTGATGATGTTGCCGCTGAGCGTGGGGACGGAATGGGTGACGGGCAGGATCGCGCCGATGACGCCAAACGGCGTGTACTCCTCGAGAGTAATGCCGTGGTCGCCGCTGAGCGCGTAGGGCTTTAGCCACTCGACGCCCGGGACCAGCTTCACGATCTGGAGCTTCTCGATCTTGTGCTCGAGGCGGCCGATGCGCGTTTCCTCGAACTCGAAGCGGCCCCACTCGGCCGCGTGGGCGGTGGCGAGGGACTTCACGATCTCGACCACCTTGGCGCGGCCGGCAACGCCCTTAGCCTGGAGCTGGGTGAACGCGGCGTGTGCAGCGGCGCACGCCTCGGGAACCGAGTCGAACACGCCGAGGCGCGGGCCGCCGCGGGCCACGGCGGGGGCGGCGGGCGCGGCGGAGGCACCGGGGGCGGGCGCGGGAGACAGCACCGGCGAGCGGCCGAGGCTGCGGAGCACGTCCTCGACGACGGCGCGGAGGGCCTTTTCGTCCAGCGGAAGGGGAGAACTCATCGGGCAGGCGGGGCGGCGCGGGGGCCTCAGGAACGGGCGGGATAGACCTTCTGGTTGAGCACGTCGACGGCGTCGACGATGCCGGTAATCACGGCGTCGACCGGCAAGGACTTCATCCCGCTGGCCTGGCGCGCGGAGCTGCCTTGGCAGAACAGGACGACCTCGCCGAGGCCGGCGCCGAGAGTGTCGACGGCGACCACGGTGTTGGCACCCGGCCGGAACTGGGCCGGGTTGGCCTCGTCCACCAGCAGTGGCCGCAGCACCACGAGTTTCCGGCCCTTCATGGCCTCGTCCTTCTTGGTCGAGACCACCGAGCCGATGACGCGCGCGAGGAACATCCGGGGGGCGTCGGGCGGGTTACTTCTTCGCCGCGGGGGCGGCCACCTTCGGCAGCACGACCGCGACGTCGTCGTGGGGGCGCGGGATGACCTGCACGCTGACGACCTCGCCCACCGTGCGGGCGGCCTGCGCGCCGGCGTCGGTCGCGGCCTTGACCGCGGCGACGTCGCCGATGACCACCGCCGAGACCAGGGCGTTGCCGACCTGCTTCATCGGGCCGTGGAGCGAGACGTTGGCGGATTTGAGCATCGCGTCGACGCCGGTGACGAGCGCGGTGAGGCCGCGCGTTTCGAGGAGACCAATTGCTTTGGAGGCCATGGGAATGACTGGGTTGAGGGGAGGTTGACGGAAAAGGGAAGGGCTCAGCGGGAGGCGGTCAGGCAGCGGTACGTCTCGCGGGCGACGACCAGCTCCTCATTGGCGGGGATCACGAGCACGCGGGCGCGGGAGGCGGCGGCGGACACCTCACCCTCGGCGCCCCGGAGCGCCTCGTTGCGGGCGGAGTCGAGCGCGAGGCCGAGGCCCTCGAGCCCGCCGCAGATGGCGGCCCGCAGGTCGGGGTTGTGCTCCCCGATGCCGGCGGTGAACACGAGGGCGTCGCAGCCGCCGAGCTCCACCCAGAAGGCGCCGATCCAGTGCCGCGCGGAGTGCACGAAGACGTCGAGCGCGAGCCGGGCGCGCGCGTCGCCGGCGGCCGCGGCCGCGCGGATGTCGCGCAGGTCGTTGCCCGCGCCGGACAGGCCGAGCAGCCCGGACTCCTTCGTTAGCTGGCGCTCCACCTCGGCCAGCGGCAGGCCGAGCGTCTTCATCACAAAAGGGATGGCGGCGGAGTCGAGGTCGCCGACGCGGTTGTTCTGCGGCAGCCCGGACTGCGGGCTCAGGCCCATACTGGTCCCGATGGCGACGCCATCGCGGATGCCGGTGACGGAGCTGCTGCCGCCGAGGTGGCAGCTGATGACGCGCAGGGGCGCGGCGCCGGCGGCTAGGGGCGCGGGCCCGAGCTGGTAGAGGCGGCGGGCGCGGGCGGCGACGTCGGCGCGGCCGAGCAATTCGGCGGAGCGCTCCGCGACGAACTTGTGGCTGGCCCCGTGGAAGCCGTGGCGCCGGACCCCGGCGGCGTGCCAGGCGGCGGGCACCGCGTAGCGCGTCGCGGCCTCGGGCACCCACTGGTAGAAGGCCGTCTCGAAGAGGGCGAACCGGGGCACGCCGGGGAGCTTCTCCCGGAAGCGGCGGATGCCGGCGGCGTAGGGCGGGTTGTGCGCGGGGGCGATCTCACGGAACCCCTCGAGCGCGGCGATCACGCGGTCATCCGCCGGCACGCAGCCGGTGACGTCGCGGCCGAGCACGGTCTTGAATCCCACCGCGTGCAGATCCGCCGCGGAGGCGAGGTGGCCGCCGGCGCGCAACTCCGCCAGGCAGGCGTCGATCGCCACGCCGTAGTCGGTCACGCGCTCCGCCCCACCCTTCGCGAGCAGCACCGCCTCCTCCGCCCCGGTGAAGCGGAAGAGCCGGTACTTGAACGAGGTCGAGCCGAGATTGGCGACGAGGAGGTTCATCGGTGGCCGGGAGGCCGCGCCCGGGGGCGCGGCGGCGGACCCGGGACCGCGGGCGGCCCCGCGGTCAGGTCAGGCGGAGGCCTGCTGGAGCCAGCGGCCGAGGCCGGCGAGGTCCTCGTGCGGGCGCGGGATAACCTGTACGGCGATGACTTCGCCGACCTTCGCGGCCGCCTCGGCGCCGGCGTCAACCGCGGCCTTTACCGCGGCGACGTCGCCCCGGAAGAACGCGCAGACGTAACCGCTGCCGACGGCCTCGTAGCCCGTCATCGTGACGCTCGCGGCCTTGAGGGCGGAATCCGCCGCCTCGAGCATCGCGCAGAATCCCTTGGTTTCGATCAGACCGACTGCTTCCTGTGCCATGGTGG
>VHCY01000075.1 GCA_016871595.1 Verrucomicrobiota bacterium
GGGCCACCCCAACCCGATGGACATCCCGCTCATCCCGGCGCGCCTCACGCCCAACGGCGCGAACCCGTTCCCGATCACCCCGCAACGGTGGCACTTCGCCCAGTCGATCCAGTACTCCCTGAGCCTCAACTACGCGGTGCTGGACTACGCCGCGCGCAACCGGGACACCCTCCTGTTCGGGATGTGGCGGATGGGCCGCAACGCGATCGAGCGCGGCAGCCGCGACCACTGGACGCATTACCCGCGGCGGATCGAGGCAATCCGCGAGGCCCACGCACGCGACCAGCCGGGCGCGGCCAAGTCCGAGACCAACGAGGGCCCGCGGGCCCCGGCCGCTACGCGGCTCCCGGCCAAGTACTACGACGAGGTGGTGCGGCGCCCCGAGCTGCGCGATCCGCGGGGCTACATCCTGCCGGCCGACCAGCCGGCCTTCCCCACCGCGGTGAAGTTCGTGAACGCCCTGATCCAGGGCGGCGTGATCGTCCACCGCGCGACCGCTCCCTTCACCGTGGCGGGCAAGGCCTACCCCGCCGGCTCCTACGTGGTGAAGACCGCGCAGGCCTTCCGGCCGCACGTGCTCGATATGTTCGAGCCGCAGGACCACCCGAACGATTTCCGCTACGAGGGCGGCCCGCCGATCGCGCCCTACGACGCCGCCGGCTGGACCCTCGCCCTCCAGATGGGCATCGCCTTCGACCGGATCCTCGACGCCTTTGAGGGCCCCTTCGTCGCCCTGCCCGCGGGGGAACTGCAGCGGCCCCCCGCCCCCGCCCTGCCCTCCTCGGCCAACGGCTGGACCCTCAGCCGCCGGGTCAACGACAGCTTCACCGCGGTCAACCGGCTCCTGCGGGCCGGCGTGGCGGTCACGGCCACGCCGGGCGGCGATTTCCACGTGCCCGCCGGCGCGGCGGCCGCGCTCGCCCCCGTCGCGGCGGAACTCGGCGTGCCGGTGCAGCCCGCGGCGGCACCCGCCGGGGCGCGCCCGCTGCGCCCGCTGCGGATCGGCCTCTGGGACCGCTACGGCGGTTCGATGCCCTCGGGCTGGACCCGCTGGATCCTCGAGCAGCACCAGTTCCCCTTCGAACTCGTCTTCCCGCCGGAGATCGACGCCGGGAACCTCCGCGAGCGGTTCGACGTGATCGTCTTTCCCTCGGGCGCCGTGCCGCGGCCAGGCCCGGTCGCCAGCACGGGCGACGCGTACGGCGACAGCGCCAGCGGCGGCGGAGCCGCGCCCGCGGACGTTCCGGCTCCCTATCGGGACCGCATCGGACGCTTCTCCTCCGCCAAGTCGGTGGCCCCGCTCCGCGCCTTCCTCGAAGCGGGTGGGACCATCGTGACCGTGGGCACCAGCGGTCACCTGTCCTCGCACCTAGGCCTGCCCGTGCGCAACGCCCTGGTGGAGCGTGCGGCCGGGGCGAAGGGCGAGCGGGCCCTCCCGCGGGAGAAGTTCTACATTCCCGGCAGCATCCTGCGGATGAACCTCGACCCGGCCGCCCCCGCCAACGCGGGGATGGCCGCGGAGGCGGACGTGATGTTCGATGAAAACCAGGTTTTCCGGCTGACGCCCGAGGCCGAGGCGCAGGGCATCCGCCGCCTCGCGTGGTTCGCGACCGAGGCGCCGCTGCGCTCCGGCTGGGCCTGGGGCCAGCAGCACCTCAAGGACGGCGTGGTCGCGTTCGAGGCCCCCGTGGGCCAGGGGCGGCTGCTGGTCTTCACCCCGGAGATCACCTTCCGCGCGCAGGCGCAGGGCACCTTCCGGCTGCTCTTCAATGCCCTCCTCGGGGAAGCGCCCTAAAGCCCGCCAAACGCGAAAAGGGAGCCGCGCGCTGGAAATTCCCCGGCAGCCCGCTTAAATCCCGCCGATGCAAATCCCCCTCCGCCTGCTTTTCGCCCTGCTCCTGCTCGCCCTGCTCCCGGCCTGCGGCCGCAAGGACCCGGCCCCCACCCACTCCGGCGGCCACAGCCACGTGGCGCCCCACGGCGGCACCCTGATCGAGCTTGGCGCCCACGCCTACAACCTAGAACTCCTCCGCGACCGCCCCGCGGGCAAGCTCACCGCCTGGGTGCTGGACGGCCACGCGGAGAACTTTGTCCGCCTGCCCGTGCCGGCCCTCGAGGCGGTGGCCACCGTCGGGGGCGCGCCGCGGCCGCTGAGCCTCAAGGCCGTCGCCAACGCGGCCACCGGCGAGACGGTCGGCAACACCTCCCAGTTCGAGGTCCAGGCGGACTGGCTGAAGGGTCCCGAGGCCTTCACCGTGGTCGTCCCCTCCCTTGAGATCCGCGGCTCCAGCTTCAAGGACATCAAGGCCACCTTCCCCGCGGCGGCCAAGTGACGCCCGCCGCCGGTGGCGGCCCGGCCTCGCGCTCCTGCTGACGCTCGCGCTGGGCGCCGGGGCGACCGAACCCGCCCCTCCGCCCGCCGGGGATCCCTTGGCGGCGCTTGCGCGTGGCGTCCCGACCGTCTCCGGCTACAGCCACCTGTCCTTCGCGCAGCTGGCCGGCTTCAAGTTCCGCCCCCCGCCGCAGCCCGTGCCTGCGGGCACGCCGGCGCCCGACGTCCTCGCCCAGGTGCCGCCGGCCATCCGCCGCTTCGATGGCCGCAAGGTCGTCCTGACCGGCTACCTGTTGCCGCTGCGGCTCGAACAGGGTCTGACGGTCGAGTTCTTCCTCCTGAGCAGCCCCAACCTCTGCTGCTACGGCACGGTGCCCGAGGTGAACGAATGGATGCTGGTGCGGATGCGCGGCGAGGGCCTGCCGCCGGTGCAGGACGTCCCGGTGTTCCTCGCCGGGCGCCTCGCGGTGAAGCCGCGCTGGGAGGAGGGCTACCTCCACGGCATCTACGAGCTGGAAGGGCACGGCCTGCTCCCCGCGCCCGCCCGCCGCTGACCGCCTTTGCGGTTGAATCCCCCGGGCCTTGCCCGCTCCTTGGGCCCTGATGACTCCCGTCACCGTCCTCACCGGCTTCCTCGGCGCCGGCAAGACCACCCTCCTCAACCGCATCCTCACCGAGCACCACGGGCGGAACCTGGCCGTGATCGAGAACGAGTTCGGGGAGATCGGCATCGACCACCAGCTGGTGGTCCGCAGCGACGAGGAACTGTTCGAGATGAACAACGGCTGCATCTGCTGCAGCGTGCGCGGCGACCTCATCCGCATCCTCGGGCGGCTCCTCAAGCGCAAGGACAAGCTCGACGGCATTCTGATCGAAACCACCGGCCTCGCCAACCCGGCGCCCGTCGCGCAGACCTTCTTCACGGACGACGAGATGAAGCGCTCGTTCCGGCTCGATGCGATCGTCACCGTGGTCGATGCGCGCCACGCGGGCCGCCACCTGGATGCGGATGACGAGTCGGTTAAGCAGGTCGGCTTCGCGGACGTGATTTTGCTGAACAAGACCGACCTCGCGGCCCCGGAGGAGCTCACGGCCCTCGAGGCCCGGCTGCGGCGCATCAATGCCGTGGCGCGGGTCCACCGCACCGTCCAATGCGCCGTGAACCTGGACCACGTCCTGGACGTGGGCGGCTTCAACCTGCAGCGGGCGGTGGACCTGGACCCGCGGTTCCTGGAGCCCGAGCATCCCTTCGAATGGGCCGGCGCCTATCCCCTGCCCGCCGGCACCCACACCCTGGAGATCGGCCACTGCGACCACGCCCACGAGCCGGGCCACGTCCACGCCCATCCGGGCAACGCGGATGATCTGGACGTCGTGATTATGCCGGTGACCGCCGTGCCGCCGGCCGGCGAGCCCGCGACGGCCCATCCCGCGACCGCCGCCGCGGTGGGCGCGGCCGACCTGGCCTTCGCCGACTGGGAGAACCGCGTCCGCGAGGGCGAGCCCGTGCAGCCGGGGGCCACCCTGCACCGACTGCAGTTGCAGGGCGGCGACGGCCGTTACCCGCTGGTGGTGCGCGAGGCCGGGCTGCACCTGGTCTTCGAATCCTGCGGCCACCACCCGCTCCATATCCGCGTTGACGGCGCGACCGTGAAGCCGGCCTGGCAGCAGGACTTCCACGCGGCCCACACCCATAACGCGGCCGTGACCTCGGTCGGCATCAGCCTGCCCGGCGACCTCGACGGCAAGCGCCTCAACGACTGGATCAGCGAGTTGCTGCGGGTGAAGGGCGGGGACATTTACCGGATGAAGGGCGTGCTGGCGGTGAAGGGCACCCCGAAGCGGCTGGTGTTCCAGGGGGTGCATATGCTCTTCGACGCGACCTTCGACCGCGAATGGCGCCCGGGCGAGGCGCGCACCAACACCCTCGTGTTCATCGGCAAGAACCTCGCGCGGGCGAAGCTCACCGAAGCCTTCAAGGCCTGCCTGGCCTGAGCCTGGCACGCGCCCGTCAGGCGCGGCAGGCCAGCACGTAGACGGCCCCGCGCTCGGTGCCGATCGCGAGGAACGCGTCGTCGGCACTCCACGCCAGGCGCGTCGCCGGGCTCGGCATCCGCACGGTCGCCCGCAACGGCTGGCGGCGCTCGGGACTCCACAGCTGCACCGTGCCCTCCGCGCTCCCGGTGGCCAGCAGCCCGTGCGTGTTTTGGAACCGCACCGCGCAGACCGGCGCCTCGTGCGGCAGCATCACCGGCTCGCGCCCCTCCGGCCCCGCGCCCGCGCAGTCCCACACGCACGCGTCGCGGCCGCCGCTCGTCGCCAGCCAGCGGGACGAACAGTCGAAGGACAGGAACTTCACCTTGCCCTCGTAGCCGCTCATATGGAACTCGAGGTCCTGCTCCGGAATCCACAAGTGCACGCTCGGATCCTGGTTCCCCGAGACCAGCCAGCGCCCGTCCGGTGACCAGACCAGGGCGTGGATGCCATTCTGGTACACCAACTCCTTCTGCCGCAGCCCATCATCGGCATCCCAGATCGAGACGCCACCGTAGCCGGCCGCCGCGAGCGCGCCGCCCCGCGGGTGGGCCGCCAGGGCGGTGAGGGTCTTCGCCGCGGGCGGAAAGGTCCGCGCCACGCTCCCATCCACGGCCAAGGCCGTCAGGGCGCGGCCCGCGGCCGCAAACAACCGGGCCGGCCCGGCGGTGCCCCCCGGCGCGGGCGGCGTCGGGGCGACCCAGGCCAAATGTTCGACCCACGCGGAGCCAAGATGGGTCGTGCCCAGATGCTGCCCAGCCACGGGATCCCAGCGTTTCACGCTCCCGTCCTGGCCGCCGGACACGAGTAGCGCGGGGCCGGGGCCCGGCGCCCAGGCGAGCGCGTTGGTGCCGTGCTCGTGCCCGGGCAGCGGATGGAGCAAACGGCCGTCCGCGAGGGCGTGCAGCGCGATCGGACCGGCGGCGCTCGCGGTGGCCAGCACCGGCCCGCCGGCCAGGCCCGCGGGGGACCAGCCGAGGTCGATCACATAGTCATCGAGCGTCGCGGCCCAGTATTTCGTCAGCTCCATCCCGCGAGCGTTGGCGGCGGGCCCCGGCTTGTCCACCCCGCGGGCAGCGCGGCGCGGCTGGCGGGGCGGGAAAATCGCGTTCCCGCGCAGGCCGGGCTTGCGCTCGCCCGGGCCGGGACAAAAGCTCGCGGCAGTCGGCTCCGTCCGGCGGCGCCGCAACCCCCTCGCCCCCTTTTCCCCTATGGACTGCACCTCGTACCTGAACCGTCGCGACTTCCTGCAATTCTCGGCCGTGGCCGCCGCGCTGCTGGCCTTCCCCGGCTGCGCCACGCTGGCCAAACAGCCCCGCAAACCCCGGCCCATCGCCGCCGGCGCCAAGGTCCGCTTCGCCCAGATCGGGTGCGGCGGCAAGGGCTTCAGCGACGCGATGGCCCAGAAGGACGAGGAGGTCGTGGCCCTCTGCGACATCGACGAGTCGCGCCCGAACCTGAAGAAGCTGCGCGACGCCTTCCCCAAGGCGAAGTTCTACACGGACTACCGCAAGATGCTGCTGGAGATGGATGGTCAGATCGATGCCGTCGGCATCGCGACGCCGGACCATATGCACTTCCTGCCCGCCTATATGGCGATAATGCTGGGCAAGCACGTCTACATCCAGAAGCCGCTCACCCAGACCGTCGGCGAGGCCCGTGAACTCCTGCGCCTCGCGCGCCTGAACGGCGTCTGCACCCAGATGGGCAACCAGGGCCACGCCGGCGAGGGCATCCGCCTCGTGCGCGAATGGTTCCAGGCCGGCCTGCTCGGTGAGGTCCGCAACGTTGAGATCTGGACCAACCGCCCGGTCTGGCCCCAGGGGATGCAGGAGTGGCCCAAGGGCGGCACGCCCCCCGCGGGCTTCAGCCAGGACCTGTTCCTCGGCCGCGCCCCGGAGCGCCCCTACAGCCCCGACATCCACCCCTTCAAGTGGCGCGGCATCATCGACTACGGGTGCGGCGCCCTCGGCGATATGGCGTGCCACATTATGGACGCCGCCTACTGGAACCTCGAGCTGGCGCAGGCGACCTCCGTCACCATCGAGCTCAAGAAGATCGACCAGAAGAGCAAGGTGGCCTTCCCGAAGTCGGCCGTCGTCGAGTACAACTTCCCCGCCCGCGGCAAGCTGCCCCCGGTGAAGCTGATGTGGTCCGAGGGCGGCGAGCGCCCCGAGACCCCCGCCGGCCTCAAGCAGGACAACCGCCAGCTGGCCAAGGGCGGCCAGCTCCTCATCGGCTCCAAGGGGACCGTTTACGACGGCAACGACTACTGCAACAGCCCCCGCTTCATCCCGGAGGCCCAGCACAAGGCGCTCGTCGACGGCGGCAAGCTCCCGCCCAAGACCGTGCCGCGGGTGCCGGAGAACAATCCCCACAAGGAGTGGATCGTCGCCATCCGGAAGAACGATCCGACCCACGCCGGCTCCAACTTCGAATACTCGGTGCCCTTCACCGAGACCGTGTGCCTCGGCACGATGGCCATCCTCGCGGGCGGTAAGTTCACCTTCGACCCCGTCAAGATGACCACCGGCCGCGCCGACGTGGACGCCCTCCTCTACCCGACCTACCGCAAGGGTTGGGAGATGGACGCCCCGGTCGCCTGAGGCGCCCGACCTGATCCCCCCTGCTCCTTCCGGGCCGCCTTAAGCCGGGACCGTCCCGGCTTCGGGCGGCCCTTTTCCTGCCCTCCAATCCCAACCGCTTCCCATCCCAACGATGCACGCCACCCGCCGCCAGTTCCTCCAGGCCGCCTCCGCCGCGGCCGCCGTCGCCGCCACCGCCCGCCCCCTGGCCGCCGCCGCCCCGGCGGCCGCGCCCAAGGAGAAGTTCCGCATCTCCCTCGCCCAATGGTCGCTCAACAAGCGCTTCCTCAAGCGCCCCGGCGCCGAGCCCCTCGATAACCTCGAGTTCGCCCGCATCGCCCGTTCCGTGGGCATCGACGGCCTCGAGTACGTGAACCAGATGTTCAAGGAAAAGGCCGGCGACCGCGCCTACCTCGGCCAGATGAAGGCCCGCGCCGACAGCGAGGGTGTCAAGAGCCTCCTCATTATGGTCGATGGCGAGGGCAACCTCGGCGCGCCGCAGGAGCCCGCCCGGGCCAAGACGGTCGAGAACCACCTCAAGTGGCTCGATGCCGCCGCCTTCCTCGGCTGCCACAGCATCCGCGTGAACGCCGCCAGCGACCCGAAGCTTCCCGGGGATGAGCAGGCGAAGCTCGCGGCGGACGGCCTGCACCGCCTCTGCGTCGAGGGCGACAAGCGCGGCCTGTGGGTCGTGGTGGAGAACCACGGCGGCCTCTCCTCCAACGGCAAGTGGCTCATCCAGGTGATGCAGCTGACCAAGCACGCCCGCGTCGGGATCCTGCCCGACTTCGGGAACTTCTACACCGACCGGACCAAGTCCGAACTGTACAATCCGTACCAGGGCCTGCGGGAGTTTATGCCTTGGGTGAAGCAGGCGGTGAGCGCCAAGTCGTGGGACTGGGACACCGGCGCGGGCCGCTTCTACACCGAGGACCGGCGCGAGAAGATGGAGATGACCCTCGATTACGAGCGCCTGCTGAAGATCGTCGTCGGCGCCGGCTATTCCGGCTACGTCGGGATCGAATACGAGGGGCACAAGCACGCGGAGATCGACGGCATCCGTCGCACCAAGCAGGCCCTCGAGGAAGTCCGCGCGCTGCTTTGACGCGGCGCGGCGGCCGGCCCGCGGCGCCCGGGGAACCCTCCCCGGGGCCGCGCGGCGAGGCGCCTCAGGCGGCTTAGTGCGCGAAGGAGCGCTCGTCCTCCGGCAGCGGCTTGTCCTTGGTCTCCGGCGCGAAGGGCAGCACGATGAGGCCGAGGATGAAGACGCAGCACATCACCAGCGCGGCGGGGCGCATCGGCTCGGGGTGGTGCGCAAAGACCTCG
Organism: Verrucomicrobiota bacterium; assembly: GCA_016871595.1. Taxonomy (GTDB): domain Bacteria; phylum Verrucomicrobiota; class Verrucomicrobiia; order Opitutales; family Opitutaceae; genus ER46. Next base: position 8,278 of record VHCY01000075.1, read on the forward strand.
GTCTTGAGCATCCCGATCACCGGCACGCCCGCGGCGGCGAGGAAGCGGCCGACATTGTAGCAGAACGAGGTGCCGGTGCTGCGGAGGTGGGTGGGGAACAGTTCCGGCAGGTAGATCGCGTAGACTGCGAACACGGCCAGCTGGAAGAAGCCCATAATCGGGATCAGCCAGAAGGTCTGGCTGGCATCGGTGTAGAACTGGAAGGCGCAGGCGGTGGCGATGAGCGCCGTGGAGAAGGCGAGCGCGAAGGCCTTGCGGCGGCCGAGGCGGGCCGCCACCCAGCTCGCGGAGAGCATCCCGAAGAAGGCGCCGACCTGCAGCGTCAGCAGGCCGTAGCTGGCCCATTTGTCCACCAGCGGCCCGATCTGCTCCTTGGTCATCCCCTGGGCGGCGTAGGTCTTGCTCAGGACCGTGCGGATGAGTTCCGGGGTGAAGAAGCCGATGCCCCAGAGGCCGATCACGCCGGAGCAGACCAGCAGCATCCCGACGATCGCATTGCGGCGCCAACGCGGGTCGCGGAACAGTTCCCCGTAGGTGAAACCACTGTGGCGGTCCAGCGCACCGGAGTCCTTCATCTTCTGCCAGCGTTCCGGTTCCTTCATCCGGGCCCGGATGACGAGGGCGAGCAGCGCGGGGAGGGCGCCGATCACGAACATCCAGCGCCACGAGTTGCCGAGGGAGATGGTCCCGGACTTCTCCAGGTTGGCCATCCCCATCCCGATGAGGGCGGCGGAGATGTTGCCCATCGCCGAGAGGGCCTGCAGGGCGCCGAGGGCCCCGGAGCGGGATCGCGCGGGCATCACCTCGGCCAGCAGGGCCACGCCCACCGCGAACTCCCCGCCGACCCCGAGGCCGGTGATGAAGCGGTAGAAGGCGAAATCCCAAAACGACGTCGAAAGCGCGCTCAGGCCGGTGCACAGGGAATAGATGAGGATGGTCAGCATCATCGTCTTCGCCCGCCCGATGCGGTCGCCGAGGGCGCCGAAGACCAGGCCACCGGTGGCCCAGCCCGCGAGGAAGACGGAGGTGGCATAGCCGCCCCACAGGATGGGATCGTAACCCTCCGGGAGCAGCGCCTTCATCGCCGGCATCCGGGAAAGGGTGAACAGCTGCTGGTCGAGGCAGTCGAACAGCCAGCCCAACGAAGCGACGATGAAGACGAACCAGTGGTACCGGTTCAGACCGTGCCACCAGCGGCCGGTGACGGGTTCGGGAGCAGGGGGTTGCATGGCGGTAAAGCGAGCGCCCACGCGGGCGCGACCAGAACGGGCCAAGTTTTCCGCCAGCGCAATCCTCTTCGCCGGCGCGGCCGCGCCCTCTCCTGGTCTGAGCCTATTGCGGGTCACCCCGCCGCACCCCGCGGCCCGGGAGGCGGCCCGCGCCCCCCGGAGGCGTGGCTTAGCGGCCCCAGCGCCCCTCGATGAACACGTACCGCCCACCCCGGCGCTCCCACCGGGGCTCGACCCAGTGGTGATGCCCCCGCGGGGGCCGCTCATAGCGCCCCGCGATCCAGACGTGCCGGCCGCCCCGCCAGGACCAATACCCCTTCACCCACACAAAGCCGGGGCCCGGCGGCGCGTAGACCACTTCCGCCCGCGGCGGGGGCGGCGCCTGCACCACCACCACCTCGGCCGGCGCGGCCGGGGCCACCACCACCGTGGTGGGGGTCGAAGGCCGGGCCGGCACGACCACCACCGCATCCCGCCAATAGCCGGGCACATACACATACCGCCCGTGGCGCGGCTCCCAGCGCGGCCCCACCCAGACCGCATTCGGCCGCGGGGCAGTCGACCAGCGGCCGGAGATCCAGACGTGCTTGCCCAGCCGCCACGTCCAATGCCCACCCACCCAGACGTGCAGGGGCGACGGCCGCTCCACGATCACCTCCCGCTGCGGCGGGGGCGGCGGCACGTCCACAATGATCTCCGCGGCGGGGGCGGACCCGGCCGGGGCGCTGGCCGCCACCGCGGCCGTCGGCACCGGGGCCGCATCCCAATAGCCATCCCGCAGCACCCAGCCATTGCGCTCCCGCCGCCACTCCGGCGCCTGCCAGGCCACTCCGGCCGCGGGCGGGATCTCCCAGCGCCCCGCCTCCCAGACATAGGCCCCCTCCAGCCAGCGCCAATGCCCGGGCACCCACGCGTGCTGCGCCGTCGGCTGCTCGCCGGGCTGGTCCGTCGTGGCGGGATCAAGCGGGCGTTCCATCACCGGCGCCGGCGGGACGGTCGCGACGGCTCCGGCGGACTGAGCAAGCAACGAACCAACCGAGGAGATGATCAGCAACGCGACTCCCGGGGCGACCACCTGCAACCGGCAGAACCTGGGGTTCATAACGTCCTCTCTGACGCGTCGCCCGTCGATTTGTTTCCTCGCCCACTCCGTTCCCCCGCCGCCGCCCCAGCATCCCCCAACGCCACCCGAAAGCCCGGACCTTGGGCTGAAGCACCCAGTTTGAATCTGTCCGACAAATTAATCCCCCGGCCGCGCGGCGCCTGCCTTGACCGGGCCCGCCGCCGCGGGATCGTAGCCGGCCTTTTTGCGTTCCGGAATTGTTCCCCCAAGGCGCCTTCCGGGTGCTTCCGTCGGTCCTGACCGGGGCAAGATGCACCGGCTACACCGAACCGATGCCGCTTGCCCGGACCGAGCGCCAAAAATCGCTTTCGCCTAGCCCTCCGGGGGACCCAACAACCGGTGCATTTCACCCCTCTTGAGCCCCAAAAAACGCACTTTTCCCCGGTTCGAAGGGCCTTCCGCTCAATTCCGAACCCCGCCATCTCCGCCACGCGAAAGTGACTCAAAACACCCCCAAAGCACCCAAAAGCACGGATTTTAGGCCCTAAAATGCCCGAAAACCGGGTCAATTGCTTCTGCCGTCAACCCGCCCCTCGGCCCAAAATCGGGGATTGCAGCCCACCGGGGCTTCAGATTGAACGGCCCCCCGCGACTTCGGACTAACGCTCCCAGCAGCTCAAACCCACAACCCAAGCCCGCCGTGGACCTCAAACAAATCAAACAGATCATCGATCTGATGAAGCGCTCGGAACTGACGGAGTTCGCCGTCGAGGAAGAAGGCTTCAAGCTGAAGATCCGCCGCGGCGCCACCGGGCTCCCCATTGTTACCACCAACCCGGGCTCGAATCCTCCCTTCGCCTACGCCGACCCCGCGCCCGCCAGCACCCCCGCTGCCGCCACCCCTACCACTCCCGCGCCCGCGGCCGATGAAGCCGGCGTGACCTACGTGAAATCCCCAATGGTCGGCACTTTCTACCGCGCCGCTTCCCCCGAGAGCAAACCGTTCGCCGATGTCGGCACCAAGGTCGTCGAGAATTCCGTGGTCTGCATCATTGAGGCGATGAAGATCATGAACGAGATCCAGGCCGAGACCAAGGGCGCCGTCGTGGAGGTGTTGGTCGAGAACGGCCAGCCGGTTGAATACGGCCAGAAGCTCTTCAAGATCAAACAGTAACCCTTCGTACCGGCTTGGCATGATCCAAAAGGTTCTGATCGCCAACCGCGGCGAAATCGCCCTACGCATTGTTCGCGCCTGCCGCGAACTGGGCATCAAAACCCTCGCTGTCTACTCGGAGGCCGACGTCCAGTCGCTGCACGTCCAGCTGGCGGACGAGGCCATCTGCATCGGCGGGCCCAAGAGCTCCGACAGCTACCTGCGCGCCGACCGGATCATCAGCGCCGCGGAAATCGCCGACGTCGACGCCATCCATCCCGGCTACGGCTTCCTCTCGGAAAACGCCAAGTTCGCCGAGCAGTGCGAGTCCTGCAACATCAAGTTCATCGGCCCCAAGTCCAAGTCCATCAAGATGATGGGCGACAAGGCGATCGCCAAGGACACGGTCCGCAAGGCCGGCGTGCCGATCGTGCCCGGCTCGGATGGTCCGGTCGAGTCGGAGACCGAGGCGGTCAAGATTGCCCG
>VHCY01000076.1 GCA_016871595.1 Verrucomicrobiota bacterium
TGGGCGCGACGATGCCGTGATCGGGCGGCAGCCGGTAATCGAGGGCGTCCCAGTCCGTGGCGGTGAGCTTGGCCCACACCGGCGGGGGCGGCGGCGGGCGCAGGGTGGCCGCGGGCGGCGGAGTCGCGGTGGGCGCGGGCGGCGGGGCCGGCGCGACCGCCACCGGGGCGGGTGCGGCCACGGGACCGGGAGCCGGGGCGGCGGGGGCGGGGCGCGGGGAGGCTTCGGCGTCCGCGGGCACGGCGATGCGGCCGCGGATTTCGGCCACGATCCCCACCGCGATCCAGGCGCCGAAGGCGACGACCAGCCAGCCCTTGCCCGGCACCTGGCGGAACCGCTGGTGCGCGTCCCACCGGAACAGCTTCGCCCCGGCGAGGCAGCCCGCGATGCCGGTCAGGCCGAGCGCCAGCAGGCTGAAGCGCGCGCCCTCCAGCCCGCGACCATTCACCGCCGCCTGGATCGCCTCGACCGCGTAGCGACCGGGAAGGAAGGCGGAGACGTGCTGGGCCCAGTCCGGCAGGGCCGCGAGGGGCACCGCAACCCCGCCGACGATCAGCATCGGCAGAAACAGGCATTGCCCGAGCGCTTGGACGGCCGGCACGGTGTCGGCGAGGGCGGCGAGGACGAGGCCGAGGCCGAGGAAGGCGAAGCAGGTGAAGGCGAAGGCGACCGCCAGGGCCGCGGGATGGGCGGGGAAGGTCATCCCGAGGGCGAGCGCGAGCCCGAGCTGGAGCAGCCCGGCGGTGGCCAGCAGCAGCGCGCGGGCGCCGACCGTGCCGAGGACGAAGGCCCAGGTGGGCACCGGGGTGAGGCGGTAGCGCCGCCAGACGCCGCGTTCCCGTTCGCCGACCAGCGTCGTGGGCAGCCCGAAGCAGGCCCCGCCCAGCACCGCCACCGTGAGCAGTTCCCCCATATGGCGCAGCAGGGGCACGCGCTCGTGCCGGTAGAGCACGTAGAAGGCGATCAGGAAGATCACCGGGAACAGGTAGCCGTAGAGCAGCGCCATCCGGTTCCGGAAATGGAGCCGCAGCGACATTCCCAAGTAGGCGAGGAGGGCGTTCATCCGTGATCCTCCCGCGTCAGTTGCAGGAACACTTCCTCCAGGGTGGCGCGGCGCACCTGCAGTTCCAGCAGTTCCACGCCCGGCGCGGCCAGCAATGGCGCGAGGGCGGCCAGCGTCGCGGCGGGATCCTCCGTCTCAAAGGTGCCGCCGTCCGGCGCCGCCACCCAGCCGCTCACGCCGGGCAGGGCGGCGAGCCGTGCCGGGGCCGGGAGACCGCGGGCGCGGAGCGTCACGGACTGGCGCCGCCGGGAGCCGGCCGCGAGTTCGCGCGGGGCTCCGGTGGCGACGACGCGGCCCCGATCGATGATCGCCACACGGTCGCAGAGGGTCTCGGCCTCATCGAGCAGGTGGGTGGTCAGGACCACGGCGCAACCCTCGTCCCGCAGGCCGCGGATGAGCGCGTGGAGGTCGCGGCGGGCTTGGGGGTCGAGGCCGGTCGTGGGTTCATCGAGGAACACCACCGCGGGCTGGTTCACGAAGGCGAGGGCGAGGGCGAGCCGCTGCCGCTGGCCGCCGGAGAGGCGGTCGAACGCCTGGTCGCCCTGCTCGGTCAGCCCGAAGCGGGCCAGGAGTTCCGCCGCCGGCCGCTGGCGGGCGTAGAACCGGCCGAACAGCCCGAGCGCCTCGCGGGGCGTCATCCGTTCCGGCAGCGCGGTGCTCTGGAGGGCGACCCCGAGGTGTTGGCGGATGGCGCCGGGCTGGCTCCGCGCGTCGAGGCCGCAGAGGTGGATCTCGCCGGCGTCCGGCGCCCGCAGGCCCACGAGGCATTCGACGGTGGTGGTCTTGCCCGCGCCGTTGGGCCCGAGCAGGCCGAAGATCTCCCCGGCGGCCACCTCGAGGTCGACCCCGCGCACGGCTGGTTTGCCGGCGTAGGCCTTGCTCAGGCCGCGGACGACGACGGGCGGGTGGGGGGAGGGGCTCACGCGAGGCCAAGGCGTACGCGCCGCGCCGGGGCGGAACAAGCCGTTTCCGGGCCGGCGCATCTCCGGGCTTCTCATCGCGCGCCGGATCCCCCAGCGTCCCTCCCGCGTATGAAACCCCTTACCCTCGTCCTTGCCCTCGCGCTCAGCGCCGGCCTCGCCCCGGCCGCCGACAACACCCTCACTCCGGAGGAGCGCAAGGCCGGCTGGGAACTGCTCTTCGACGGCCGCTCCTGGACCGGGTGGCGCGCCTACCGCAAGCCCGCGTCGGAGCCCATCAAGGGCTGGGAGATCGTGGACGGGATGCTGCGTTGCCTCCCCAACGCCAAGGGCGACCAACCCATCACCGCGCGCAAGTTCCGCGACTACGAGCTCAGCTGGGACTGGAAGCTACTCGCCAAGGGCAACAACGGCCTGAAGTACCTCGTGACCGAGGATCGCCCGAAGTCGCCGGGGCCGGAGTACCAGATGATCGACGACGCCGGGCACCCGGACGGCAAGCTCGGCCCGCACCGGCAGACGGCCTCCTTCTATGAGGTGTTGGCGCCGGCGGCGGACAAGCCGCTGCGTCCGCCGGGCGAATGGAACAATTCCCGCCTCGTGATCCGCGGCCAGAGGGTCGAGCACTGGCTGAACGGCCGCCAGGTGTTGGCGTTCGAGCTCGGCAGCGCCGAGGTCAAGGCGGGCATCGCCCGGAGCAAGTTTAAGCAGGAGGCGGGCTTCGGCGACAAGATCGAAGGCCATATCCTGCTGACCTACCACAACGACGACTGCTGGTACCGGAACATCAAGATCCGGGTCCTGCAGCCCTGAGTGGAGGGGACGTCCGCAGTTTGGGCTTCCGCGGAGGCCCGCGTTCGTGCTGCAGTCGCGGGATGCAACTTTCCGCCCTGGTCCGGCCCGCGGTGCTCACGCAGCCCACGTATGAGGCGGGCAAGCCCATCGAGGCCGTGGCCCGGGAGCTGGGCCTCGATCCGGCGGGCATCCTGAAGCTGGCCTCGAACGAGAACCCCTGCGGGCCTTCCCCCCGGGCGGTGGCGGCGGCTACTCGGGCCTTGGCGCAAGGCGAGCTCTACCCGGACGGCGGGTGTTATGAGTTACGCCACCGGTTGGCGGCGGTTCACGGGTTAACCCCGGAGCAGTTCGTCGTGGGCAATGGCTCCAATGAGATCATCGAGTTGCTGGGCCACGTGTTTCTGGGCCCGGGCGATGAGGTGGTGATGGGGAACCCCGCGTTTGTCGTCTACAAGCTGGTGACGCTGCTGTTCGGGGCGCGGCCGGTGGAGGTCCCGCTGCGGGAGTGGCGGCACGATTTGCCGGCGATGGCGGCCGCGATCACGCCGCGCTCCAAGCTGGTCTGTGTCTGTTCCCCGAATAATCCCACGGGCACCGCCAACGACGCGGCGGAACTGCTGCCCTTCGTGCGCGCGCTGCCGCCCCACGTGGTGGCGGTGATCGACGAGGCGTACGCGGATTACCTGGAGAACCCGCCGGACCTGCGGCCGCTGCTGGCCGAGGGGCGCAAGGTCATCGGCCTGCGCACCTTCTCGAAGATCCACGGTCTGGCCGCGTTGCGCATCGGCTACGGGTACGCCGGGGCGGAGCTGGCGGGTCTGCTGCAGCGCGTGCGTCAGCCCTTCAACGTCAACGCCATCGCCCAGGCGGCGGCGCTGGGCGCGCTGGAGGACGCCGAGTTCCCGGCGCGCTGCGCCCGGGAGAACCGCGCGGGCCTGCAACAATTGGGAGCGGCCTTCGCGCGCCTGGGCCTCGCGCAGGTACCGAGTGTCGCCAACTTCATTCTCGTGCGCGTGGGGGATGGCGAGCGCGTGTTCCGTGACTTGCAGGCCCGCGGCGTCATCGTGCGTCCGGTCAAATCCTATGGCCTGCCCGATTGGATCCGGATCACGGTTGGCAGCGCTGTCCAGAACGAGCGCCTGTTGGCGGAGTTGGAGTGTGTCCTGCGCGCGCGCCCGCCGTCCTGACACCGCGACGGGGCGTGGTGGTACGGGAGGTCCCCGAAGACCCTGGGAGTTGTACCTGACTAGCTTGTCGGGCATTTACTCTTTGGCGCCGCGGCTTAGCTTTAGCGGAAGGCAATGCAGGATAATCAATTGCATCAATTTTAGGGCATGGGCCGCCGAAAGTCGGCACCGACGATCGCTCGAGAGAAAACGCTTGCCTGCGAGGAACGTGACCTTTTTTCTCCCGTCAGTAGAGGGATGTCCCTAGCGAATCGGGTGCGCAAGGCATCCGTGTAAATCTTTGGACTATGCCTCCTGCAGGCCTCTTTAATCTTCTCAACTGTAGATCTTATCCGCTAGTCTTCCTGCTCAAGCTGCATCCCACATGAACGTCACCCTCCGAACCTCCCTCTTTTCCGCCGCGCTTGCGACTGCTGTGCGGGCGGCCCCCTTCATGGCCATTGGCGATGGAGCCGAGCTGTTCCTCACCGGGAAGCTTGGTGTTCGCTCCGACGACAACGTGTTGCTCGCCTCCCGCGCGGAGAGCGACCTGATCTTCGAATTCGCCCCGGGCGTCGACCTCACCTTCGGCAAGAATGCCCAGCTTCAGGGCGTACTCAGTTTGGTCGACACGTTCACGAGCTATTCGGACAACAGTAATCTGAACACCAATCTCTTTGCGGGTAACTTCCGCTCGGTGTTCGATGACGGTAAGATGCGTCTGGGCCTTGACGTGGGCTACGTGGAGCAAAACCAGAATTCGGCCTTTGTCCGTGGGCTCATCCGCCGCGACGTCTTCAGCACCGGTGCTACCACCGAGGTGGAAGTTTCCCAGCTGACCCGCATCGGCGCGGGGATCAGCTTCGCCCACGAGAATTACAAGCGCCGCGGCTTCACCGATTCCGACAGCCTCAGCGTCCCGATCGACCTCTTCTACAAGTGGACCAATAAGACCGACCTCAGCGTAGGCTACCGCTACCGCGACTACCGGGTCGACATCGGCTCGGATTCCACCGATCACTTCTTCAACATCGGCGCCCGGGGCGAGTTCTCGCCCAAGCTCAAGGGTCGGTTCGCCATCGGTCTGAACACGCGCAAGCTGGACCGGGGTGGGGACGATACCTTGCTGGGCGTCGAGTCTGGTTTCACCTATGAGGTGTCGCCGAAGACGAATCTCGATTTCAATCTTTCAAACGACTTCAGCACCAGCCCCCAAGGCGAGCAGCTCAAGAATTTCGTGATCGGCGGCTCGGTCTCGAGCGCGCTTTCCGCCGAGTGGGCGGTCAAGGGTGGGCTTAGCTTCCGGAGCTTGGGTTATCCGCGCCGGACGGACGACTTCTTCGAAGCCGAGCTTGGGGCGGTCTACACGGTCAATGCGAACGTCCGGGTCGGGGGCTCCTATCAGTACCGGAATTACTCTTCCCCGCTCGCGGCCGTGGAGTTCAAGAACAACATCTTCGCGATCACCGCGAACTTCCGCTACTGAGTTTCTCCGGACGAGGGCGCGCGTTGGTTGCAGCTTTCACTTTCCGGCGGGAGAAGATCTTTAGGGTCTTCTCCCTTCTTTTTTCCTGAATGAATCAGGTCTATTCCCCGCGGTTCCTCGTCCTGGCCTTGGTCCAGTCGATCGTGTCGTCTGGTCCGGCCCTTGGGGCGCAGCCCGCTGAGCCCGGCGCACGGGTCGGGCGCGCGGAGGCTCCTGCTGCGGCGCCGGATCGGGAGTACCTGCTGCAACCGCAAGATCTCCTGAGGATCTTCATTTTTCAGCACGACGACCTGAACAAGCAAATGGAGGCCGTGCGGATCAGCGACGCCCACACCATCAGCCTACCGCTGGTCAACTCCGTCAACCTGCGCGGTCGGACGGCCCGGCAGGCGGAGGAGGTCATTCGCGCCGCGTACGACCGCGACTACCTGGTCAATCCCCAAGTCAGCGTGATCGTGGTCAAGTATGCGGAACGCAGTGTGAACGTCGTCGGCCAGGTCAACAATGCGGGGCGCGTGCTGTTCCCGCAGGAGAAGGGGCTGACCATCGTGGAGGCCATCGCGCTGGCCGGTGGCCAGACCCGTTTGGCGGACCTGAGAAAGGTGCGTCTCACCCGGAAGACGGCCGACGGCGAGACGGTCGTCGAAGAGATCGACGTGGACGCCCTGATGAAGCGCGGCGGTCGCGACGCGATCGCCCTGCAGCGGGACGACGTGATCTTCATTCCCGAGCGCGCGTTCTGAATCCACTCATGTCCAAGGAAACTGGCGATAAACACACCCAGCAGGCGTCTGGTTCCTACGGCTACAGTTACGGCGGATCCTACGCCGGTTATTCGGCGGTTGGTTACGGCGACTCCGGGGAGGCAGGCGCTGGCCAAGTCCAGCGCACGCTCCAAGATTACCTCCTGATCCTGCGCGAGCGCATCTGGTACATCGTGGTGGTGTTCCTCGTGGTTTTTTCCAGCTCCCTAGTTTACACGCTCAGTGAGACTAAGATCTACCAGTCCTCGGCCACCGTTCAGATCCTGCGGCGTGACACCACGCCGATGCCCGGGGTGCAGCAGGTGGTCGACAATGACATTCGTTCGGCTGAGGACCTGAATACTCAGATCAAGGTGATCGAGAGCGCGACCCTCATTCGGCGGGTGGGCGAGCGCCTGAAGGGGGAGGACCTGAAGGTCTTCATGGCCCCCTACGAGAAGGAGGGTAAGGACGCGACTTTCCTGCTGGAGACCATCAGCAAGAATCGAAAGGTGATCCCGCAGCGCCTTACGCTGGTGGTCACCGTAGCCTACCAGCACCCGGATCGGATGATGGCGGCCAAGGTCGCAAATCTCTTCGTCGAGGAATACCTCAACCATAACCAGCGCTTGCGCAGCGCCGATATGTCCCGCGCCGTCGACGAGCTGCAGGGGACGGTCGACGACCAGCGCAAGAAAGTCGATCAGCTGGCCCAGAAGCTCCAAGCCTACAAGGAGAAGAACAAGACGGTCTCCCTCGATCAGCGGAAGGACATCGTGAGCGAGTCCCTCAAGCTCGCGAATCTCGAGGCGCAGAAAGCCGCGGTGGCCCTCCAGTCGGCGGAAACCCGCCGCAACCAGATCAAGGAGTATCGGGAGAAGAACCTGGAGCTGACGGGACTGTCGTTTATCGCGAGCCAGCGTCTGATTGAGGGTCTGGAGGCCCAGCTGGCCGCTCGCAAGATCGAGATCGCGAAGCTGAAGGAGCGCTACCGTGAGCGGCATCCGGACATGATCGCCGCGACGAAATCGTTCGATCAGAACAAGTTGGAGCTGGAAAAGGCCATCGCCTCCATCTGCGATCAGGTGGAGTCCGAGTACCAGAGTGCCCTGCGGTACTTCCAGGCGCGCGCGCAGGAGTTGGAAAAGCAGAAGGCGGAAACCTTGGAGCTCGACCGCATTGGGGTGGAGTACAGTCAGATCGAGCGCGAATACCTCACTCAAAACCAGATTCTGCAGGGCATCGTCGCGCGTTCCCGCGAAACGACGATGACGAGCGGTTTCGCGGTGCAGAACGCCCGGATCGTCGACCAAGCGGTACCGGCGGCCGAGAACAAGCCCATCTCGCCGAACGTTCCGCTCAACCTTGGTTTGGGTTTGGTCGGGGGCTTAGGCCTCGGCCTCGCCTTCGCGTTCTTCGTGGCCTTCATCGATGACCGAGTGAAGAGCTCCTACGACGTTGAGGGGGTCGTGGGCCTGCCTCTTATCGGCATCATTCCGCAGATCAAGCGGATGGAGCCCGCGGACCGGGCGCAGATCGTGGCCACGAACGCGGACCGACAAGTGGCGGAGGCCTTTCTGACCCTGCATTCGAGCCTGCGGCTGAAGGACGAGAGCAAGAACGCCAAGTGCATCCTGACCACGAGCACGATCCCGGGTGAGGGTAAAACTTTCGTCACCATCAACCTGGCCCTGACCTTTGCCTCCCACGGCGAGAAGGTAGTCATTATCGACTGCGATCTGCGGAAGCCGAATATCCACAAGTCCCTGCGTCTGGAGAACCTGAAGGGCGTGATCGACGTCGTGGGCGGCACGGCGACCCTGGAGGAGGTGATGCTCCGGAACGTGCATCCCAACTTGGACGTCATCACGTCTGGCGGCCGGGCGAAGAACCCGACGCAGGTCCTGAACAGCAAGGGCCTTGAGGTGATGATCGCGGACCTGCGGAAGCGCTACGACCGGGTGTTTATCGATACTCCGCCGCTGGCTGCGGTGAGCGACGCCCTCATCATTCTCCCGTTGGTGGATGGCTCCCTCTTCTCGATCTTCTTCAACAAGGTTCGCCGCAAGGCGGCCCGCTTCGCGGCCGCCAAGTTGATGGAGGCCAATGTGCCCAACTTCGGCGCGGTGCTCAATGGCCTAAACCTCGCCGTTTCCGGCTACTACTACGCCCAGTATTACGACAAGTCCTACAAGGATTACTACGTCGTGATGGCGAAGAAGGACGGCGACGAGGTGGAGAAGTAGGCGGGGAAACGGGTTTGAAAACGGCATTTGCTCCGGCCCGTTTCGGCCGTGAGGGTGTCAGGGTGGATCGCATGGATCGCCGCCGCCTTTTCCTGATGCTGGTTGGGCTACTCGCCGTGGTCGCTCCGGTGGGGGCGGCCGAGGCGGTGCGGGAGACAATGGCCGAGCGGACGCTGCGCCGGATCGTAGAGCACCAGAAGGAGATCTTTGCCGACGCGGAGCGGCAGGGGGAGAAGGCGGACCTGCCCTCGATTCGCCAGCAACTTCAGCGCCTGACCCACGACTACGAGTTGCTGTTGCGGGAGAACCCGGAATTCGCGGCCGGTTACGCGGCCTACGGCTACCTCCTGAGCAAGACCGCGATGCGCAAAGAGGCGATCGCGATGCTGCTCAAGGCCAACCAACTCGATCCGGATATCGCGCTGGTGAAGAACCAGCTGGGCGCGATGCTGGCGGAGGAAGGCCAGCCGCTGCAGGCAGCGCCTTACTTCCTGGCGGCCATCCAGCTCGAACCGAACGAGCCCCTGTACCACTACCAGCTCGGAACGCTGCTGGCGGAGGCGCGGGAGGATTTTGTGAAGGCGGGTCAATGGACCCGCGCGGCGCTGGACGCCGCGATGCAGCATGCCTTCCAGCGGACCACGGAGCTGGCGCCGGATCGCTTTGCCTTCGCCTACCGCTTCGCGGAATCCTTCTACGATCTTGAGCGCCCGGACTGGGAGGCGGCCCTCAAGGCCTGGAGCGCTCTAGAGGAGAAGGCTCCGACGCCCATCGAGCGCCAGACGATGCGGCTGCACGCGGCGAACATCTGCCTGAAGACGGGCCGCCTGGCGCACGCGCGGGCCTTGTTGGAGACGGTCGACGAGCCAGCGTTGCAGGGCCAGAAGGCGCGATTGCTGCCCCAATTGGCGGAAGCGGAGAAGAAATGAAGCTCGACCGCCCTGGGCTTGCACCGGGACCGAGGCCGCGGGCACGCTGGAGAAATTGATGTCTCCGCTCGACCGCCTCGAACGCCTGCTCGGCCGCTTCGCCCTGCCCCACCTCGGGTTGTATCTGGTGGGGGCGCAGGTCTTCGTCTTCCTCTGCACCCTCGTGGGTCTACTCCGTCCGGACGCGCTCGATTACGCGCCGGCGCTGGTCCTTCAGGCCGGCGAGTGGTGGCGGATGGTGACCTTCCTGCTCGTGGTCCCGATCCCGGGCGGCGCGCTGGGCTTTGTCTTCACGGCGTTCGGGTGGTACCTTTTTTACCTAATGAGCGAGGCGTTGGAGGAGCATTGGGGAGCGTTCCGCTTCAACCTTTACCTTGGCCTGAGCTGGTTCCTCACCGTGGTCTGCTCGTTCGCCACGCCCTTCAACGAAGTTTCGAACCTGTTCATCCTCGGCTCGGTCTTCTTGGCCTTCGCCTTCCTGCATCCGGACTTCGAGATTCTCCTGTTCTTCATCCTGCCGGTGAAGATCAAGTGGCTAGCGATCATCGCGTGGGCGCTCAATGGGGTCCAGTTTGTGCGGGGCGGTCTCGCCGATCGCCTGCAGATCGGGGCGACGGTGGTGACTTTTCTCGTCTTTTTTGGACCGGAAATCCTCCGCACCCGGCGGCAGGGGCGGCGGCTGGCGGCGCGCCGCGAGGAACGGGAGCAGGAGGCGGAACGGCCGCGGCACGTCTGCCACGTCTGCGGCAAGAACGACCGAACCCATCCCCAACTAGACTTCCGCTACTGCTCCAAGTGCGCCGGGGACCAGTGCTATTGCCCGGAACATATTCAGAACCATTCCCACGTCGTGGGTTCCGATGACGCGCGGGGCGGGTGATCCTTGGGTGGCCGTCGCGCGCGCGGGGACGGCCGGGGATTGGTTGCGGGCGGCCGAACGGGCCTACTTGCACTTCGGCGCGGCCCTTGGGCAGATCGCCGCGGAGGCCCACGATGAGGCCCTGTACCTGCTGCTGCACGGGCTGAGGCTGCCCTTAAACGCGCCGGCGTCCGTGCTGGCGCGACCGTTGACCAACGTTGAGCGGCAGGGGCTGGAGCGGGTGTTGCGCCGACGGCTGCTGGAGCGGGTGCCGGCCGCCTACCTCACCCGCGAGGCGTGGCTGGGAGGCCATCGGTTCCACGTGGATGAGAGGGTGATTATTCCCCGCAGTTACTTTGTGGAAATGATCCCGGCGCTGCTGGCCGAACTGCTGCCCGTGCCGCGTCCCGGCCGGCGGATGCTCGACGTGTGCACCGGCTCCGGCTGCCTCGCTCTGTTGCTCGCGCACGGTTTCCCGGACGCGGAGGTGGTGGGTTGCGACTTATCGCCCGCTGCCCTGGAGGTGGCAGCCATCAACCTGCGCGCCCACCGCCTGGAGGCCCGGGTGAGCTTCTGCCGCAGTGACGTGCTGACCAGCGTTCCCCCCGGACCCTACGACTTGATCTTGAGCAACCCGCCGTACGAACCCAGCGCCCACGTGGACCGACAGGCGCCAGAATTCGCGGCCGAACCCCGGTTGGCCCACGACGGTGGGGCGGATGGCCTGCGGGTGATCCGCGCCTTGATCCGGCAAGCGGCGAGCCATCTCGCGGCGGAAGGGGTGCTCGTGATCGAGGTTGGGGGGCTTCGCCGGGCAGTTGAACGCGAATTCGGCTCGCTGGCTCCACGGTGGTTGGAGACCGCCGATGGCTCGAACTGCGTCGTCGCCCTTCAGGCGGAGCGGCTTCGAAGGGCTGCGGCCGGTCGGGACTGATGGTCGGATCTCGGAAACGGCTGGATTTCGACGGCGGCACCACCGCTAGGCTAGCGCGCAAGGGGCGGCCGAGGTGACAGGGCAAAACCTGCCAGCGCAAGGCGCACCCGAAATCGGGATTCTCGTCCTTCCATCGACGGTGGACCTAGAATGTCGGAAATCAGGGAGACCCAAGAGCAGGGGTTGGCGCGTCAGTTTTGGCCGGGTTGATTTCCCGCTTTCCGGGCGGGAGTGCATCCCTTGGAGTTAGGGACCCCGATGCACCCCCTGACCCTCTGCTCCGCCCTAGTGGGGCTGGCCGCCGTGGCGGTCGCCCGGCCCGCGAACATCGTGCTGATCATGGCCGATGACTTCGGCTATGAGTGCGTGAGCGCGAACGGCGGCGAATCCTACCGGACGCCCAACCTGGACCGGCTGGCGGCGACGGGGATGCGGTTCGAGCGCTGCCACGTGCAGCCGCTCTGTACCCCGACCCGGGTGCAGCTGATGACCGGCCTCTACAATGTCCGCAATTACGTGGAGTTCGGCGCGATGGACCGCGGGGCGGTGACCTTCGGGCACGTGCTGCGGGATGCGGGTTACCGGACGGCGGTGGCGGGCAAGTGGCAGTTGGGCACGGAGCCGGATTCGCCGCGGCACTTCGGCTTCGACGAGGCGTTCCTCTGGCATCACCTCCGGCGGGCTTCCCGCTACGGCAACCCCGGTTTCGAGCGCGACGGGCAACCGGTGGACTTTCCCGGCGGCTACGGTCCGCGCGAGGTGCAGGCCTTCGCCCTGGACTTCATCCGGCGGCACCGGGACCGACCGTTTTTCCTCTATTACCCAATGATGCTCACGCACAGCCCGTTCCAGCCGACGCCGGACAGCCCCAAGTGGGACCCCCGTGTCGGCGAGCGCGGCAACCAGAGCCCGGCGCACTTCGCCGATATGGTGGCCTATATGGACCGGCAG
>VHCY01000077.1 GCA_016871595.1 Verrucomicrobiota bacterium
GATGAAGGCGCCGCGGCCGCCGCCGACCATACCCATACGGAGTTTGCGGGGAAGATTCATAGGAGGCGGTTCGGGCAACTTAGAGGGCGACGGGGCGACCGGTGGCCGCCGAGCGGTAGGCGCCGTCGATGATCCGCATCAGCGCGAGCGCCTGGTCGGGCGTGTTCAGCGGCTCCTCCGCGCCCTGCAGGACGCGGACGAAGTTCACCGCCGAGCGGACCCGGCCCATCGTCTCGTCGGGCGGGACGATGATGGAGCGGTTGACCGGGCGCCCGTTCTCGTGGGTGTACAGCTCGCAGGCGTCGATCGCGGTGGCGTCGAGGCCATCGGTGCCGAAGAGCCGGCGGACCATCCCGCCGGCGCGCGTGCCCTGGAAGGTCACCGAGACCTCCTCGCGCTGGTTCATCTCGGCCCACGAGACCGCGAAGGACATCGACTGGCCGGAGCGGAAGGTGAGGAACCCGTGCGCGGCGGCCTCGACGTCGGTCACGCCCTTGGCGACGTCCGGGATGCCCCAAGGGCCCTTAAAGGACTTGTCGGTGATGTGGTCGTGGTAGGTCCGCGCGAGGATGTGGGCCGGCTCCGGGTAGCCCATGAAATGGAGCCCGAGGTCGATCATATGCAGCAGGTCGATCAGCGGGCCGCCGCCGGAGAGCGCCTTGGTGGTGAACCAGCCGCCGAAGCCCGGGATGCCGGTGCGGCGGATCCACTTCGCCTGGCAGGAGTTGATCGTGCCGACGACGCCCTGGCGGAGGTACTCGCGGATCGCGTAGCTCTCGGGCCGGGCGCGGTTGTTGAAGTTGAACATCAGCGTCCGGCGCGCCTTGGCGGCCGCGGTCCGCATCCGCGCCATCTCGGGCGCGCTGAGCGCCGGCGGCTTCTCGCAGAACACATGCTTGCCCGCCTTGAGCGCCTGCAGCGCGAGCGGGGCGTGGAACTTGTTCGGGACGATGATCGAGACCGCGTCGAGCTCCGGCAGCGCCCGCAGCATCTCCCCGACATCGCCGAAATGGCGCGTGATCCCGTGGCGGGCGGCGGCCTTCTCGGCGGCGGCCGCGTTGACGTCAGCCAGGGCGATGATCTCGGCCCCCGCCTCCCGGAAACCCCGGGCGTGGTAGGCGGCCATTCCGCCCGCTCCGATGATGGCGATCTTGGGGGTGCTCATGGGCTCAGCGGTCGAATTGGGCGTCGAAGACGATGGTGCTCGAGGGGAAGTCGACCTTCCGCACGAAGGCGGCCGACTCGGCGGCGCCGTGGAAGCGGTCCATCCGGCTGTCCTCCCACTCGACCGAGAGCGGCCCGCGGTAGCCGACGTCGTTCAGCGCCACGATGATGTCCTCGAAGCGGATGTCGCCGTGCCCGAGCGAGCGGAAGTCCCAGTGGCGGCGGGCGTCGCCAAAGCTCACGTGGCCGCCGAACACGCCGACGGTGCCGTCACCGTGGCCCCACCACACGTCCTTCATATGGCAGTGGTAGATGCGGTCGCCGAAGGTGCGGATGAACTTCACGTAATCGACCCCCTGGTAGCCGAGGTGCGAGGGGTCATAGTTGAAGCCGAAGCGCCGGTGCCCGCCGACGGCCGCCACGGCGCGCTGGGCGCTGGCGATGTCGAAGGCGATCTCGGTCGGGTGCACCTCGAGCGCGAAATTTACGTTCTGCTTGTCGAAGGCCTCGAGGATCGGCCCGAAGCGGCGCGCGAAATCCGCGTAGCCGGCGTCCCAGAACGCCTGCGAGGTCGGCGGGAACGCGTAGATGGAGTGCCAGATCGAGGAACCGGTGAAGCCGTTGACCACGGCCGGGAACTCGTCCTTGCCCGCCCGGCCCGGCCGCGCGTCGAAAAACGCCCGCGCCGCCTTGGCCGTGAGGGCCAGCTTGCGGGCGGCCCGCTTGCGCACGCCCTCGGGGTCACCGTCACCCCAGACGTCGGCCGGGAGGATCGACTTGTGCCGCTCGTCGATCAGGTCGCACACCGCCTGGCCCACGAGGTGGCTAGAGATCGCGTGGCAGGTGAGCCCGTGGTCCTTGAGCAGCGCCCACTTCTCGTGGACGTACTTCTTGCTCGAGGCCGCCGCGTCCGGGTCAAAGTGGTCGCCCCAGCAGGGCAGTTCGACGCCGTCGTAGCCCATCTTCTTGACGAGCGGGGCCAGCTTCTCGAGGGGGAGGTCGGCCCATTGGCCGGTGAACAGGGTGACGGGACGGGGCATAGGTGATTGGGATCGGCCGGAGAAAACCCGGCGCCCCCGCGGGCGGCGAGAAAAAATCCGGGTTTGTCGCCGGCCCCCGCGCCGCCTCCACTCGCGG
The DNA here is from genome assembly GCA_016871595.1 of Verrucomicrobiota bacterium. Taxonomy (GTDB): domain Bacteria; phylum Verrucomicrobiota; class Verrucomicrobiia; order Opitutales; family Opitutaceae; genus ER46. The sequence goes on from VHCY01000077.1 coordinate 2,302, forward strand.
GATCGTGCCGCCCCTGACCATCTGGACCAACACCCTCTTCCAGCCCGCCGCCGAACGCCTGCTCGCGGAGGGCCTCGGCCCCCACCGGCTCGTGCGTTCCGCCGTCACCTCCGCCGCCGTGCTCGCGGCCGGCCGCCCCGACCCCGCGCTGGCCGGGGCCGACGTCGCGTTCGGCCAGCCCGATGCCGCCCAATGCCTCGCTTCACCCCGCCTCCGCTGGGTCGAGGTCACCACCGCCGGCTACACCCGCTACGACACCCCGGAGTTTCTGGAGGGCTTCCGCGCCCGCGGGGCCGCCTTCACCAACGCCTCCCAGGTCTTCGCCGACAGCTGCGCGCAACACGTGCTCGCGATGATGCTCGCCCTCGGCCGGCGCCTGCTGCCCTCCCACCGCGAGCAGCTCACGGACCGGTCCTGGCACTACGACGAGCGCCGCTACGAGTCCCGCCTGCTCACCGGCCAGTCCGTCCTGCTGCTCGGCTACGGCGCGATCGGCCGGCGCCTCGCCGCGCTCCTCGCCCCGTTCGGGATGCAGGTGACGCCGTCCGCCGCCGCGTCCGCAGCGAGGCCGGGGTCCGCATCGTGCCCGAGGAACTGCTCAGTTCCGCGCTCGGGCAGGCCGACCACGTGGTGAACCTCCTGCCGGACAACGAGTCGACCCGCAACTACGTGAACGCCCGCCGCCTCGCCTGCTGCAAGCCCGGGGCCCGCTTTTACAACGTCGGCCGCGGCTCCACCGTCGACGAGGCCGCGCTGCTCGCGGCGCTGCGCTCCGGCCGGGTGAGCGAGGCCTACCTCGACGTGTTCGCCACCGAGCCGCTGCCGCCGGACCACGCCTTCTGGACGGAACCGCGCTGCTACGTGCCCCCCCACACCGCGGGCGGTCGCCACGACCAGGACGAGGCGCTGGTGCGCCACTTCCTCGCTAACCTCGCCGCCTTCACCGGCGGCGGGCCGTGGACCGACCGCGTGGTCTGACCCGCCGCGGGCCGGTCAGGCGCGGACCACGCGGGTGCCCGCGATGAAATCGTGCAGGCAGCGGCGATCCTCGCGGAAGATCATCAGGTAATTGGTCGTCACGAAGGCGAACCGCAGGAAGAACCCGACGACCGGCAGCAACTGCAGCATCCCCTGGATCGCTCCGGAGGGAAGCTCCCGCAGCAGCCAGCCGCGCAGGAAACCGGGCTTCTCATCGTTGTCCGCCCGCACGACGCGCACGCCGAGGAGGATTTTGCCCAGCGACTGCCCCCGGCTGGTGAGGAGGAAGATCTGGATGCCCAGCAGCGCGAGCTGGAGCGCGGTGAACAGCGCCAGCGCCGGCACGAGCCGCGTGGTTTCCAGCCCCTCGAGGTTGAACTCGCCCTCGCGCGAGGCGGCGACGATCGCCTGGAGGACCTTCATCAGGTCGGGCCCCAGCACCACCAGCGCGGGCACGGCGGCCAGGAACTCGAGGAAACCGTCGGCGCAGCGCGCCAGCAGGCGCGACCAGGGGGACGCCAGCGTCACCGGCTCAGCCTCCCGCAGCCCCGGGATCGCGTCCACCTCCTCCGAATTCGGGGTCACGGGGGCCGCAACCTCGACCCCGCCGAACTCCACGAAATCGCCCAAGCGTCGCCACTCCTCGGTGCCCACGCGCTTGGCGCGGGTGTCGGCGTTGGCCCGGCCCCCGGCCAGCCACCCGCGGACCTGCCCGGCCGTCGCCGGGCCGTACTCCTTGCCGTCGCCGCCGATGATGATGAACATCGCGTCAGGCAAGCCCCCGGCCCCGGCCGCGTCAACGTCAGGCCGCACCCGGCAACTGCACGCGCCGGGCGGTCGGATCCGGGTGCGGGCGGAAGAACAGGGCGGTGTGGCCCACCGCGCCGACGCAGACGCAGCGGCCCTCGTCCGCGATCCGCTCCCCGAGCGCGGCCCGCTCCCCGCGGTCGGCGCCGACGAAGCGGAGCTTCACCAGCTCGTGGGCGCGCAGCAGCCGCTGCAGTTCCTGCAGGAAGGCGGGGGTGACGCCGGCCTTGCCAACCCGGACGTGGTCCGGGAGCGATTGGCCGAGGCCGCGCAGGTGGGAACGCTGGGCGCCCGTGAGCGCGAGTTCGTACATCCGGCCAGCGTGGGCGGCGCGCGGGCCCGTGCCAAGCCCCGCGATTTCGCCTGACGCCCCCGAATCGACCTGCGCGGAATCAGCTCGTGCTGCGACCCGTCTCCGCTCCCCGTCACTTCACCGTCCGCTTCGCCCTCGCCCTGACCGCCGCCGCGGTCTTCGGCGAGGTGGCGGCTGCCTGGGTGCTAGAACGCGCCTACCTCGCGGGCAGCCTCACCGGCTGGTACGCCTGGGTGGGCGACCACCCCGCCGTGGATTCGATCCTGCTCGTGTTCGCCAAGCTGCTCGCGACCGGTGTCGTGGCCAGCTGGGCCTTTTCCCGCGCCGGTGAACGCTGGTCCGCCGCCGGCACCCTTCGCTTCTCCCCTCCCTCGCTCGCCTGGACGCTGCTCCCCTTCATCGGGGCGGTGATCATCGCCCTCTCGGAGATCGACAACCTGATGCGCGCGGCGCTGCCCGCGGGTGCGCTGGAGCGCCTCGATTTCGCGCCGGACCTCAGTGAGATCGTCGAGATCGCCTGGCTGGGCCCCTTCCTCGCGGTGGTGATCGCGCCCGTGACGGAGGAGATCGTGTTCCGCGGGCTGATCCTGCGTGGCCTCCTCGGACGCTGGCGCCCGGCGGCCGCCATCTTCGGCTCCGCCGGGCTGTTCGCGCTCGTCCACTTCAACCCCGCCCAGGCGCCGGTCGCCGTCCTGCTCGGGCTGCTCACCGGCTGGCTCTACGCGCGGACGCGCTCCCTTGGGCTTTGCATCCTCGCCCACGCGCTCAATAACGCGGCCAGCTACCTGACGTGGTTCCCGTTCGAGGTGACGGGTTTCAACGCCCTCACCGAGGCCGAGGGCCCGGTCTTCCACCCCTGGTGGTTCGACGGCATCGGCCTCGCCCTGCTCGCCCTCGGAATCTGGGGTGTCCGCCGGCGCACGCCCCCTGCCGCCTCCTGGCTACTGCCGCCGCCCCCGCTGCTGCAGCCGCCCCTCCTCGCGGCACCCCCCCCACTTGGCGGTTGTCAGGCCCCGGCCGGCCCCAACGATGCCGGGCGGATGGCCTCGGATCTCGCCCAACTCGTCACCACCCTCGCCCGCCGCGCGCGCGCCGCCTCGCTCGCGCTCGCGAACGTGCCCCGAGAGCGCAAGGACGCCGCGCTGCTCCGGCTCGCCGGGATGCTCGAGGCCGCCGGTCCCGAGCTGCTCGCCGCCAACGCCCGCGACCTCTCCTCCCCCGAGGCCACCGCCCTGCCCGCCGCCACGCGCGACCGGCTGACCCTCACCCCGGAACGCCTCCGCCAGCTTGCGGAGTCCGTGCGCCAGGTCGCCGCCCTGCCCGATCCCGTCGGCGAGGTCCTCGAGGAGACGACGCGCCCCAACGGCCTCCGCCTGCGCAAGGTGCGCGTGCCGATCGGCGTCCTCGCCATCATCTACGAGGCGCGGCCGAACGTGACGATCGACTGCGCCGTGCTCTGCCTGAAGAGTGGCAACGCGGCCATCCTCCGCGGCGGCAAGGAAGCCTTCCACACCAATGTCGCCCTCGCGGAGCTGGTGCGCCAGGCCCTGATCGCCAGCGAGCTCCCCGCCGACGCCGTGCAACTGGTGCCCACCACCGACCGCGGCGCGCTCACCACCCTGCTCAGCCTCGACACCCTCATCCACTGCGTGATCCCGCGCGGCGGCGAGGGGCTAATCCGCTTCGTCACCGAGCACAGCACGATCCCCGTCATCAAGCACTACACCGGCGTCTGCTGCGTCTACCTCGACCGGGCCGCCGACGCGGCGATGGCCGCCGCGGTCACGACCAACGCCAAGGTCTCCCGCCCCAGCGCCTGCAACGCGGCGGAGCAACTGCTCGTGCACCGGGAGGCCGCCGCCGGCCTGCTCCCGGTCGTGGGGCGCGCGCTCGCCGACCGCGGTGTCCGCCTGCGCTGCGACGCCGAGGCCGCCGCGATCCTCGCCGCCGCCGGCATCCCCGCGGAACCGGCGGCCCCGGCCGACTTCACCGCGGAGTTCCTCGACCTCGTGCTGGCGGTGCGGGTCGTCGGCTCCCTCGACGAGGCGATCGCCACCATCAACCGCGACGGCTCCGCGCACAGCGACGCGATCGTGACCGCGGACGAGGCCGCCGCCCGCCGCTTCCTCGCGGAGGTCGACAGCGCGACGGTCTACTGGAACGCCAGCACCCGCTTCACCGACGGCTTCGAGTTCGGCTACGGGGCGGAGATCGGCATCAGCACGGACCGCCTCCACGCCCGCGGCCCGATGGGCCTGCGGGAGCTCTGCAGCCACAAGTTCCTCATCGAGGGCACGGGGCAGGTCCGCGGCTGAACCGTCCAATTCGCTCTGGCGTCGCCCGGCGGGGGTGGTTTCCCTCCCGGCGATGTCCGCCCGCCTCCGCTTCCCCGGCGCCGCCGTCGCCGCGCTCCTGAGCCTCGTCTGCCTGCCGCCCGCGGCGGGCCAGGTGCAACCCCCCGCCTCCCTCACCGCCCCGGCCGCCCCGGCCCCAGCACCCGCCGCCGCCCCCGGGATCGAGGCCTCGGTGGTGAAGGTGTTCGCCACCGCGCGCTACCCGGACCCCTACCGCCCGTGGACGAAGCAGGCCCCGCGCGAGGGCACCGGCACCGGGGTGATCATCGAGGGCCGCCGCATCCTCACCAACGCCCACGTGGTCCTCTACGCGAGCCAGGTGCAGGTGCAGGCCAACCAGTCCGGCGACAAGGTGTCGGCCACCGTCGAGGCCATCGCGCCCGGCATCGACCTCGCCGTGCTCCGGCTCGAGGACGAGACGTTCTTCGCCCAGCGCCCCGCCCTGCCCCGCGCCGCCCGCCTGCCCGGGGTGAAGGATCCGGTGATGGTCTACGGCTTCCCCACCGGCGGCACCAACCTCTCGATCACCAAGGGGATCGTCTCCCGCATCGAGTTTACGCTGTACAACTACCCGGTCTCCGGCCTCCGGATCCAGATCGACGCCGCGATCAACCCCGGCAACAGCGGCGGCCCGGCCGTCGTCGACGACCGGATGATCGGCCTCGCCTTCAGCCGGCTCGGCGGCGGCGACAACATCGGCTACATCATCCCCGCCGAGGAGATCGACCTATTCCTCGCCGACGTCGCCGACGGCCGCTACGACGGCAAGCCCGCCCTCTTCGACCCCCTCCAGACCTTCGAGAATCCGGCCCTACGCACCCACCTAAAGGTCGGCCGCGAGGTCGAGGGGGTGATCGTCACGGGCACAGACAGCGCCGAGGAAGGCTACCCACTGCAGGCGTGGGACATCCTCACGCACATCGCCGGCACGCCGATCGACAACGAGGGGATGGTCCGCCGCGGCGACCTCCGGGTGCGCCTCCACTACCTGCTCCAGTCGCAGGCGCGAGACGGCCGCATCGCGCTCACCGTGGTGCGCGACCAGGCCCCGCGCGTCATGGAGGTCCCTGTGCCGCCGCAACGGCCGCTGGTGATGCCCGACCTGGTGGGCAACTACCCCTCCTACTTCATCTACGGCCCGGTGGTGTTCTCGGCGGCCACGCAGGCCTTCCTCGCGGGGCTGAACAACGTGGCGGCGCAACTCTCCGCCCAGGCCAGCCCCCTCGCCCACCGGCGCGCCGACCGCCCGGCCTTCGCCGGGGAGGAGATCGTCGTCGTGTCCTCCCCGTTCTTCCCGCACCGCCTGGTCAAGGGTTACTCCCCCGCCCAGGGTCGCGTGGTGGAGAGCGTCAACGGCCGCCGCGTCCGCAACCTCGCCCACCTGGTGGAGTTGCTCCGGGACGCCCGCGAGGAGCTCATCGTGCTCGATTTCGCGGGCCGCAAGATCGAGACGGTCGTCCTCCCCCGCGCCGAGACCGCCGCCGCCACCGAGGACATCCTCAACGACAACGGTATCCGCGCCCAGGGCTCGCCCGACGTGCTCGCCGTCTGGCAGGCCCCGCGCTCGCCCTGAAGCGGCGCTCTTGCCAAGCCGCTCCCCGCGGCCAACGTTTTCGCCCTATGCATTTCGACTCCCGCCCGCTCGCCGCCCCCTCCCTGCCGCCCCGCGCCGAAGATGAGGACGAAGACGGTGACGAGGAGACCCCCGCCGCCCGCAAGGGCGCCGCGCCCGTCGGCCTGCTGATCCAGCGCAAGTTCCTCGAGCAGCGGAAGATCTTCCTCTGGGGCGCGGTCACCGACGAGACCGCGAAGGACCTCACGGAGAAGCTGCTGTACCTCGAGGCCACCGCCCCCGGGAAGGACATCACCTTCTACATCAACACCCCGGGCGGCTCCATCACCGCCGGGATGGCGGTGTACGACACGATCCAGCTCATCTCCTCGCCGGTCACGGTCGTGGTGACGGGGATGGCCGCCTCAATGGGCTCCATTCTGCTCAGCGCCGCCCCCAAGGGCCGCCGCCTCCTCTACCCGCATTCGCGCGTGCTGATCCACCAGCCCCTGATCTCCGGCCGGATGATCGGTCCCGCTAGCGACATCAACATCCAGGCGCAGGAGATGGAAAAGCTGCGCGCGGAGCTGAACCAGATCCTGGCGAACGCCTCCGGCCTGCCGCTGGAGCGCATCAACCGCGACACGGACCGCGACTTCTACCTGACGGCGCGCGAGGCGATCGAGTACGGGCTCGCCGACCGCATCGTCGACCGCGTCTGACCGCACCACGACGCCGCCCGGCGGCCGCGGCGCTCACCCCACCGCGGGGCCGTAGGCGTCGCGCAGCACCTGCAGCGTGTGCCGGACGCGCACCGGCGAACCGAGCGCGGCGAGGTGCGCCCGCAGTTGCGTGAGGCAGCCGATATTGCCCGAGGCGACCACGGTGGCTCCGGTGGCGATCACCGCCTCCGCCTTCTGGCGGCCAAGGGAACCGGCGATTTCCGGCTGGTCGAGGTTGTACGTGCCGGCGCTGCCGCAGCAGAGATGCGCCTGCGCCAACTCGCACAGCTCCACGCCGGGGATCGCCGTGAGCAGCCGCCGCGGCTCCGCCCGCACCCCCTGCGCGTTCGCGAGGTGGCAGGCGTCGTGATAAGCGATCTTGCGCGGCCCCTCGCCGGCCGGGAGCTCGCGCAGACCGAGCCGGTCGAGGAACACGCTCACGTCCATCACCCGGTGGGCGAACGCCTCCGCGCGCGCCCCGTCCTCCGTCCCCCGCAGGATCAGGCCGTATTCGTGCAACGCGGAGCCGCAGCCCGCCGCGTTGGTGAGGATCGCGTCCACGTCCGCCGGGAAGGCCGCAAGGTTGCGCCGGGCGAACTCGCGCGCCGCCGGCAGGTCGCCCGTGTGCCACGCGAGGCCGCCGCAGCAGCCCTGCGCCTCCGGGATGAGCACCTCGACGCCGTTGCGCGCCAGCACCTCGAGCGTGGCGTGGTTGATGTCGGGATCGAGCACCCGCTGGGCGCAGCCGGCGAGGAGGGCCACCCGTGCCCGGCGGGCGCCGCGCGCGGGCTGCACTGCCGGCAGGGGCCGGGCCGGCGGGACCTCGGCCGGCGCGAGGTCGAGCATCGGACGCAGCGCCGCGGGGACGAGGCGACGCCACGCGCGGCCCAACGCGGCGCCGCGGAGCGCGAGCCGGAAGCGGCCGGGATAGGGCAGCGTGGCCGCGGCAAGGGTCCGGCGCAGGCGCGCGTCCCACGGCCGCTCGACCTCCGGTTCCTGGCGGGCGCGGAAGGGGCTGATCAGGTCGCGGTATGGCACCCCGCTCGGACACGCGGGCTCGCAGGCGAGGCAGCCGAGGCAGCGGTCGAGGTGCGGCTGCGCCGCGGCCGCCGGGAGGGTTCCCTCCAGCACCTGCTTCATCAGGATGATCCGCCCGCGCGGGGAATCCATCTCCTGGCCGAGCTCCTGGTAGGTCGGGCACGCCGGCAGGCAGAAGCCGCAGTGCACGCAGGCCTGCACGGCCTTCGCCATCGCCTCGCCCATCGGGCCGTGCTGTTCCGGTCGGATCGCGTGTTGCATCGCTCAGTCCTCGAAGTCCGGAAAACGCCCCGCGGGATCCAGCGCCCGCTTCACCGCCGTCATCACCGCCGCCGTTCGGCGCGGCCCGAGCCAGCGCGGCCCGTCGCCCCGGAGGAGCACGCCCGCCCAGGGCGACGCCGGCAGCGGGCGGGCGGGCGGCAGGGAGACGTACCCCGCGTTGCCTCCGGCGCCGATCCACGCCCGCGCGCCCTCCTGCGCCCGCACCCACGCCACGAAGGCCGGCACGTCGCCCGAGGTCAGGAGCACCTTGGCCAACGCGCCCCCCGGATGCGCCCAGCCGAACCCGGTCACCGCCGTCCAGAGTTCCGTGGCCTCCGCCGCCGCCAGCTCGCGGCCGGGAAAGCGCCCGAGCAACTCCGCCACCAGCGGCCCTAGCGCGGTCTCACCGGCCCCGAGGCGCACGAAAACCGCGGGCTCGTCGACCGCCGCCTCGAGGGCGTCCAGTTCCCAGCGCCCGCCCGCGCAGGCGCGCAGGAGCCGCACCTGGTCCGCCGCGTCGCGGGCCGTGAGCCGCAGCGTGCGGGTCGCCGCGGGCCGCGGGAAAACCTTGAAGGTCAGCTCGGCCAGCACCCCGCAGCAGCCGGCGCTGCCGACAAGGAACTTGGGCAGGTCGAAGCCCGCCGCGTTCTTGACCACCTTGCCGCCCACCCGCAGCAGCCGCCCTTCCCCGTCCACGAAGCGCGCCCCCAAAATGAAATCGCGCACGCCGCCGAACCGCCAGCGGCCGGGCCCGGACAGGCCCGCGGCCACCGTGCCGCCGAGGGTCGCGCCGGCCGCCGCCAAAGGCGGGTCGAACGGCAGGTACTGGCCCCGCTCCGCCAGCACCGCGGCCAGCTCCGCGAGGGGCGTGCCCGCCCGCGCGGTAAAGGTGAACTCGTCCGGCTCGTACTCGACGATGCCCCGCAGCGCCCGGGTGGACACGGGCGTGCACCCGGGGGCCGCCGCGGCCAGCCGCGCCTTGGTGCCGGCACCGACCGGCAACACCCGCGGATGGGCGCGGACGGCGGCGACCAGTTCCTCGGGGGTCGTGGGGCTCATTCGCGCGCGATGACGCCCGCCCGCTCGAGCGGGTGCAGGCCGGTGTGCGTGAGGGCGGGGGCGGCCCCGTCCGGGAACATCTTGCCCGGGTTGGCGATGCCGGCCGGATCGAAGGCGGCGCGCACGCGGCGCAGCAGGTCGAGTTCCTCCGGCGGGAACATCACGGGCAGGTAATCGCGCTTCTCGACGCCCACCCCGTGCTCCCCGGTGATCGAGCCGCCCATCTCGACGCACATCCGCAGGATGCGGCCGGCGAGTTCCTCGGCCCGCCGCAGGCCGTCCGGCTCGCGGCCATCGTAGAGGATGAGGGGGTGCAGGTTGCCGTCCCCCGCGTGGAACACGTTCGCGCACCGGAGGCCCGTCTCGCGCGACCAGGCCTGGATCCGCCGCAGCGCCTCACCGAGGCGGCGGCGGGGCACCACGCCGTCCTGCACGAGGAAGTCCGGGGAGAGCCGGCCGACGGCGCTGAAGGCACTCTTGCGGCCCTTCCAGATGGCGAGGCGCTCGGCCGCATCGCGCGCCGGCCGCACCTCGACGGGACGGCTGGCCGCGAGGATCGCGTCGAGCCGCAAGCGGTCCGCCGCGACCACCTCGCGGGGACCCTCGAGTTCCACGATCAGCACGGCCTCGCAGCCCGG
>VHCY01000078.1 GCA_016871595.1 Verrucomicrobiota bacterium
GGCACTGGATCGGGATGCAGAAGCGCCTGACCGAGACGCCGCGCATCTTCCACGTGAACTGGTTCCGCAAGGGGGCGGACGGGAAGTTCCTGTGGCCGGGCTTCGGGGACAATATGCGCGTCCTGAAGTGGATCGTGGACCGGGCGCGGGGGCGGGCGCTGGCGCGGGAGACCCCGATCGGCTGGATGCCGCATTACGAGGATCTGGATTGGACCGGGATGGATTTCCCGCGGGAGCAGTTCGAGGCGCTGCAGCACTTTGACCGCGCCCGGTGGCGGCAGGAGGTGATCGGCCACGAGGAGCTGTTCCTGGACCTGCACGCGCACCTGCCGAAGGAAATGATCTACGAGCGCGAGCTCCTGATCTGCCGGATGTAGCGCGGGGGGCGGCGCCGGCAAGTGCGGCTTGCCTCCGGGGCGGCGCCCGCAACCCTCGCGCCGAATGCCCAATCCCGCGTCCCCGCCGCTGCCGGTGACCGTCGCGATTCCGACGTACAATCGCGCCGGCTGGCTGCGCCAGACCCTCGCGGGCCTGGTGGCGCAGGACTTTCCGGCGGGCGATTACGAGATTCTGGTGGTCGACAACAATTCGCGGGACGAGACCGCGGCGGTGGTGGCGGAGTTCGCGGGGGCGAACCCGTCGCCGCGCCTTCTCCGCGAGCCGCGCCAGGGGCTGGACCACGCGCGCAACCGGGCGGTGGTCGAGGCGCGGGGGCAGGTGCTGCTATTCGGGGACGATGACATTCTGGTGGCGCCGGACTGGATCCGGCAGCTGGCGGGGCCGTTGCTGGCGGACACCGAGGGGCGGATCGGGGCGGTCGGGGGCGAGGTGATCCCGGTGTTCCCGGAGGGCCAGCCGGAGTGGATCAGCGACTGGCACGCGCCGCTGGCGTTCCGGCCGGACGCGGGGCCCCTCACGCCGGAGCAGTGCCCGATGGGGGCGAACCTCGCGTTCCCGCGGCGCGTGTTTGAGCGGCTGGGGTTGTTCCACACCGGGTTGGACCGGGCGGCGGGGAACTATTTCTCGGGCGGCGACAGCGAGATGGTGCGGCGGGTGCGCCGGGCGGGGCTGGAGGTGTGGTTCAGCCCGGCGGCGGCGGTGCGGCACCAGATGCCGGCGAGCCGGACCACTTTCCGCTATGCGGCGCGGCACGCGTTCGATTCGGCGCGTTCGCGGGTCATTGACCGGGCGGGCCAGCCGGGGGGGGCTGGATACCTGCTGGCGCGGCTGCCGGCGAATGGCCTGAAGCTGGCGACCTTTGCGGTGCTGGCGCTGCTGCAGGGCCTCTGCCTGCGGCCGGGCAGGGCGAAGCAGGCCCTCGTGCGCGCGTGGCGGTCCTGTGGTTACCTGTACCAGATCCCGCGGAGTCTCGCGGGCCGGAGGTGAGGCGATGACGGCGCTCCCCTCCCCTCTTCCGGCGCTGGCGGTGGTCATCGTGGCCCGCAACGAGGCCGCGAACCTGCCGCGGTGCCTGGCCAGCGTGCGCGGGTGGACGGCGGAGGTGATCGTGGCCCTGAACGGGACGACGGACGCGAGCGCCGAGATCGCGCGGGCGGCGGGGGCGGTGGTCCACGAGGTGCCGTGGCAGGGTTACCGGGACACCAAGAACGCGGCGTTGGCCCTGGCGGGCCAGCCGTGGGTGCTGGCGCTGGATGCGGACGAGGAGGTGTCGCCGGAATTGCGGGCGGAGATCCGGCGTTTCCTGGCGGCGCCGGGGGCGCACGCGGGGGCACGGTTCCCGCGGAAGACGTGGTTCATCGACCGGTGGATCACGCACGGGGACTGGTATCCGGACCATTGCCTGCGCCTGTTGCTCAAGGAGCGTTCGCGGTGGGTGGGTGACCCCTTTGTGCACGAGCGGGCCGAGTGTGACGGGCCGGTGGCGACCTTGCGGGCGGACCTGCTGCACCATTCCTTCCCCAGCCTGGCGGCGCACGTGGCGAAGGTGAATCCGTTCGCGGACCTGTTTTTGCGGCAGCAGCAGGCGCGGGGCGGGCGGTTCTCGCTGGGCGCGGGCGTGTTCCGGCCGGCGTGGCGGTTCTTCCGCGGGTATGTGCTGCGGCGGGGGTTTCTCGATGGGTTCCCGGGGTGGTACATCGCGTGGGCGACCGCGTTCGGGGCGCTGGTGCGGTATGGCCGCCTGTACGAGGCGGAGCGCCGGAGGGATCCCGATGCCTAGGAAGCGCGAGCCGCACGCGTTCAGCCGGCTGGCCGAGCAACTGGTGGCGGACCTGCGGGGCGTGCCTTCGGACGTGCCAGCGCGGTCGCGTCCCCGGGCGACCCAGCCGCTTTCCGGCCTGATGGAGGCCTTGCGGCAGGAGTACCGGCTGGGCCGGGACGCGCCGGAGTACACCTTGCGCGAGCGGTGGCGGGAGATCGTGGGGGCGGCGGCGGCGGCCTATTCCCATCCCGTCACTTTGGAACGAAACCTCCTGCAGGTGCTGGTCTCGCACGCCGTGGTGCGCAACGAACTGTTCCACCACCGGGAACTCATTCTGGGACGGATCCGCGAGGTGCCGGGCTGCGAGGGCGTGAACGGCATCAACCTGCGGATGGGTTGAGCTGCACTGGCGGCAACGCCGGCGCCGGGGTGCGGCGGGTCAGGGTGGCGCGAGGGCGCGGAAGCCGCGGGTGAGGCGGGCGAGGGCCTCGGGCAGACGGGCGGGGTCGAGGGCGCCGTAGGCGATCCGGAGCCGGCAGCCGGCGGTGCAGCCGAAGGCGCTGCCGGGGACGACGGCCACGCCGTGTTCCCGGATCAGGCGTTCCGCGACCGTGAGCGGGGCGAGGGGCGTGCGGAGGTCGGGCAGGAAGTAGAAGGCGCCCGCGGCCGGGGGCAGCGTGCAGAGGCCATCGGCCGCGAGGCCGGCGAGCGTGGCCTGGAAATGGGTGCGGTTCTCGCGGAGGGGCCCGAGTTGCGCGGCGATCCAATCCGGTCCCGCGGTGAGGGCGCCGAGGGCGGCGTGTTGCGAGATCACCGGGGGGCAGATGAGGAGCGTGTCCTGGATCTTGCGGAGCGGGGCCTCGAGGGCAGCGGGGCAGACGAGCCAGCCGATGCGCCAGCCGGCGAAGCCGAAGGCCTTGGAGAGCGAGTGCAGCGAGACCGTGTGCGCGGCGGTGCCGGGGTCGGAGGCGGGGGCGTGATGGGGCGGGCCCTCGTGGACGAATTCCGCGTAGGCCTCATCGCTGAAATGGTAGAGTCCGCGGGAGGCGCAGAGCGCGTTCACCACCCGCAGCGTGGCCGCGGGATACACGGCGCCGGTGGGATTGTTCGGGGAGACCGTGATGATGACGCGGGTGCGGGGCGTCACGGCCGCGGCGAGCGCCGCCGGATCGAGCTGGCAGGCGGCGTCGGTGGAGACCGTGACCGGGCGACAGCCGGCCATCGTGACGGCCATCTCGTGGTTGAAGTAGTAGGGCGTGGGCAGGATCACCTCGTCGCCGGGCTCCGTGGCGGCAAGGAGGGCGGCGTAGAAGGCATTGTTGCCGCCGGCGGTGACCAGCAGGCGATTCCCGTGGGCGGGGCCGACGGGGACGCCGTGGCGGCGGGCCATCCAATCGGCTAGCGCGGCGGTGAGCTCGGGGAGGCCGGCGACCGGCTGGTAGCGGTGGAGGGCGGGATCGCTGCCCACGCGGGCGAGGCGTTCCGCGACCGTGGGCGGCGGGGCGTAACCGACGATGCCCTGTCCGAGGGAGATCGCGTCCGGGTGGGCCCGCAGCAGATCGGCGAGCACCGGAATGATGGGGCTCTGGACGACCTCGAGGCGGTGGGATCCGCGCATTGCCGGAGCAAGGCGCGGGAGCGCGCGGGGCGCGAGCGGGAATGCGCGGGCGGGGCGGCGCGACTCGCCGGCACGGAGCCGCCGCGCGGGTTCAGGAAGGATCGAGCTGCCGCACGAGCCCGCGGATTTCGCGGACGAGGTGGCGGACGCGGGCGGGGCGAGCTTTGCGTTTGGGCATTGGGGCGGGAGGCCGCGACGGAGCCACCGAGGCGCGCGCGGAAAATCAAGAGACGGCGCGGGGGAATGGCGGGCACCAAGGCCATTACCCGGAATTTGGGGCTAGCCCGGACTTGAAGCTGGGTTGCCGGCGGTGGGCGATTTCCGTAAACAATATGCAACCGCCTGCGCCCCAATAGCTAAAAAATGTTTCCGGCCTCCTCCTAGGCTCGCTTTCCGGTGCGGTTGCAATCTCTCCTCGCGAGAGTGACTTCCGATTATGCCACGCGAAAACACGACCCAAGGAATCTTGTTCACGCCGGAATTGTTGGACCGGGCCAAGACCCGCGCGAAGGAACGCGGGCTGTCGATGTCCGGCTACGTGCAGCAGCTCATCCGCGCGGATTTGCAGGGCGCGAACGAGGCCTTGAGCAGCGCGGCGCTCCGGTAGATCCAGGGGCACCTAGCGGAGCTCGTTGAGCTGCGGAAGGCCGTGGCCAAGGGCAACGGCGGCAAAGGCTGATACTCCCCTCTTTAAAAGCAGGGACCGTGCCGCTCAGAAGCGCACGGTCGCGGTGAGGTCGTAGCGGGCGGGCATCACGTAGGTGTAGCGGTAGACGGCCGCGCCGCTGGCAAGCGTGGTGAAGCCGGTCTTGCGGATATCGTCCCGGTTCTCGAGGTCGATGAGGTTGCGGACGCCGAGGCGGACGCGGAGTTGCTGGCCCCAGACGCGCTGGTCGCGCATCACGTAGGCGTTCACGCCGTGGTTGGTGCCGCCGATGAGTTCCCGGCCGTTGCTGATGCCGAACAGGTAGGAATCGCGCCAGGTGCCGTTGACACCGAGGCGGACGCCGCGGAGCAGCGGGGTGGACTCGCGGGAGAAGGCGTAATCGAGGATCCAGCTGGCGGACCACGGGGCGGCGCGGGCGCCGGCGGGCTTGGTCGCGAAGTCGCTGGAATCGAGGACCTCCTTCGCGTCGGCGATCAGGCTGGGGGCCTCATCCCCGCGCTTCACCGCGGCCTCGTAATAGGCCCGGAAGGCCGAGAAGTCGGGGCGGGTGATGACGTCGGTCTTGGCGAGGGTGAAGCGGGCCTGGAGGCCCTTGGTGGGGCGGACCAGCACGGTGAGATCGAAGCCCTTGGAGGTCTCGGTGGAGAGGATGCTGCGGAACTGGTTCACGTCGTTCCACGAGCGGATGTAGCGGGGGTCGTTCGCGGTGATGGAGTTGGGGTTCATCAGGTTCTCGACGTCCCCGGCGCTGAAGCTGGAAGGGGTCCAACGGAACTCGACGTTCTGGCGGTCGATCTGGAAGGCCCCGAGCGTGAAGGAGACGCGGTTCTGCCAGAGGGCGCCCTTGAGGCCGATCTCCTTGGTCACGCCGGAGATGGGTCCGAAGACCTGGCGGTCGAACGTGCGGGCGTCCTGCCAGCGGAACGAGTCCGAGTAGACCGCGTAGAGGTTCACGTCGGGGTTGAGCACGTAGGTGAGCCCGGCGGTGTAGCTGGTGTTGAAGAGGTGGAGGTTCTCGTTCTCGACGTATTCCCCGGGGAGGGCGTCCTGCCGGCTGGGGGGAGCGATGTCCTCATTGTAGGGGCCGAAGCGGCGGGTGCCGCGGTACTCGTAGGTGCGGTTCCAGTCCCAGCGAACCCCGAACAGCGATTGGAGGCGGCCCTTGAAGTAGCTGCCGTTGGCGGAGACGGCGGCGGCGTAGGCCTGGCGCCATTCGGTGCCGTCGGCGGCGTTGCCGAAGGAGAGCTGGCGGGCCTGGAAGTCGGCGTTGGCGGGGAGGCGCTCCAGCGTGAAGCGGTCGAAGAGGGCGCGGGAATAGAAGGCGGGATCGTCGAGGTAGAGGCGGAAGCGGACGCGGTCGTTGGTCTGGTTGACGGCGGTGACGAGGCCGTTCTCGAAGCGCTTCACGTTGTAGAGGGCCTTGCGGTAATTGTTGGTGAAGTCCTCGCGGTACTCGGCGCTGCCGATGAGCGTCTGGCGCATCCAGGAGAAGGGTTGGAGCGGGAGGACGGCGGTGCCGCGGAAGGCGTCGACGTCGTTGCCGAAGCGCTTCCAGTCGATGCCGGCGGTGTCGATGTAGGGGCGGCCGTTGACGTCGAGGCTGACCGTGCTGCTGAAAAAATTATCGTTCCGGAGGCCGTCCTGGTTCTGGTGGTTGTAGGCGAGTTCGAGCCCGAGGCGGCCGAGGCGCTGCTCGATCGTGATCGAATACGTGCTGAAGGGGCGGGCTTGGCGGTCGAAGGAGCCGCGGAGGTTGTAGTGCTTGGGGAAGCCGTTGATGCGGCGGGTGCCGGTGATGGCGCCGGCGGCGTTGCGCATCGTGACGTCGACGAACCGACCCTCGAGGAGGGAGAGGGAGCCGCCGGCGGCGCCGTTCGTGGAGCTGCGGTCGGCGGCGGGGAGGGTGGACTGGTTGAACCAGACGCCGTCGGAGGTGTACCAGGGGCCGGCACCGGTGAAGCCGAGGGAGCGGGCGGATTGTTCCCGGACGGTGATCCCGGAGAAGCCGCGGGCGTTGTCGAAGTCGCCGCGTTCGGCCTCGAGGCGGATGAGCGTGTCGCGGAAGGGCTGGTAGGTGAGCGCGAGGGTTTCGCCCTCGAGGCGGTAGGCGGAGGCGTCCTGGAAGGTCTTTTCCTGGCGGCGGACGGCGTTGAGGCGGAGGGCGAGGGTGTCGCGGAGGCGGCGGTTCACATCGAGTTGGTAGCGGTAGGCCCCCTCGCTGCCCTGTTGGAGCATCAAGGTGCCGAAGTTCTTCATCAGCGCGCGTTTGGTGAAGACGGAGCCCTGGCCGCCGGGCTCGACATCGCCGAAGATGAGCGAGTTGGAGCCCTTGCCGAAGTCGATGCGCTCGACGTTGTAGGTGTCGCTGGGGACATACCAGCGGAAGTAGTTCCGCGAGACGTTGAAACGCTGGGAGAGGCCGCGGAAGGAGAAGTTATCCTGCTGGTTGTCGTTCTCCATCGTGGGGGCCGCGTAGACATTGGCCACGAAGAGCGCCACCTCGTCGGCGGTGTTGAGGCCGAGGTCCTCGATGAAATCGGCCGTGATGGCGTCGATGTTCACCGGGACGTCCTTGAGGGCCTGCTTGGTGCGGGTGGCGGAGAGCGTCTCGTTGGCGGACCAGCCGGTGTCGCGCTCGGAGGAGAGGATGAAGGGGGAGAGCTGGACCACGCCGTCCGCGCTGGTGGGGGGAGGGGTGGCGGGGGCGGCGGCGCCGGCGAGGGCGGCGGGCAGCAGGGCGAGCCACAGGGCCCGCAGGGACGGGCGAAGGGGAGCGGGGGACGGCAACATCCCCTACGCCTCCGCGAAACGCGCCCGAGGTCAAGCGAGGGGCCGGGCGGGGCCACGCCGCGCCGGAGGCCAGGGCGCTCGATCCGGGATGGCCACAAGAGGCGCAAAAGGGCACCAGGCGCGGACCGGGCTTGAATGGGCGTCTATAGACGCCGCGTGAACTTTGGGGCAAGCGAGCGGACGGAAGGGGTTCGATCCAAGACAAGGAAGCCGTCGTTGGCGTCGTGCGTCGCCGATGGAAGCCAAGCGGCTCGAGTTCTTGCCCGAGCTCGCCCACGCCTCGCCCTCCCGCGGCGTCCATGGACGCCCCGCACAGCTCCGACCGGGGCTGAAGCCATTTGTGACTTTTGTGGCCCTCCTTCGCCAGGCCTCAGCTGGGCTCCGGCAGTGGGGCGGGGCACCCTTCGGGCTGCGTCAGCGGTTCCAGCGCCAACGGAAGGAGCCGGCTCAGCGCCAGGCGGCGAAGCGGGGGGCGAGTTCGAGGCCGAAGTAGCCCCGGGCGTTGCCGAAGCAGATGTTGCGCACCATCGCGCCGACGGCCGCGTAGTCCCCGGGGATGAGGCCGGCGGCCATATCGGCCCCGAGGAGGTTGCAGAGGGTGCGGCGGAAGTACTCGTGGCGCGGGTAGCTGACGAAGCTGCGCGAATCCGTGATCATCCCGACGAAGCGGGAGAGCAGGCCGAGGTTGGAGAGGGCGTTGAGCTGCCATTCCATCGCCTCCTTCTGGTCGAGGAACCACCAGCCGCTGCCGAACTGGACCTTGCCGGGGACGGAGCCGTCCTGGAAGTTCCCGATCATCGTGCCCAGCACGTAATTGTCGCGCGGGTTGTTGTTGTAGAGGATGGTGCGCGGGAGCTGGTCGGTGGCGTCGAGGGCGTTGAGGTAGCGGGAGAGGGCGGCGGCCTGGGGGAAGTCGCCGATCGAGTCGAAGCCGGTGTCGGGCCCGAGGGTGGAGAGGAGGCGGGCGTTGTTGTTGCGGAGGGCGCCGAGGTGGAGCTGTTTGACCCAGCCGCGGGCGTGGTCCCAGCGGCCGAACTCGGGCATCAGGAAGGACCCGTAGCGGGCGGCTTCCTCGGGGGAGGCGGCGCGGCCGCGGCGGGCGGCGTCAAAGACCATCCGGGCCTGCGCGTGGGTGCAGGGCTCGGCCAAGGCGCTTTCGAGGCCGTGGTCGGAGACGCGGGCGCCGGCGGCGTGGAAGTCATCGTGGCGGCGCTTCAGGGCCGTGAGGAGGGCATCGAAGGACTTGATGTCCGAGGAGTTACCAGCGGCGCCGGCGAGGCGTTCGAGCCAGGCGTTGAAGGCGGCGGGCTGGCCCACGGCGAGGGCCTTGTCGGGCCGGAAGGCGGGGTAGACGCGGGCTTCCAGCTTGCCGGGGGCGCGGCGGATGGCGGCGTGGTGCTCGAGGGAGTCGGCGGGGTCGTCGGTGGTGCAGACCACGGCGACGCCGGACTGGTTGATCAGGTCGTGGACGCGGGTGCGGGCGAGGCGGGCGTTGGCCTGGCGCCAGACGCGCTCGGCGGAGCGGCCGTCGAGGAGCTCATTGATCCCGAAGTAGCGCTTGAGTTCGAGGGCGGACCAGTGGTGGAGGGGGTTGCGGAGGGTGTGGGGGACGGTCTCGGCCCAGGCCTGGAACTTCTCGCGCGGGGAAGCGGCGCCGGTGATGCAGCGCTCGGGGACGCCGTTGGTGCGCATCGCCCGCCACTTGTAATGGTCGCCGCCGAGCCAGAGTTCGGTGAGGTCCGCGAACTGGTGGTTGCGGGCGATCAGGTCCGGCGGGAGGTGGCAGTGGTAATCGTAGATCGGGGCGTCCGCGGCGAACCGGTGGTAGAGCTCGCGGGCCTGGCGGGAGCCGAGGAGGAAGTCGTCGTGGATGAAGGGCCGGGTGGGCATACGGGAAGGGGGGCGGGGTTAGCGGGAGATGTCCGCGAGCATTTCCTCGAGGGTGCCGTAGCGGGCGAGGAGCGTGCGGGCGGCGGCGCAGGTGGCGGGGGCGGCGAGGCCGGTTTCCCCGGCGAGGAAGATCAGGTACGAGGCGACGTGGCGGGCGAAGAGGAGGCGCCCGGCCGGGCTGATCCCGTAGAAGCGGGCGCGCTGCGTGTAGCCGGCGGCGGTGTGGTCCCCGAGGGCGGCCTTGTCCGCGCGGCCGCCCGCGGCGAGCACGAAGAGGAAGTTGTACTCGAACCAGAACATATCGTCCGGGCTGGGCGGCAGCGATTCGAGGGCGGCGCGGGTGACGGTGGGATTAGCGAAGACCTCGGTGCCGCGGCCGGCGCGGGCGAGCGCCTCGGTGATGAAGACGCGCGCCATCCGGCGTTCAGTCTCGTCGGGGCTGAAGGCGCCGGTGAGGGCCAGCTCGAGCGTGAAGCGGTGCCAGTCGCGCCAGAGGGCCTGGTCCTGCGGGTCGGGCGACGCGTGGAGGGCGCGGCCCATCTCGTAGGTGTAGCGGCCGCTGGTCTTGATCTCGAGGCGGCCGCCGGTGACCTCGCCCATCACGCGGTAGTTGCCGGCCGATTTGCCGGAGCCGGAGTGGAAGCCGATGCTGGCGCCGAACGCGCGGCAGACCGCCCATTGCCGTTCGATCAGCCCGCGCAAGGCGGCATCGTCCGGGTAAGGCATGTTCTTCTGGAAGCCGAAGGCAGGCGCCACGAAATGGATCCGCATCCCGAGGGCCTCGCAGAGGGCGAGCATCACGGCCGTGGTTTCCGGGGTGGTGAGGCCGGGCAGTTCGTCGATCGAGAGCTCGCGCAGGTAGGCGCGGCCGGTGGCGGTGGTGAAGAGCCGGGCGCGGGCGGCCGCGTACTTCTCGTCCCGGCGCTTCATCTTGCGCAGGGCGGGCCAAACGGTGGCGATGAGGCGGGCGAAGGCGGCGTCCTCGAGCGGCAGGCCGGCCGCGGCGACCCGGGCGCGCACGGTGGCGACGAGTTCCGCGGGGACCTCGGCCGCGACCCAGGCGGTGGGATCGGCGGGGAGGGGCGTGACGGCCAGTTCGGGCGAGAGGTCGAAGGTGATGTAGCTGGCGAGGACGCAGCCGGCGACGAGGGCGTCCTCGCGGTCGTCGAACTTGCCCCCGATCGGCTGGTGGTCCGCGTTGAAGCTCCAGGCGATCCGGCGGCGGTGGAAGCCGGTCTTGAGCTTGGCGAGGATGCAGCCGTGGCTCATCCCCTCGACGCTCTGCCCCTGGTGGCCCTCGGGCACCTGGGTGCCGATGAAGGGGAACGGGACGCGGTCGAGCCGCCCGGCGAGCATCACGTCCACATCGTAGACCAGTTCCCGGGGGATGGAGTTCTGGTTGGCGGTGACGCCGAGGCCGAGGGCGCTCATCGCCCAGTCGACGGCGGGCCAGTGCAGGGTGGTGAAGCGGGCGCCGACCCCGAGCGTGCTGCGCCCGAGCGAGCCGGCGGCGGAGGGGAAGAGGGTGGAGGCGGGGTCGTGTTCCTGGACGCGGTTCTTGAGCCGGAGGAGGTTGGCGAAGGTGGCGGGGAAGGCGCGGTCGCCGCCGGGGAGCGTGATCCCGTCCTCCAGGCCGCCATCGCCGGCGTTCCCGGCGAGCCGCCAGGCGCAGTCGCCGTGCTCGTCCTCGAGGAGGGTCCAGGCGCCGTCGGCGGTGGCGAAGCGGCTCTTGGGGTATTCCCGCACGGCGGTGCCGGCGGCGAGCCGCGCGCGGAGGCCGGGCCAGTCGAGGCAGAAGTCCGGGCTGACGCAGGGATTGGTCGCGATCCGGAGGTGGTGCGCGAGGAGGAAACGGTTGATGGCGGACATCGCGGGACGGGCGAGTCGCGCACAATCGCCGGGGCCTGACAAGGCTGCGCTGGGCGGATCCGCGCCGGACGGTCGGAGCGGGCGCGGGGGGAGGCGCGGCGGGCGCTTTTGGGAGGTTGCCCGCGGGCATGGGGCGGGTGGGTTCGGCGGCTTTTCCCGATGTCCGCCACCCCGGCTCCCGCCGCCCCCGCCTCCGTTCCCAACCCGGACCACGTGCTCCGGCTTTCCGCCGAGTTGAACGGGAAGGTCTTCCAGGTGGCGGCGACCGCGCAGCTGCTGGCGGAGGGGGCGACCGTGCCGTTCATCGCCCGCTACCGGAAAGAGGCGACGGGGGAACTCGACGAGGTGCAGGTGCTGGCGGTGCGCGACCGGCTGGAGCAGTGGCGGGCGGTAGACGAGCGCCGGGCCGCGATTCTGGCCTCCCTGCGCGAGCGCGGCCTGGCGACCCCGGCGCTGGAGCAGGCCCTGGCGGCGGCGGACACCCTGGCCGCCCTCGAGGACCTTTACCTGCCGTTCCGCCCCAAGCGCCGCACGCGGGCCACCATTGCCCGCGAGAAGGGCCTCGAGCCGCTCGCGGAACTTCTTCCGGCGCAGGACCCGGCCACGGACCCGCAGGCGGCGGCGCAGGCGTATGCGGGGCGCGAGTACACCCCGGACGACGGCAAGAACACGCCGGCGCGGATCGCCTCGGCCGCGGAGGCCCTGGCCGGCGCGCGCGACATCCTCGCGGAGCTGGCGAAGCCGGGCCGCGACCCGCGGCGGCAGTTCGAGGCCTTCAGCTTCACCGAGGGCGTGAACCGCCCCGAGGACCTGCGCCCGGGGATGAAGCTGCCGGGCATCGTG
>VHCY01000079.1 GCA_016871595.1 Verrucomicrobiota bacterium
CTGCTGGCCGAGCTGCGCCGGGGGAACCTTTGACGATGAACCCGCCCTCCGATGCCGCCCCGCGCCTCAGCCGGCGCGATGCCCTGAAGTGGATCACGGCCGCCGCCGCCAGCTCGCTCGCCTTCTCCCCGGAGCCGCGCGCCGCCGCCCCCGCGGCCCGCGGGTATGGCACCGACCCCGACCTCCAGCGCGCCTACTCCCCGGGCGACGTCTGGCCGCTCACCTTCTCCCCCGCCGAACGCGCCACCGCCGCCGCCCTCTGCGGCCTGATGCTGCCGCCCGACGCGGAGGGCCCGGGGGCCGAGGCCCTGCTGGTGCACGACTTCGTCGACGAATGGATCAGCGCCCCGTACCCCGGGCACGACGCCGACCGGAAGATCATCACCGAGGGCCTCGCCTGGCTCGACGCCGAGGCGCGCCGCCGGTGGGGCGGGGAGTTCGTCCGGGGCACCCCGGCCCAGCGTACGGCCTTGGCGGAGGACCTTTGCGACCTCGCCTCCGCCAAGCCGGAGCACCGCGCGGGCGCCCGCTTCTTCCAGCGCTTCCGGGACCTGGCGGCGGGCGGGTACTTCACCACGCCCGAAGGGATGAAGGATCTGGGCTACACCGGAAACTACGCGATGGAGGCCTTCACCGGCCCGCCCCCGGAAGTCCTGCGCCGGCTTGGCCTGGCTTGAGCCGGCTGAGAGCCGGTCCGGCCGCGCCCCCGACCCACTCCGGGATTGCGCGTCCCGCAAAAGGGGCTGGATTGGCCGGGTGAAGCTTCACGTCCTGCCCGCCGGGCCGATCCAGACCAACGCCTACCTGCTCACGGCGCCCGAGCGGGGGGAGGCGGTCCTGGTCGATGCCCCGGGCAACGTCTGGCCCGCGGTGGAGGCCGTCCTCCGCGACGAGAAGTGCCGCCTGACGGAGCTCTGGATCACGCACGGCCACTGGGACCACACCCAGGGCGGCGCGGAGGTCGTGCGCCGGTCGGGCGCGAAGGTCCGCGCGCACGCCGCGGACCAGGTGCTGATTGAGACGCCCGAGATAATGGAGCGCTTCCTTGGCGAGAGCCTCCAGCTGGAGCCGCTCAAGGTCGACGCGTGGGTGGGGCAGGGGGATCGGCTGGACGCGTTGGGCCTCGCCTTCGAGGTGCGCCACGTGCCGGGCCATTGCCCGGGCAATATCCTGTTCCATTGCGCGGCGCTGCGGGCGGCCTTCGTGGGCGATGCTCTGTTCGCGGGGAGCGTCGGCCGGACGGACCTGCCCGGCGGCGACTTCGAAGTGCTGGAGGCCAGCATCCAGGGCCAGATCTATTCCCTGCCCGAGGAGACTACCGTCTTTCCGGGCCACGGCGGGCGCACCACGGTTGGCGCGGAGAAGGCGGGCAACCCGTATGTCTCCGCCTGATCCCATCCACGAGGGCCCGATGCGCCGCGCCCTCGCGCTCGCGCGGGGCGTGTGGGGCGAAACCCAGCCGAACCCGATGGTCGGGGCCGTGCTGGTGGAGGATGGGTTGATCGTTGCCGAGGGCGCGACCGCGCCCGATGGTGGGCCGCACGCGGAACGGCGGGCCCTCGAGGCGCTGGGCCGGCCGCCGCGGCCGGGAGCCACCCTGTACGTGACTTTGGAGCCCTGCTGCACCGAGGGGCGCACGGGTGCCTGCACCGCGCGAATCCTCGCGGCGGGCGTGACTCGGGTGGTCGTGGGCGCGGTGGACCCGAATCCGGCGCACGCCGGGCGCGGGCTCGAGGTGCTCCGGGCCGCTGGAGTCGAGGTTATCAGCGGGGTGCTGGCGGAGGAGTGCTCCGATCTGAACCTGATCTTCAACCATTGGATCACCCGCGGCACGCCGCTGCTCGCCGCCAAGGTGGCCTCGACGCTCGACGGCAAGCTGGCCTGCCGCACCGGGGACTCCCAGTGGATCACTGGCGAGTCGGCCCGCGCCGACGTCCATCGCTGGCGCCGCCTGTTCCCCGCGATCGGCGTCGGGGCGATGACGATCCTCCACGACAATCCGCGCCTGACCGTGCGGCCGCCTAGGGGCGCCGAGAGCTGCCCGGTGCGGTTCGTGTTCGACGGGCTACTGCGCACGGTGGTGGAGAAGAACCTGCCGCGCGTCTTCACCGACGAGTTCCGGGACCGCACGATCGTCGTGACCACCCCGCACGGCGGGCTGGGTTACGTGCGCAAGCTCCGCGACCTCGGCGTCCAGGTGTGGGTAATTGATTCGCCGTCGCAGCGCGTGCCATTCCCCGCTTTTCGCCGCCGCTGTGCGGAGCAGCGGATCTCCGGCGTCTTTATCGAGGGCGGGGCCCAGCTCATTAGTGAATTACTGCGGGCGCGAGAGCTGGATTACCTCTTCGCGTACCACGCGCCGCTGCTGTTCGCCGACGACAAGGCACGGGCCATCTTCAGTGGCCTGCGGCCGGAACGACTGGCGCAGGGGGTGCGCCTCGACGCCGTCCGCCACGAGAGTTTCGGCGGCGATGTGCTGATGCGGGGCCGGGTGGTCTATCCGGAAAAGATGCTCGTCGACGAGGCCGTGTTCCGGCTGCGTTGAGGAGCGATGCCCCTCCCTGCCCGCCCCCGCGTCCGGCTCCTGCTCCTCGCCCTCGGCGCCCTCCTGACCCTGCCCCTGCCGGCCGCCGCGCCGGCGGAGGATTACCCGACGCATCCGGACTCCGTGGTGCGCCCCGGGGTGCCGGTGGGCGAGTTGCTCAAACTCACCTTCGACCAGTCCCGGATCTTCCCCGGCACCACCCGCGAGGTGCAGGTCTACGTGCCCCGCCAGTACGATCCGGCGCGGCCAGCGTGCGTCCACGTGAACCAGGACCGGATCCAGTAGAACGCCCCGGTGGTGTTCGACAACCTGATCGCCAAGGGGGACATCCCGGTGCTGATCGGCGTCTTCGTGGCTCCCGGGGTGGTCAAGGCGGCCGATGGCGCGCGGGCCCTCGACCGTTTCAACCGGAGCTTCGAGTACGACGGCCTGGGCGACGCCTACGCCCGGTTCGTGCTGGAGGAACTGTTGCCCTTCGTGGAACGGCAGCGCACCGCGGACGGGCGCCCGCTGCGGCTCTCGCGCTCCGGCAACGACCGGGCGATCGCCGGCTCCAGCAGCGGGGCGATCGCCGCCTGGACCGCGGCCTGGGAGCGGCCGGACGCATTCTCGCGCGTGTTCAGCGGGATCGGCACCTACGTGGGCCTGCGGGGCGGCGACCGGTACCCGACCCTGGTCCGTAAGTTCGAGCCACGGCGGATCCGGGTCTTCCTGCAGGACGGCAGCAACGACAACAACATCTACGGCGGCGACTGGTGGATGGCCAACCAGACCCTCCAACGGGCCTTGGAGTTCGCGGGCTACGAGGTGCGCCACGTCTGGGGCGAGGGCGGCCACAATGCCCGGCACGCCACCGCGCTCTTCCCGGACGCGGTCCGCTGGCTCTGGTCCGGCTGGCCGCAGCCCGTCGGATTCGCCGCGCCCACGCGCAACGCCGTCCTCGCCGCCGTCCTGATGCCAGGAGAGGACTGGATGCTCGTGGGCGAAGGCTACGGCCTCACCGAGGGTCCAGTGGCGCTGCCTGGGGGCGAGGTCCTCTTCAATGATATCCGGGCCTCCCGCACCTATCGGGTGGGCCGCGACGGGCGCGTTTCCCCCGAGCGCGAGGACACCCAGCGCGCCAACGGCCAAGCCCTCACCCCCGACGGGACCCTCGTGGTGGCCGAGGCGGGGCGGAAGGCTGTCGTGGCCCTTCGCACCGGCACCGCGCCCCGGATCCTTGTCTCCGACTTGGCGGGCAACGACCTCGTGGTCGCCCACAATGGCAACGTCTACGTGACCGCGCCGCCCCCCGGTTCCAGCAACGAGCCCAGCGTCGTGTGGCTGGTGCGCCCGGATGGGTCGAAGGTGCAGGTCGACTCCGGCCTGCGCTTCGCCAACGGGATCGCCCTTTCGCCGGACCAGACGCTCCTGTACGTGGCGGACTACCGTTCCCACTGGGTCTACAGCTACCAGATCCAGCCGGATGGCACCCTGCGGCACCGGCAGCGCTACTTCCACCTGCACGAGCCGGACGACGAGGAGATGAGCTTCGCGGACGGCTTGAAGGTGGACCGCGACGGGCGCCTCTACGTGGCGACGCGCCTTGGGATCCAGATCTGCGACCAGGCCGGGCGCGTGAACGCGATCATCCCCACGCCTAACGGGCGCATCACGAACCTTTGCTTCGGCGGCGAGGCCTCGGATATCCTGTACGCGACCTGCGGCGACCGGGTGTACCGGCGGCGGGTGCGGGCGACCGGCGCGTACGCGTGGCAGCCGCCCCTGCGCCCTGCGCCGCCCCGCCTCTGAGTTGCGGGCACGGGACGGCGCTCGAGCGTCGGCCCCGTCAGAACCAGCCCGGGCGGTATTCCTTGGTGATGAACTGATTCGCGTCCGGGACGTTCGTGACCTTCATCGCGGCGGCGTCCCACTCGATCCGGCGGCGCGAGCGGATCGCGACGTTGGCGAGGAGCACGGCCTCGGTGAAGGGGCCCGAGTACTCGAAGTTGGAGCCCGGCGTCGGCCCGCCTTTAATGCCGGCCAGCCACTCGGCGAACGGCCCGCCCTTGACCCGCGGGATCGTCTTGGCGGGCAGGGTGGGGGCGATCTCGCGCATCTTCACCTCGGGGATGATGCGGACTGTCTCATAGTAGAAGCTGCAGAGCACCGTGGCCTTGCTCCCGAAGAGGAGTGTGCCGGCCTCCGGGTTCAGGTCGCGGCCGAACTCCAGTTCACGGGGCAGCGGCGGGATGAGGCCGCCGTCGGACCACGTGTACTTCACGGGCGGCAGGTTGCCGCGCGCGGGGAAGTGGTTCGTGACGATCGAGGCGAGCGGGGAGGCCACGTCCGTCGCCTGGGTCGCCATCGCCTCGACCGCCGTGGGGGCGCCGAGGTTCAGGGCCCAGTAGGCGCCGTCCATAATGTGGCAGGCCACGTCACCGAAGGCCCCGGTGCCGAAATCCCACCAGCCACGCCACTTCCAAGGCATATAGGCCGGGTCGTAGGCCCGGGCCGCGGCGACGCCGAGCCAGGCATCCCAGTTCACCCCCGGCGGCACCACCGGGATGGCCTTGGAATGGTCAGGGCGCTTGAACGAGCCGAGCGGCTCGCGCCACGGCGGGAAGAAGGGGCGGTTCGTCCAGCTGACGATCTCCCGCACCTCACCGAGCACGCCCGCCTCAACCCATTCCTTGAGGATGCGGCAGCCCTCGTCGGCGTGGCCCTGGTTGCCCATCTGCGTGACGACCTTCTTCTCCTTGGCGCGCGCCGCGAGCTGGCGGGCCTCCCAGACGGTGTGGGAGAGGGGTTTCTCGACGTAGACGTGCTTGCCGAGGGCCATCGCGGTCATCGCCGCGGGGAAATGCATATGGTCCGGCGTGGAGATCGTGACCGCGTCGATCTGCCCGGCCATCTTATCAAACATCTTCCGGTAATCGTCGAAGCGGGCGGCACCGGTGTGGCGGGAGGATTCCTCGGGGAACTTCTCCCCGAAGGTCTTGAGCGAGGCGTTGCAGCGGCCCTCGTCGACGTCGCAGATCGCGACGATGTTCTCGTCCTTCATCGCCTGCACGGCAGCGCCGCCGCGGCCGCCGGCGCCGATGATGGCGATATTGAGGCGCTTGCCGGGGGGCGGGGTGCCGGCTGGCTGGGCGCGGAGCACGGCGGGAAACGCGAGCGTGCTCACGGCGGAGGCGGATTTGAGGAACGTGCGGCGCGGGAGGGGAGTGGGCATCGGGGAGGGGATGCGCAACGGTGCGGGAGGCGGCGGGCCGGGTGCAATCCCGGAGTCGGCCCGGAGAAACTTGGGATTGCCGTTCCGCGGGCCGGGGACTCTGCTCGGGCCACGATGCTCGTACACACCGTTTATTTCTGGCTCCGTTCCGACCTCGCCGCCGAACAGCGCGCGGATTTCCGCCGGGGCGTGGAATCCCTCGGGGGGATCCGGGCCGTGAAGGCGATCTACGTGGGCACCCCGGCGAAGACGACCAAGCGGCCGATCATCGACGACTCGTATTCCGTGGCGCTGACCGTGGTGTGCGAGGGCGTGGCGGGCCACGACGCGTACCAGGTGGATCCGCTGCACCTCGCCTTCGTGGAGCGCTTCAAGACGTTTTGGACGCGCGTCCAGATCTACGACGCGGAGTGAGCCGCGCCGTCCGGTCGCGCGCTTGACCCGGGTGGGGCGGGCGCGGAAGGGTGGGGTACCCCGTTATGCGTTCCCTCCCGCGTTCCCCCTGCTCTGCGATGGTTTCCCTCGGCCTGCTCGCCTTGGCGCTGGCGCCCGTCTGCGCGCGAGCGGCCGAGGCCCGGCCCAACGTGATCGTGATTATGGCTGACGACCTCGGCTACGGTGACGTCTCCTGCTACGGCGCGAGCGAGCTGAGCACGCCCCATATCGACCGGCTGGCGGCCGAGGGGCTGCGGTTCACCAGCGGCTACTGCTCGGCCTCCACCTGCACCCCCACGCGCTACTCCTTTCTCACTGGCGCCTACGCCTTCCGCCGCCAAGGCACCGGCATCGCGCCCCCCAACGGCCGCCTCGTCGTGCCGCCGGAGATGCCCACCTCCGCGGGCGTCCTCCGCGCCGCGGGCTACCGCACCGCCGTGATCGGCAAGTGGCACCTCGGGCTCGGCGGGGAAAAGGGGCCCGACTGGAACGGCGAGATCCGGCCCGGGGCGCGCGAGATCGGCTTCGAGCACAGTTTCCTGCTCCCCACCACCAACGACCGCGTCCCGCAGGTCTACCTGCGCGGCGGCCGCGTGCTCAACCTTGACCCGGCGGACCCGCTCTGGGTCGGCGACCGCGCCCCGTCACCGGACCACGTCACCGGCCTCTCCCACCGCTCGACGCTCAAGATGGACTGGTCGCACGGGCACAACGGCACCATCCACAACGGGATCAGCCGCATCGGCTTCTACACCGGCGGCCGCACGGCACGGTTCCGCGACGAGGACCTCGCCGACAAGTGGGTCGAGCAGTCCGTGGCTTGGCTGGAACAGGTGCGGGACCAGCCGTTCTTCCTCTTCTTCGCGTCCCACGACCTGCACGTTCCGCGGATGCCGCACGAGCGGTTCCACGGCGCGACCAAGCTCGGGTTCCGCGGCGACAGCATCGCGCAATTTGACTGGAGTGTGGGGGAGCTGATGAAGGCCCTCGACCGGCTCGGGCTCGCCGAGCGCACGCTGGTGGTGCTCTGCTCGGACAACGGGCCGGTGATGGACGATGGCTACAAGGACGGGGCGCTGGAGAAGCGGGGCAACCATCGCGCCGGCGGACCCTTCCGGGGCGGCAAGTACAGCGTTTACGAGGGCGGGACGCGCACCCCCTTCATCGCGCGCTGGAAGGGGCGGATCCGGCCCGGCGTGAGTGACGCGGTCGTCTGCACCATCGACTTGCCGGCCACCCTGGCGGCCCTAGTCGGGGCGAACGTCCCCACGGGGGCCTTTCCGGACAGTTTTGACCTGTCGGGCGCGCTGCTCGGGCGGGCGGGGGCCGCGGGGCGGGATCATCTGGTCCAGCAGGACAACGGCCAGGTGGGCAACTACGGGTTCCGCGAGGGCCGGTGGAAGCTCGTGCGCCACGACTCGCTCTCGGCCTACCACTCCGTGGTGGAAAAGCCCCTGGCGCGGGAGCCGGTGCCGCAGTTCCAGCTGTTCGACCTGGAGACGGACCCGGGGGAGACACGGGACGTGAGCGCGGCGCACCCCGAGGTGGCGGCGCGCCTGCAGGCGCGTCTGGCCCAGCTCATCGCCGCCGGCCGCAGCCGCGGCTGAGCGCGAGGGACCAAGGTTTTTCCCCAATGCCCCCGTCGTCCCTCATCAAGTTTCTGCTGCTGCTCCTCCTGGTCTGGGCCGTGTACTCTCGCTCCCGCCGGCCAGCGGCTCGGCTCCGAGGGTTGCTGTTGCTGCTGCCCCTCCTCTGGCCCGTCTGGGCGGCCGTCCCGGCGCGGCCGGACCTGGTCGTGTTCCTCACGGATGACCAGAGCCAGGGGGATGTGTCGCCCTACGGGGGCGGGGGCATCCGCACGCCCCACCTGCAGGCCCTCGCCGACGACGGGCTCACCTTCACCCGCGCGTACGTCGCCTCGCCCAGCTGCGCCCCGAGTCGCGCCGCCCTGCTGACCGGGCGGATGCCGGCCCGGAATGGCGCCGAGGCCAACCACACCCGTCCGCAGCCCGGTTTGCGCAAGTGGCCCGCGTACTTCCAGGAGCTGGGCTATGAGGTCGTCGCGTTCGGCAAGGTCTCCCATTACCGGCAGGCGGGCGAGTATGGCTTCGACGCCCACGGCCACGATGTCCTGCACGACCACGCGGGCATCCAGGCGGCGATCGACTTCCTGCAGCGGCGGCCGCGCGCCGGCGCCAAGCCCCTCTGCCTGATGGTGGGCAGCCATTGGCCCCACGTGCCCTGGCCGGACGAGGCCCCGGAGTACGATCCCGCGCGCCTGCCCCTGCCCCCCGGCAGCATTGACACCCCGCGCACCCGCGCCTGGCGCGCGCGTTACGCCGCGGCGGTCACCCGGGGCGACGACCAGCTCGGCGAGATCCTCGCGGCGGTCCGCACCCACCTCGCGCCGGATGCCCTGGTGCTGTTCACGGCCGACCACGGGGCGCAGTGGCCCTTCGGCAAATGGAACCTCTACGAGGCCGGCGTCTGCGTGCCGCTCATCGTGTCCTGGCCGGGCCGCATCCGCCCGGGCGGGCGCACCGACGCGATGGTCAGCTGGGTGGACCTGTTGCCCACGCTGCTGGAGGCCGCGGGCGGGCGGCCGCCGGCGGACCTCGATGGACGTTCCTTCCTGCCGGTCCTGACCGGGGCGGCGGCGAGTCACCGCGACCGGATCTTCACCACCCACAGCAACGACGGGAGGATGAACGTGTACCCGGCCCGGGCCGTGCGCGACCAGCAGTGGAAGTACCTCCGCAACCTGCGGCCGGAGCTCGCGTTCACCACCCACATCGACCTTGTCGGCGGCCGCCTCGGCCAGCGCGATTTCTTCTCCACCTGGGAGGAGGCGGCGGGGCGTGATCCCGCGGCGGCGGCCGTGCTTGAGCGGTACCATCGCCGGCCCGCGGAGGAGCTCTACGACCTGGCCGCGGACCCGGCCGAACAGGTGAATCTGGCGGCGGACCCGCGGCACGGTGCCCGTCTCGCGGCCCTGCGGGGGGAACTCGATGCGTGGATGAAGGAGCAGGGCGACCGCCAGGCGATCACCGTGGAGGGACGGCCGCTGGCGGACCGGAAGAGCTACGGCCCGGGCGGCGCGGCGGCCGAGGAGGCCGCCCAGGCCGCGAAGAAGAAAAAGGGCAAGTAGCCCGAGTCCGCCTCAGTCCGGGATCGCGTCGCCGCGGCGGACGGTCTTGCCCTCCCAGACCGCCTCGTCGGTGCGCGGATCGTAGGTGAGGACCCGGTTCGCGCTGCCAACGGCGGGAGGCAGGTCGATCTTCGGCAGCCAGCGGCGGTGCGCGGCGACGACGGCGGCGTGTTCGGGGCGGCCGATCAGGTTCGTCCACTCGCGCGGATCGGCATCGTGATCGTACAGTTCCTCCGAGCCGTCCGCGTAGCGGATGTAGCGCCAGCGCTCGCTGCGGACGCCGTGGTTGCCCTGGTTGTGGCTGGTGATGGCGGGGCGTTCGCGCGGGCGGGCGGCGTCCCGGAGCTGCGGCACGAGGCTGAGCCCCTCGAGATCAGAGCGGGGCGTGAGGCCGCAGAGCTCGACCAGCGTGGGGTAGATGTCCATCAGCTCGGCGGGCTGGCGGGACCGGCCGCCGGAGGAGACACCGGGGCCGGCGAAGATGAGGGGCACGCGCGTGCCGTTGTCCCAGAGCGTGTTCTTGCCGGTGATGCCCTTCTCGCCGAGGTGCCAGCCGTGGTCGCCCCAGACGACGACGACCGTGTTCTCCGCGAGCCCTTGTTCCTGGAGGGCCGTGAGGACCCGGCCGATCTGGGCGTCGACGAAGCTGGTGCAGGCGAGGTAGGAGCGGACCAGATTGCGCCACTGCTGATTATCGCGGACCCACTTCAGGCGGGGCTCGGGGAGGTTCCAGTGGAGGTACCAGGAGAAGCGGGGCGTGTCGGCGCGGTCGTCCTCGAGGATTTTCGGCAGGACGCTGTCGTCATCCGGGTAGAGGTCGAACCACGGTTGAGTGGCGTAGCAGGGCACGTGGGGCAGGAAGAAGCCGGCGGCCAGGAAGAAGGGCTGGTCGCGCGGGGCGTTGCGGAGCTGCTCGATGGCCCAGCTCGCGACCTGGTAGTCGCCCTTGTCCTCGTCGCGGTGGGGGAACACGCCCCAGTCCATTAGGGGGTGGTTGCCCATCGGGGCGGGGGGAATCAGCTTCTTGTCTGGGCGGATGCCGATGCCCGGGTTGGGGCCGACGACGTGGAATTCCCGGGGGCCGTCGGCGGCGGGCGCCTTGCCCTTCGCCTTGCCCCCGCCGGGGTTGCCGGCCCCGCCGTGGTAGATCTTCCCGGCGGTGAGCGTGCGGTAGCCGTGGGCGGCGAAGTGCTGCGGGAGCGAGACGCGGTCCTTCCACGCGGGCAGGGTGCGGAACCACGGGGCGAGCCCGTAGATGCCGGTGGTGGTGGGGCGGAGGCCGAGCATCAGGCTCGTGCGGGAGGGGTTGCAGAGCGGGGCGTTGCAGTGGGCGTTGAGCATTGACGTCCCGCGCGCGGCGAGGCGGTCGAGGTGGGGCGTCTTGGCGAGCGGATGCCCGCCGAGGTGCCCGACCCAGTCGTTCTGGTCGTCGATGGCGATGAACAGGACGTTGGGCCGGCGGGGGGCCGCGGGGGCGGCGGCAGAGGCGGGCAGGACCGCGGCGAGGACGAACGCGGCCAGGAGGCAGGCGGGGAGCAGGCGGGACATAGGGGAAGCGGGGTGCGGCAGGCTCGCGGCGTGGCCGGGGCATTTGAAGCAAATTCCGTGCGGAGACCGCGGGGACGACTTGCGTCCCGGCTGGGCCCGTGGCACCCGAGGCGCGTGGAAGGCATCGGACTCATCCAGGACCTGGCGATCGTGCTGCTCGCGGCGGGCGTGGCGGGGACGCTCTGCCGGCGCTTCGGGTTGTCCGTCATCGTGGGTTACCTGGTGGCGGGGATGGTGGTCGGGCCGTTCACCCCGCCCTTCTCGTTCGTGCAGGACGTGGACCGGATCCAGACGCTGTCGCAGGTGGGCCTGGTGTTCCTGATGTTCGGGATCGGGCTGGGTCTGAGCCTGACCAAGCTGGGGCGGCTGGGGGCGCCGGCCCTGCTGGCGACGGGCGTGGGCGCGGTGCTGATGCTGGTGTTCACCCGGGCCTTGGGGGCGGCGCTGGGCTGGAGCGCGGCGCAAAGCCTCTATGTCTCGGCGATGCTGATGGTCTCGAGCTCGGCCGTCATCGCCAAGGTGATCGCCGAGCTGAACTTGGGGCACGAGCGACCCGCGCAGGTGGCGCTGGGGGTGACGTTGCTCGAGGACATCGTGGCGGTGGTGATGCTGACCTTGCTCGGGGCGCAGGCCGCGGGTGGCGCTGGCGGGGGGCAACTGGGGCCCGTGCTGGCCGGGATGGGGGCGTTCGTGACGCTGCTGGTGGGGGCGGGGCTGCTGATGGTACCGCGGGTGCTGCGGCGGCTGGAGGCCAGGGCGGACCTGGAATTGCAGACCATCGTGGTGGCGGGCCTGCTGTTCTTGCTGGCGGTGGTGGCGGCGCGGGCGGGGTATTCGCTGGCCCTGGGGGCGTTCCTGCTGGGGGCCATCGTGGCGGAACTGCCGCAGCGGGCGGGGGTGGAGCGGGCGTTCGCCGGGATGCGTGACC
>VHCY01000080.1 GCA_016871595.1 Verrucomicrobiota bacterium
TTCAAGGGCCGGAGGGCGGGGGACGGACCGACGGGGGCAGGCCGTGAATCGCTGGAAGGGTGCGGGCACCCGGATTCAGGGTCGGCCGAAAACTAACGATTCACGGCCTGACCCCGGTCGGTGCCGCATCGGCCCGAAGGACTCGCCCCTGTGGTATGCGCTCACCCTGACCGCCTTCGGTTGTTTGGCCTCATGGGCGGCGGTCCGCTGGCTCAACGCGCGCAACTTCTTTCTCCGCCTGTGATGCCCTGCGAGGCGGGTGCCAGCGAGAGCTGACTCCGTGCCCGCCGAGTTGCTTCACGCGACCCAGCCCACGAGCGAAAACTTGGGGGGCTTGACGACTTCTGTATGATGCGCGGCAACTGCCCTTCTTCCGCTGCGGATCCCTGATGATGGTGCTGGCACCAAGCACCCGAGCTGGCGTTCGCGACTTCGGGATTGAACCACGCGTGTCGCCTTTGCCGCACCCCTCCTGCCTCGGCCTCCGCGCCTCCTAGTGACCGGCGCTTGACGCTCTTGATCGGCTGTCCTCATCTCCGCCCTGCCATGCCCGCCCGCCGCGCCCAACCGTCGCTCCCGACGCGCCTCGTCGCGTCCGCGACGGCGTTGCTGGTGGCGGTGCTCACCGTTTTTGCCGCCAGCCCGGCGCTGCACGTTTGGTTGCACGAGCATTCGGCGCACATGGCCGACGCGCACGCGAACTGCCCGCACTCGCATGATGCGCCGGCCGCACCGGATTCTGGCGACGGCGATGATCTCTGCGTCGTCACGCAATTCGCCCACGGCAAGGCGGACTTCGCCCACGCGCCCACTCTCGCGCCCGGCGCCGTCCTGCGCGTCAGCGCGACGTTGTCTCTTTCCGCGGCGCCCGCGCCACGCGCGCCCGCTCTTTTCTTCCCGCCCGCCTGCGGCCCCCCGCTGGCTTGACGAACCACGCGCCGATCGCGGCGTGAAAGAATAGATCCGCCCGGCCCTGCGCGGCCGTGGCGTCGCTCCCAGCGCCCGCTCCCACGCGGAGCCGCGCACTTTTCCCTCCGTTCGTCCTCAGGCCAGTCCGCCACGCGTTCCTGCCTATTCATCTTTCTGGTCGTCCGCGCTCACGCGGCACCTTCCCGCCGCGACCACGCAGACGATTCCTACCTCTCCGCCCTCGTCGGCTGACGACCACGCCCCCCAGCTCTCAATCCTCAACTCTCAACTTCGCCGCATCCCCATGCTCACGCTCCAAAATCTCACCAAGCGATATCCCGGGACCGCCGCGCCCGCCGTCTCCGCCCTCAACCTCACCGTCGCGCCCGGCGAACTGTTCGCGCTGCTCGGCCCCAACGGCGCCGGCAAGACCACGACGCTCAACTGCCTCCTTGGCTTCGTCGCCCCCGACTCTGGCCGCGCCGTCATAGACGGCCTCGACGTGGCCACAGAGCCGCTCGAGACCAAGCGCCGTCTCGCCTACATCCCCGAGCAGGTGAATCTCTACGGCCACTTCAGCGGCATCGAAAACCTCGCCTACTTCAGCGAACTCGCCGGGCACCGCTACGCCGACGCCGAATTGCGCCGCTTCCTCACCGACGCGGGCCTGCAAGCCGACGCCCACGAACGCCGCGTTTCCGGTTACTCCAAAGGCATGCGCCAAAAAGTCGGCATCGCCATCGCTCTCGCCAAGCACGCCAAGGTGCTCCTCCTCGACGAACCCACCAGCGGCCTCGATCCCAGCGCGAGCCACGAGTTCAGCCGCCTCCTCCGCCAGCTCCGCGACCGCGATGTCGCGATCCTGATGGCCACCCACGACCTTTTCCGCGCCAAAGCCGACGCCGATCGCGTCGGCATCATGCGTCACGGTCGCCTCGCACACATCCTGACCGCTGAGGAACTCGCCCACACCGACCTCGAGAAACTCTACCTCGAAACCATGCACGCTTGAGCCTCTTGTCATGACCGCGTCCGCCATCCGTCACGAAGTTATCGGAACCCTGCGGGACGAGCGCTTTCACCGAAGCGCAGTAGTAATCGGGCTGCAGTCGAGCGGCGTGAATGGCCCGCAGTTCACGCGGAGACCAGATCACGCAGTCGCAGCGCTCGACGAGGCAGCAGGATTTGAGGCACCCGACGCCGTCAGCGGGCTCACGGAGCCCAGAGACTGGTTTTCTTCTCAATGGGTGCGTAGCGAAACGCAGCCGCGCCTCACTAGTCGCGAACTGCACATGGCGGAGCGTCCGAAATCCGCCGAGAACGCGCCGCATTTTCTCGGCGGGCAGTCCGCGCGCGTCCGCGGCACGACGGTGACACGGGAGGGGACGGGCGCTACGCTGCCGGATGGGGCTGACTCGCGTGCGGCGACCTGCGCGCCATCACATGCGCCGGTCCGATTCGCGACCGCGCGCATCGGATCGCTCCACGCACCGCCGGGCTCAGGCCGGCTGGCTCATGAAGCCGATGCTCGTGCCGATGCTGCGGATCGGGTCCGGAGACTGGTCCTGTTCGACGTGGCACTGGGCGACGCCAGCCGCAGCGCACGCGGCGACGATGGCCTTCATGTCGAGCGTGCCGCGGCCGAGTTCCTTGAAGGCGGAAACCGGGATCTTGCCCTCATCAAACATGGTGCCGTGGCCGGCCTCGAGATCCTTGAGGTGGACCTGGGCGACACGACCGCGCAGATCGCGCAGAGTCTTCACCGGGTCGAGTCCGCCGATGGCGGCCCAGAATACATCGATCTCAAACTGCACCAGCGCCGGGTCGAACTCGCCGGTGAAAATCTGCCAGCCGGTGGTCGCACCGTCGTCGAGTTTGGCGAACTCGAAGGAATGGTGGTGGTAGCAAAGCTGGACGCCGGCGTCGCGGCACTTGCGTCCGAAGTCATTGGCGCGGGCGGCAAGGGCCTTCATCTGCGCCACCGTTTCGCGGTGACCTTTGCCGATGTAGCCGAACACGAGGTAACGCAGACCGATCTCACGTGCGACCTGGAGGTGGGCTTCGGGCGTCGCGGTGTTCGGCGCGGTCGGGTTGACGAGGCAATTCCAGTCGATCATCGCGGAGGTCACCTTCAGCCCGAGCTCACGCGTGTGGGTGAGAATTTCCCGGGCATCCATCGTGCGCATGAGTTCGACCTGCGCGTATCCGGCGGCTTTCACGGCGCGGAGCGTGCCGAGCATATCCTTGGCCATTTGGTTGCGCACCGTCCAGAGCTGCAAGCCGAGCGTATCGCGGTAGCGCAGACCGGCCGGGCCGGCGGCACTGAGCCAGCGGGGCAGCGAGAGCGCGGCGAGAGAAAGGGCGGAGGTGCGGGCGAATTGGCGACGATTCATGGGGCTGGGGGGAGTGGAAAAACTGGAGTGAAGCGGAAGCGCGCGGGAGTCAATCGACGGTCGGACTCATTCCCCGCAAACCTCGCGATACGTTGGCGCGAGGAAGATCTCCCCTTGGATTCGCACCACGCGGCGCGTGGTCGTGCAGGCGCAGAGGTCGGCACCGCCGCCGAGCCGCTTATCCTCCCGCCGCGACCACACCCTCTCTGGAAATGCTACCTGGAAACCATGTTCGCCTGAACCTCCTCT
This sequence comes from Verrucomicrobiota bacterium, assembly GCA_016871595.1. Taxonomy (GTDB): domain Bacteria; phylum Verrucomicrobiota; class Verrucomicrobiia; order Opitutales; family Opitutaceae; genus ER46. The sequence continues at coordinate 3,552 of VHCY01000080.1, forward strand.
CATGATCACCTCCGTCATTCGTCACGAATTCGTCGGGACACTTCGGGATGGCCGCTTTCGTTGGGCCGCAGTTTTTGTTGGGCTGCTGCTGATCGCCGCGTTGGTGGCAGGCTGGTCGTATCAGCGTGAACAGGCCGAACAGCGCGCACTCGCCACCGCGTCCGAGGACAATCGTTGGCTAACCCAGCCCGCAAAGAATCCCCACTCGGCGGCGCACTACGGTATCTGGGCCTTCAAGCCCTCGTTGGCCACGAGCTTCATCGACCCCGGCGTCGAGCCTTACGCCGGCGTGGCGGTCTGGCTCGAGGCACACCGCCAGAATCAGTTCCTCCACAAGCCCGCGGACGACGCGAGCGCGGCCCAACGCTTCGGCGATCTCACCGCCGCGCTCGTGCTGCAACTCCTCGTGCCCTTGCTCGTCGTGATCCTAGCCTTCGGCTCGGTCGCGAGCGAACGCGAACGCGGCACGCTGCGGCAGGCACTCGCCTGCGGCGGCAACGCCACACCCTGGATGTGGGGCAAGGCCCTCGGCCTCGCGGCCGCGCTCGGTCTCCTGCTGCTGCCGCTGCTGGTTGCCGGCGGGGCGCTCCTCCTGTTCCAACGCGACAACGTCGTGGTCAACGGCGCCTGGCTGCGGTTCGCCCTGCTGATCGCGAGCTATGCGGCCTACCTGGGAATCTTCGTGCTGGGAACGCTGGCTGTTTCCGCGCTCGCGCCGAGTGCGCGCGTGGCGCTGGTCGCGTCGCTCGGTTTGTGGATGTTCAACGGTCTGCTGCTGCCCCGGGCGATGGCGGAGATCGCCGGTGCGCGCCATCCCACCATGGAAGGCGTGACCTTCCGCACCGAACTTCGCGCCAAGCTGGACGACCCGCACGCCCGGAGCCCGCGCCTGGAGCGCCTACAGGCGGAAATGATGCAGCGCTACAAGGTCACACGGCCTGAGGATCTCCCGCTCCATCGCGGCGGCCTCAATCTCCTCGCGAGCGAAGAGACGAGCGACGCCGTCTACGACGAGCTCTTCGGCCGCGCCTTCGGCCAGATCGAAGCGCAAAACCGGATGCAGCGCGCCGCCGGCTGGTTCGCCCCGCTCGGCGCGCTCCAGCCGCTGTCACTGGCGCTCGCCGGCACGGATTTCGCGCACCACCGGCATTTTATCACCGCGGCAGAAACGCATCGGCGACTTATGCAGCGGATGTTGAACACCGACCTGATGCTGAACGGCCCGCGGGACGGCTCGGTGTATCTCGCCGACCCCAAGCTCTGGCACAGCATCCCCAAATTCGACTACCGCCCGCCGTCCCTGCGCGAGGTCCTGCAAGACCGGTTGGCCTCGCTGGCTGGTCTAGCCGGCTGGTTCGCCGTTGCGATCGCGGCATTCCTCCACGCCGCGCGTCGCCTCAACCCGATCTGACCATGAACTCCCGTCTTTTTGCCTGGGAACTCCGCCACCTGCGCTCCGACCTGACCGCTTGGCTGCTCGGTGGCCTGCTCGTGGTGATGACCCTGTTCGCGGTGGCCAACGGCGCGCATCATCTCCGGTTGCAGCACGAAGCCGTCGCCGACTCTCTCGCGTTGGCCGACAAGCGCATCGCCGACGCCAAGGCGCTCGCGCAGAAGCTCGATGCCGAGAAACGTGAGGAATCTCCGAGCCGCGATCCGCGTTTCGCGCAGGGCTTCGCGCACTTTCATTTGCAGAGCTACGCGACCAAGCCGCCGCTTGGCCTCAGCGTGCTCACCAAAGGGCAGAGCGATCTCTATCCCAATGCGAACCTCGTTGCCCTGTCCTCGCGCGACTTCTCCGTGCGTGGCGAAGGCGTCGACAATCCCCAGCGGCTGCTGCTCGGCCACTTCGATGCGGCTTTCGTCGTGGTGTATCTCCTGCCGCTGCTGCTGATCGCTCTGAGCTACAACGTGCTCTCGGGCGAACGTGAGCGCGGCACGCTGCCGTTGCTGCTGCTCCAGCACCAATCACCCGCACCGTTGGTCGCACGCCGCTGCCTTGTGGCCGGCCTCTTTTCCTTTGGGCTGCTCGCGTTGCTCTTGGTGGCTGGACTTTACGCCACCGGCTCACTCGCGTCCGCCGAGGTGGGTCGTCTCGTCGCATGGTTGGGCGTGGCCTTCGCCTACGGAGCGTTCTGGCTGGCGCTCGCGGTCTTCGTGACTTCGCGCGGCGGCTCCTCCGCCACGAATGCCGTGGTGCTCGCGAGCGCCTGGCTGCTCGTGACGATCGTTGCTCCCGCGGTCATCAATGTGATCGCCAAGCGGGTCTATCCCGCGCCTTCGCGCATGGACTTCATCGTCGCCCAGCGCGCCGCGACCGACGAGATCAGCCACCGCCGCAGCGCGCTGCTCGCGGCCTATTTTGAAGACCACCCCGAACTCGCGCCGGAGGCGGCAAAGCGCAATGCGCCCGATCCGCAGGTCGTGGCGCAAATGTCCTATCAGGAGACCGAGCGCCGGCTCGCGCCGATTCGCGCGCGCTTTGCCGAGCAGCTGGCGCGGCAGCAGGCTCTGATTGAGCAGTTGCGCTTCGTGTCGCCGGCACTGCTGGCGCAGACCGCGTTCAACGATCTGACCGGCACGGGCCTCGCCAGCTACGAGACGTATCGCACGCAGATCGGCGCGCACCACGACGCACTGCGCGCCTATTTCCAGCCCAAGATCCTCGCGAAGGAGAAGTTCGCCAAGTATGACGAAGTGCCGCGCTTCGCTTTCGTCGATGAGCCGACCCACGCGGTCCTCGCCCGCGCCGCGTGGCCCCTCGGCGCGTTGCTGGCGATCAGCGCGCTTATCGTCGTCCGCAGCATCCGCTCGCTCCGCCGCAGCTCCCCTGCCCTCGCATAAAAACACGCCCGCTCGCCCACGAGTTCACCACCGCCGAAGTCGGCGATCTCACCACCCGCGCCGGATTCACTGTGTCAGTGCCCTTCATTCCAACCCTGCGGACCGACGCGCGGTTCTCCGTCGTGACGCCCTGCCCCGGCCCATGAATTCGCTCTGGTCAGATCTCCGTTACGCCGTCCGCTCGCTGACCCATCAGCGCGGTTTCAGTTTCGTCGTCATCCTCACCCTCGCCCTCGGGATTGGCGGCACGGTGGCCATCTTCAGCACCGTGCAGTCGTTGTTGTTGCGGGCTTCCCCGTTTCACGATCCCGAGCGACTCGTGCGCATCACGTCGGTCCGCGGCGACAAAGACGGCCCGCTCGCCGTGCCCGAGCAGGACGACTTCAACGCGCTGGGCGTCTTCGAAGACGTCGCGCTCTTCACCGATCAAGCGATGTATAATGCAAGCGGCTTCGGCGCCCCGGAGGAACTGCCGGCCACGATCTGCACCGCAAACCTCTTTCGTGTGCTGGGCGTGATGCCGTTCATCGGTGCGCCGTGGCCCGACAACTTCGATCGCACGCGCAATTTCGGCCTTGTGATCAGTCATGACCTGTGGGTGCGACGCTTTGGCCGCGATCCCAACATCGTCGGGCGCACCATGACGCTCGACGGCGCGCCGGGCTACACGATCTACGGTGTGATGGCGCCGCACGTGAATTTCCCGTCGCCCGCCGACTTGTTTCGCAGCAGCGGCATCGGGGCCGATCCGAAGGGCTACGAACGGCGCGACGTGCGGGCCCGCTTCGCCGTCGCGCGCCTCAAGGCCGGGGTCTCGATCGAGCAGGCGCGGAGCGTGGTCAACGGGCTCGCGCTCCATCTGGAACGCGACTTCCCGGCGACCAACACCCAGCTGCGCTTCCGGGTGACGCCACTGCGGGAAACTTACACGGGCGCGATCCGGCCGTATGCGCTGCTGCTCCTCGTGGCGGCGGGGTTGGTGCTCACGGTCGCCTGCGTCAACGTGGCGAACCTTCAGCTTTCGCGCCTGCTCCTGCGCGAACGCGAGATCGCGATCCGCCTCGCGCTCGGCGCCAGCCGCGGGGCGTTGGCCCGCCAAATCCTCCTTGAAAGCTCGCTCCTCTCGGTTGCAGGCGGGGTCGTGGGATTCGCCATGGCGCATCTCGGCGTCCACGCGCTCGCGGCCGCAGTGTCGATGACGTTGCCGCCTTGGATGCGAATCGAGATCGATCCCGGCGCGATCGGCATTCTCTTTTTGGGGTGCGCGGCCGTCGGCTTGGCGTCGGGGTTGGCGCCGGCTCTGCACGCGATGCGCGGCGAGAGTTCCGCGGCGTTGAGAGAAGGCGCGCGCGGCGCCTCCGCGGGCCTGCGCCAGCGTCGGCTGCGCAACGGGCTCATCGTCGCCGAGGTCGCGCTGGCCGCTGTCCTGCTCGTCGGTTCCGGACTGCTCGGGCAGAGCGTGGCGCGACTGCAACAGGTGGACCTCGGCTTCAATCCCGAGCGTCTGCTCACGTTCCGGGTCGAGATCGGCTGGGCGTCGCCCTGGGCGCCCCAGGAAAAGAGCCGCGAGTTTCATCAACGCGTCCTCGAAAAGCTCCGGACGCTGCCCGGCGTGCGGGCCGTCACGTTCGACCCGAACCTACCGCTCAGCGGCAAACCGCGCGACCCGTCGGTTTTCAGCGCGGAAGGCCAGAGTCCCGACGAACGCCTGCGCAACCCGTATCTCAATCAGCACATCGTCGGCCCCGACTATTTTTCCACGATGGGCATCCGGTTGCTCCGCGGGCGCGATTTCGCCCCTGAGGATCGGCCCACGACACCCGCCGTCGTGGTGGTCAGCCGCAGCTTGGCCGAACGTCTGTGGCCCGGCGCCGATCCGATCGGCCGACGCCTGCAACCAAGCCCGACCACCACCCCTGACACGTGGTTCACAGTCGTCGGCATCGCGGACAACGTCCTGCACCGCGAACTCGACGCCGCACCCAGCCTCGATCTTTACCGCACCTACACGCAGGTAAGTCCGGCGGGGCCGTATTACGTCATCCGCACCGACGGTGATCCCCGCGCACTCGCGCGCGCCGCCCCCGCCGTGATCGCGACCGTGGATCCGGACCAATCTTACCTCGATGTGAAGACGATGGAGGAACGGATCGCCGACCGGATCTGGCAGCGCCGCGTAGCGGCGATGCTGTTGGGCGTGTTTGCCGCGCTCGCGTTTATCCTCGCCGCGATCGGTCTTTTCGGCGGGCCCTCCTATCTCGTCGCACAGCAGAGGCGCGAAATCGGCGTCCGCCTCGCGCTCGGCGCCGCCCCGCGCGACGTGACCCGGCTCGTGCTCGGCCGCGGCCTCGCTCTCGCGGGCCTTGGCGCCGCGCTCGGCCTGCCGCTGGCCTACGCACTCGGTCGCGGCATGGCGGGTGTCCTTTACGAAGTGAGCCCCGCCGATCCGCTCACGTTCGCCGCTGTCGCCGTCGCGTTGCTGCTCATCGCCGCCGTCGCCTCCTTCGTTCCCGCCCTCCGCGCCACGAAAGTCGATCCCATCATCGCTCTGCGCGCCGAATAAATTTCCTCCCCCCATGAAATCCATCCACCTCGCCTCCGTCCTCATCGCCGCGGTGCTCCTCGCCGCCGGCTGTTCCAAGTCCCACGACCACGACAAGAAATCCGGCCATGCCGGGCACGTCCACGTCGCCCCGCACGGCGGCACGCTGGTCGAGCTCGGCGACCACGCCTACAACGTCGAACTCCTCCGCGACAAAGCCGCCGGCAAGCTCACCGTCTGGGTGCTCGACGGCCATGCGGAGAACTTCGTCCGCATCACGTCACCGACCATCGAGCTGGTCGCTATGCCGGGCGGGCAATTCACGCCGCTCTCGCTGAAGGCCGTCGCCAATCCCGTCACCGGGGAAAAGGTCGGCGACACTTCGCAGTTCGAGGTGCAAGCCGACTGGCTGAAAACCGCCGGCGAGTTTGCGGGCATCGTTACCGTCGAGATCAAGGGCACGAAGTTCGAGAAAGTGCCCTACAAACTCGCGAAGTAATCCATCGCCCCCCCCTTGACGACTTTGCTAGAGTCCGCCGTCATCTGCCCGAAATGAACAGCGCCTTCCTGCTCACGCTCTCTGCCACCGGTTTCAGCGTCGCCGCGCTCCACGCCGCCATTCCGACGCATTGGCTGCCGTTTGTCATGATCGGCCGCGCCCGCGGCTGGTCCCGTCGGCGCACGCTCGGCGCGGTGGCACTTGCCGGCGGCGGCCACATTCTCGCTACGACGGTCCTCGGTGTCGCGCTGGCACGCTTCGGCTGGGAAATCAACGCGCGCTACGACGCAGCCTTTCACTGGGTCGTGGCCGCGCTGCTGGTGGGGCTCGGCGCGTGGCTGGCGTTTCGCGCACCGCACGGCCGCGGCTGCGACCACTGTGAGGGCAAGAAGTTCATCCCCGAGGCCACCGACCGCGCCGCGCTCTGGGGCCTGTTTCTCACGCTCACACTCTCGCCCTGCGAACTGTTCCTGCCGGTCTACCTCACCGCCGCGCCCTACGGCTGGCCGGGCATCGCGTGGCTGAGCGCCGTCCTCGCGGTCGCGACCCTCGTCGGCATGCTGACTCTGACGTGGCTCACGCTCCACGGTGCCGCGCGGGCGCGCTGGCTTGATCGCCTCGACGGGCGCGTCGTCGGCGCACTCCTCATCCTCCTCGGCGTCGCCACCGTCACTATCTCGCACTGAGCGCGCCAACGCGCGCCGGCCCTCCCGCTCTCAACTCTCAACCCTCAGCTCTCAACTTTGAGCTCATCCATGATTCCCGTCACCGTCCTCACCGGCTTTCTCGGTTCCGGCAAAACCACGCTCCTCAACCGCATCCTCACCGAGCAGCACGGCAAGAAAATCGCCGTCATCGAAAACGAGTTCGGCGAGGTCGGCGTGGACAACCAGCTGGTAATCCAAGCCGAAGAGGAACTCTTCGAGATGAACAACGGCTGCATCTGCTGCACCGTGCGCGGCGACCTCATCCGCATCCTCAACCGCCTCGCCAAGCGTAAGGACCCGCTTGATGCCATCCTCATCGAGACCACGGGTCTCGCCGACCCCGGCCCGGTCGCGCAGACTTTTTTCACCGACGCCGATCTCCGCGAGAAATTCCGCCTCGACAGCATCGTCACGCTCGTCGACGCGAAACACCTCGTGCAGCACATCGACAACGCGCCCGAGGCCAAGGAGCAGATCGCATTCGCCGACGTAATCCTGCTCAACAAGACCGACCTCGTCGCCCCGGCGGAGCTCGACGCCCTCGAGGCCCGCATCCGCGGCATGAATGCGGTCGCCAAGCTCCATCGCACGCAAAACGCCGCTCTCCCGCTCGACCGCGTGCTCGGCCTCGGTGGATTCAACCTCGACCGCGCCCTCGAAGTCGACCCGCAGTTCCTAGAGCCCGAATACCCGTTCGAGTGGGGCGGCGTCTACCAACTGACCGCCGGCACTTTCAACCTCACGATCAATGAGGGTCCCGACCCCGAGATGGACGTGGCGCTCGTGCCCGTGCGCAGCCTCGCCGAAGCCGACATCGCCGCGGCCCGCGAAGCCGCCGTGCTCATCTTCTCCGATTGGGAGACGATCCTGAAGCCCGGCGACCCCATCGTGCCCGGCAGCAGCTTCCAGCGCCTCGTATTCCCGACATTCCCGGCCGAGTTCCCCGTGCGCATCACGCACCCCGGGCACTACGCGCTCTTCACGCAGCACCACCCGGACGAGTTCAACGCCAGCCTCAACGCCGACGCCGAAGGCCTCGCGCCCGCGTGGTCGCACGTCTTCAAGCCCGACCACGAGCACGACGATGAAGTGAGCTCCGTCGGCATCACCACGCCCGGCGATCTGGACGGCAAGCGGCTAAACGACTGGATCAGCCATCTGCTGCGCACCAAGGGCACCGACATCTTTCGCATGAAAGGCGTGCTTTCCGTGCGCGGCTCCGACCGGCGCCTCGTCTTCCAAGGCGTGCACATGTTGTTCGACGCCAAGTTCGACCGCGCGTGGAAGTCCGGTGAAGCCCGCACCAACACCCTCATCTTCATCGGCCGAAACCTCGACCGCGAGGCCCTGAATGCCGGCTTCAAATCCTGTCTCGCCTAGCGCGCAAAAGCTGTTTCGTTGCCTTGCGATCAGACCAGTTTGCCATCCCCTGTCCCCCATGAAAAAACTCATCTCCCTCGTTGTTATCTCCGCCGCGCTTTACGTCCCGGCGTTCGCCGCCGCTGAAGCCGAGCAGACCATCACCGGCAAGGCCATGTGCGCCAAATGCGAACTGAAGCAGGCCGAAAAATGCACCAATGCCATCCAAGTCGCTGGCAAAGACGGCAAGTCGACGACCT
>VHCY01000081.1 GCA_016871595.1 Verrucomicrobiota bacterium
CGTGCATCAGGCGGGCCACGGGCCCAAGCCAAGGTCGCAATCATCCCCTCTCCCGCCGGTGCCGCCGCACCCGCACCCCGCCAGGGGCTTCCCAACCCGCGCCCTCGCGCGCACCCTACTCACCCAGACATTGCTTTAAAAAGAAACCAACCAATCCCCCTTCGGCCTTGACCAAGCCGGCTTCATAGCAGCTGGGGCGCGCCGCCCCGGTCATCGCAGACGGAAGCGTAAGTCTCCCCCGAAGGCCGCATAGCTTCACCGCAGTGGCTGCGGTCGAGAACCGGGGCAAGATGCCCCGGCTACATCGAGCCGCGGAAGGCGGTCACGTCACCCACCTGCGACCGGGCATCGGTCCGGTGTAGCCGAGCATCCTGCCCGGTCGTGCGGATCGTTGTGCGGACCAGAACCCAATGTTGTCCCCCTCAGAGCCGGCGTCATCCGCCCGCGTCCAACTTCAGAGTTCCTCGGGCCAGACGCGCTGGTGGCGGGTCCAATGCGCCCGCAGCGCGGCGGAGTGATTATCCAAGACCACCTGCACCACCATCGCATCATCGACGAGGCCGACTTCCGGCACCGCGTCCGGGATGCGATCCACCCCCTTCAGGAAGTAGAGCAGCGCAAAGGTGGCCGCGCGGAGCGCCGGACCGGAGGCGCCCGGACCTTCCTGCGCCTCCTCCACGAAGCGGGCCAGCACGTCGAGCCGCCGGCGCAGGCGCGAGCCTTCCTCCACCCGGACGATCTTCCGCTGCAGGGACGCCCACAGGCCCAGCAACCCCTTGATCGCCTGCGGGGTAACCAATTCCCCTCCCTTCTCCACATAGCTCGGAATACCGATGATTTCCCCGGCAGCCGGGGTCGCGAGGTGACGGTCGAGGGCGGAGGGGAGGCGGGAGGGGGCGGAGGTCATTCAGTTGACAAGGATCTAAGCCAGAGCGGACGGCCGGGCAACTGGCGAAGGACGGTTTTGGCGGCGGGTTACCTGCCCCGCGGCCGGCTACCGGGAGCGCGTCAAACGCAGGAACCGCAGCGGCAGGAAGACGGCGGCGAAGCCCAGGCCGCCCGCGATGCCGGCCCAGATGCCCGCCGCGCCCCACGGCCCGAAAATGCCCAGCCCGTAACCCAGCGGCAGCGCCAGCCCCCAATAGGCCACCAGGGTGATCACGACCGGTACACGGACGTCCAGGAGGCTGCGCAGCAGCGCGGCCGAAATCACCTGCACCCCATCCGCGAGTTGGAACACGGCGGCAACAGCCAGGAGCCCGGTGGCCAGGCCGATGACCGCGGGATCGGCGGAGAACGCGGCGGCGAGGGGGCGGCCGGCGAGCCAGAACACCAGCATAAACGCCATCATACAGCTCAGGCCGGCCCCCAAGGCGCTGAGCCCGAGCGGACGGAAGCGATCCCGCTCGCCGGCGCCGACCGCGTGGCTCAGCCGCATCCCGGCGGCGATCGACAGGCCCAAGGGCACCATAAAGGTCAGGGAAGCGCAGGTGATGGCGATCTGGTGCGCGGCAAGGGGAACCGCCCCAAGCCAGCCGACCATCAGGCCGGAGACTGAGAAGGCGGTGGCCTCGAACAGGAGCATCCCGGCGGCAGGGAACCCGACCCCGAGCATCTCGCGGAGCCGGCTGGAGGACCAACTCGGTGCGCTCGGGGCGGCGCCGTCCGCCGCGGCCGCCTCGGACCGGGCGACGCCCAAGCGAGGGTCGCGTCGGATCCAGAGCCAGAGGGCCGCCGGGGCGCAGATCCGGGCGATCAGGGTAGCCACCCCCGCGCCGGTGAGTCCCCAGGCCGGGGCGCCCCAGTGGCCGTAGATCAGGATCCAGTTCAGCAGGGCGTTGAGCGCGACCGCGCCGAGCGTGATGAGCATCGGCACCCAGGGGTGGCCCATCGCCTCGGCGAACTGCCGCAGCGTCAGTTGCAGCAGGACCGGAACGATGGAGGCGGCGCAGAGCAGGAAGTAAGGTCCGACGGCCGCGACGACCTCGGGGGGCTGGCCGAAGCGGTGCAGTTGCGTGGCGAGCACGCCCATCAGCAGCAGTTCCGCCAAACCGAAGCCGACCGCAAGCAGGCAGCCGTGGCGGAGGTATTCGCCGGCCTCCCGCGGGGAGCCGGCGCCGCGCGCGCGGGCGACGAAGACCGCGACCGGCAGCATCAGGCCGATCCCCATCACGTAGAAGATGTTGAAGATGTTGCCCGCGAAGGCGGAAGCGGCGAGCGGGACTGTGCCGGCGTGGCCGATCATCGCGCTGTCCGTCACGCCCATCAGCACCTGGCTGACCTGCCCGACGATGATCGGCACCGCCAGGGTGACGGTGGGGCGAAGTTCACGCCGGGCGGCGGCGACGAGGCTCATCCCGGAGACGCTCGCGGGTCCGGCGCAGCCCGTCGAGCTCCAGCTGGATGGAGGATCGAGGGAGAATCGAACCAGAATCGAAGGAGAATCGAAGGAGAGCCGAGCGGACGGGAGCGGCGACCCGGCGCCGGGCGGGACTGCGGCAGGATTGGAGGCACCCTGGAGGCAGGCCTCCCCGAATCGCAGGCGCGGTGGTTGACTCAACGAAGGCCTGACCCATCCTATAGTTATGAGTCCGGCCACGGTCCATCAGCGCATAATTCCGCGAGAGAGGGATGCCCTGCTGCCCGAACAGGAACAAGAGCCGCAGCATCGCCCGCCCCAGGGCCTGGCGGCCGACCGCGAAGTTCAACTCCTCCCGCAGGGCGAGGGTGATCTCCTTCTCCAAGGCCCGCAGGTCCGGCCGCGCGCCCACCGGCGCCGCTGGTCGGCAGGTTCATCCCCGCGGAGCTGCCCGACAGGGGTCCCGTCGACCCATTCCATCACGAGGACCGACTCGCTGGAGCAGGCGTCGTGGACCTTGGGCGCGTAAACCTCCGTGGGATTGGGGTTCAACGAGTTGAAGTACCGCTGGTGGCGGGCCTCGTGGCGGAAATCCAACTCCCTCAGCACGCCATCCCGCGCCTCCGCCACCACCCCGGGCAGATCCAGATGGCGGAGGGCCGGCACGTAAAGCTGCAGCTTGCCTGCCAGCCAGAGCGCCAACTCAAAATCGATCGTCAGGCGGTGCTGCAGGTGGGGTTGGCGCACCTTGACCGCCACCGTCTCCCCTGTGGGGAGCTGCGCGCGGTAGACCTGGGCGAGCGACGCGGTGGCGACGGGGGTATCCTGCCAGCCGGGGAACACCTCCGCCGGAGGTCGCCCGAGGGCGTGCGTCAGCACCGGGAGCATCTCGGCCGCCGGCACCGGCTGCACGCGGTCCTGCAACTTCCTCAACTCAAGGAGGATATCATACGGCACGACATCCGGCCGCATCGAGAGCAGCTGGCCGAGTTTGACGAACGTCGGCTCCAGTTCCTTGGCGGCGAGCCGGAGCCGCTCCCCCGGCGTGCGGGACGGGCCGGGATGGGGCAGGAGGCGATGCCAGAGGCCCGAGGGAAGCTCTAGCTTGCTCAGCAGGTCCGCAAAGCCGTGGCGCGCCAGGACCGTGAGGATCTCCTTGGCGCGGACGGCGTGCTGGAGGACGTCAAACACCGCTTAGTCCCGGGTCGGCGGCGTGACCGTATCCGCCGCCTGCACGGTGGCGGTGGCGGCGGCCTGTTCGAGGGCGGCGACGCGGGCCTCGAGGGCGTCCAAGCGTTGCTGCGCGCGCGGGTCGATGCCGGCGAAGGCGCCCTTCCGCTTCTCGCCCAGTTCCTGACTGAGCGTATCCGCCTCCCGGCGGCCTTCCGCGACCAGCTTTTCGGCCACTTCCCGGGCCTCCACGGAGGTCACCTTGCCCTGACGCACGAGGTCGCCCAACACGGCCTCGACCTTTTGCCAGGACACGACTGCTGCGCCGACTCCGGCCAGCAGGGTTTTTTCGAGGGAGTCGATCGTGGCGGAAGCACCCTAGCCGGTTGATCCGAGGGAGGCAATCGCGGAGCGCGGGAAGCGGCGGTGGGGGGCCTGGCGCCTGACTCTCTTATCAGGTTCAGGAGTTGCAAAGTTACGTCGATGTGACTTTCCTATGGGCGTGACGTGGGCCTCCGCCCTTCCGGGCGAACCCGGTTAAAGCACCAAACCAGCATATGAACAAACCGCAGCACCTCGCCGTCGCCTCTCTGGGGAGGTTCGGCCTTGCCACCGCCGTGGTCGCGGGCGTCGCCTTCGCCGCCCAGCCCACGGTCTCGACCAACGACGTCCAGAAGATGGAGAAGTTCGTCGTGACCGGGTCCCTGATCCCGATCGCGGCCGGCTCCCCCGCGATCCCCGTGACCGTTCTGAGCGCCCTGGAGATTGAGAAGACGGGCGTGAGCACCGACCTCCTCAACGTCCTGAAGAAGGCCCAGCCGGCGTTCTTCGGCTCGAACAACATCGGTTCCGAGAACGGCAACATCTCCTCGGGCTCCACCAACGGTGGCTCGCAGGTCTCGCTGCGCAACCGCGCGACTCTGGTGCTGATCAACGGCCGCCGGGCGAACATCTCGCCGGTGCTGGCCAGCGGTGGCGCGAGCTTCGTCGACGTGAGCGTGATCCCGATCTCGGCCGTCGAGCGCATCGAGGTCCTCTCGGACGGCGCCTCGGCGACCTACGGTTCGGACGCGGTCTCGGGCGTGGTGAACGTCATCCTGAAGACCAACTACGCTGGCACGGAAATCGGCGGCACCTACGGCTGGAGCCCGAATGACGGCAAGTGGGCGACCCGCAGCTACTACGGGGTGGCGGCGCGAGCTTCGGCCCGACCAGCCTGACCATCACCACCGAGTGGAAGCGCAGCGACCCGCTCATCCAGAAGGAGCGCGACTTCGCCAAGGGCCAGTTCCGCACCCCGTCCTTCGCGGGTTCGATCAACCTCGCCGGCACCACGGACTTCTACTTCCTGGCCGGCAACCGCAACGCTCCCCCGCAGAACCTTGACCTGACGCCGGCGCAGGCCGTCGCGCAGGGCATCTACCAGGGCCCGCTGACGCAGGACCAGGTGGCGCAGTTCTTCGATCTGGCCAACTATCCGACGATGCTGCTCCGCGCCCAGCGCCGCAGCTTCACGGCGGCCCTCGAGCACAAGCTCAACGACACGACCTCCATCTTCGGCGACTTCATCTACTCGCTGAACGAGACCGAGTCCGTCCTGAACGCCCAGCCGGTCTCCGGCAACGTGGTCGGCACCAATCCGAACAATCCGTTCAACGTGACGGTCACGGCCCGCAACCGGTTCGTGAACTTCCCCCGCATCTATGCCAACCAGTCCACGAGCATCCGCGGCGTGGCGGGCATCAAGGGCAAGATCACCAACAACTGGAGTTATGAGCTGGCCGGCAACTTCAACCGCACCGATCACGCCTACCGCAACCGGAACCTGATCGACGGCGTGAAGTACACCGAGCTGGTGAACTCCGGCGCCTACAACCCGTTCGCGATCCGGCAGAACCCGGGCGTGATCGAGAGCATGCTGGGCATCCAGTTTCGCAACTACGACAGCCAGCTGAACAGCTTCGACTTCCGCCTCAACGGCAGCGTCTTCCGGCTGCCCGCCGGCGACGTCCAGATCGGCGTCGGCGCCGAGACCCGCTGGGAGTCCCTCAGCTTCGTGAACGACCGCTTCGACCAGACCGGCCAGTGGCTGCAGGCGACCCCGCGCCAGCCGTTCTCGGCCCGCTCGACCACCGACGGTTTCTTCACCGAGGTGCGCGTGCCGATCTTCGGCGGCGGCAACTCGAGGCCCGGCTTCCACGTGCTGGAGCTGTCCGCGGCCGTCCGCCACGACATCTACAGCAAGACCGCCGACCCGACGGTCCCGAAGTACTCCCTGCGCTGGCTGCCCTTCAACGACGAGTTCGCGATCCGCGGCTCGTACTCGGAGTCCTTCAGCGCCCCGACCCTGTTTGACCTGTTCGGGCCGGTCTCCGTGGGCTTCACGTCCTCGATCAACACCACCCGCTACAACACCAGCGGCACCTCCCTCGGCGTGGCCTCCGGCTCCCGCCAGTACCGCTCGCAGTCCGGCTCGAACCCGGGCCTGAACCCCTCGGAGTCCCGCAACTGGTCCGCCGGTGTCGTCTGGTCCCCGAAGGCCATCAAGGGCCTCTCGGTCTCGGCTGACTGGTTCAACATCGACGAGCGCGACCTGATCTCCTCGATCAGCTCGAGCCTGATCGTGTCGGACGTCGAGCAGAAGGGTCCGGCCTCGCCGTACGCCAGCCTGGTCCGCCTCGGCACCAGCCTCGCGGGTGAGACCTACTTCGGCACGGGCGCGGCGATCACCTCGCCCGGCCAGATGACCAACCGGCCCTCCGACGAGGTCTGGATCTCCAACTCGATCGTCAATGTCGCCGGCTACTGGCAGGACGGGATGGACCTCGCGGCGAGCTACAAGTGGACCCAGCAGGGCCTGGGCAACTTCAACGCCTCGCTGGCCGGCACCTACATCCGCGAGTACGCGGTGCAGAGCCTCCCGAACGGCGCCGTCGCCCGCTACCAGGACGGCTTCTCCGGCTCGGCGGTCTATCCCCGCTACCGGACCCGTTCGAACCTGGACTGGGTTTCCGCGAACAACCGCTGGAACGCCACCATCGGCCACACCTGGGTGCCCGAGGTCGACGACCTAGCCTGGTCGACCGAGTACCGCGTGAAGAGCTACCACACGTTTGACCTGCGCGTGGGCCACTCCTTCTCCGGTTCCTCGAACCGCTGGCTGAAGGGCCTGCAGGCGACGATCGGCGTGAACAACGTGTTCAACAAGTTCCCGCCGCTCATCCGCTCCGAGGGCAACCAGTCCCACGACATCAGCAGCTACGACCCGATCGGCCGCTACATCTACGGCTCGATCAAGTACAAGTTCTGATCGGGCGGGCGCGGCCAACGGCCAGCGCCCCCACCCTTGCGAGCCGGGCCCGCGGGCCCGGCTCTTTTTTTCCCCGGACGTGGCGCACCGGACCGCGGCCGGATTAGGCGTGCCATCGCGCGCGTTCGGCGTTTGAAGGGCGCGATGGATCTGACCCCGCACCGGGCTCTGTTGCGCGAGTTGGCCGCCACCAGCGGGGAGTTCCTGCGCGGCCATTGGGGCCAGCCGGGGTTAGCGGTGGAGACCAAGGCGGACGCCTCCCCCGTGACCGCGGCCGACCGCGGGGCGGAGCAGCTGATGCGCGCGCGGATCGCGCAGGTGTTCCCCGGACACGGCATTCTGGGGGAGGAATTCGGGCCGGAGAACGCCGGGGCGGACTTCACCTGGGTGCTCGATCCGATCGATGGCACCAAATCGTTCATCACCGGCGTCCCGCTCTGGGGCACGCTGATCGCCCTCCTGCACGAGGGCCGGCCGGTGCTCGGGTGCATCCACCAGCCCATCCTTGGCCAACTGATGCTGGGGGACGGGCACACCACGACCCTCAATGATCGCCCCGTGCGCTGCCGGGCGGTGGCGGGGCTGGAGGCGGCCACGGTGCTGACCAGCGACCCGCTCAATCCGGAGCGTTACCAGGCGGGTTCCGGCTACGAGCCGCTGATCCGCCAGGCGCGGCTGGTCCGCACCTGGGGCGACGGTTACGGCTACCTGCTGGTGGCCGGGGGCTGGGCGGACGTGATGCTCGATCCGGTGATGAACCCTTGGGACATCGCGGCACTGGTGCCGATCGTACAGGGCGCGGGCGGGGTGATCACGGACTGGCAGGGGGGACCGGCCTATCCGGCCAGTTCCACCGTGGCGGCAGCCACCCCGGCGCTGCACGCGGCGGTGCTGGCGGCGCTGCGGGGCGGAAGCCCGGGCGCCGGCGCCACCTGATCCAACGCGGCCCGCCGGCGGGCGCGGTTCAGACCTTCTCCGGGATGGCGTAGGGCGGGCGCTGTGTCTCCTTGAGCAGGAAGCGGGCGTATTCGAGCGCGCCTTCCTGCTGGCCGGAGACCGCCGTGATGCCGTCGCCGATCGCATCGAGCGAGAGCCAGGGGCCGAGTCGGAAGGGCTGGCGGGCGAGGTCGATCCCGTGCACCTGCAGGTGCGTCTGCAGCTCCCGGTGGATCGCCCCGGCGGCGGGGAAGTCCCCGAGCGTGGCGTCGATCGCGGCCGTCGGAGCGGCCTCGCCGGTCCGATAGGAGATGTTGCCGAAATGGCAGAGCGAGGCGGACAGGTGGCCCGTCTCAACCGGGGCGGCGAGGTCTTGGCTCCGGCGGGAGCGGACGGCATCGAAGAAGTTCTGGACGTGGGTGGCGCCGCCGTCGCCCGCGAACTTGCGGATCTGCTTGCCCGCCTTGTCGAAGGCGGTGGCTCCCACCAGCCCGGCGACCGTCCCGCCCTCGCAGGTGGCGATGACCCCGGTGCGGAGGCCGCCGACCTGGTCGAGGTAATTGACCCCCGGCTTGGCCGGGAGCGCCCGATGCTCGAAGATCAGCGGGATCTGGGCGTAGTCATAGACCGC
This sequence comes from Verrucomicrobiota bacterium, assembly GCA_016871595.1. Taxonomy (GTDB): domain Bacteria; phylum Verrucomicrobiota; class Verrucomicrobiia; order Opitutales; family Opitutaceae; genus ER46. The sequence continues at coordinate 8,407 of VHCY01000081.1, forward strand.
GACGTGCGTGTTCGGGGTCTCGGCCGCGTCCTGAATCGCATAGCGGTTGCCGAAGCTGACGATCCGGCGCGGCGGTCCATTGTGGCGGGCGATGCGGAGGGCGATGTCGAGGACGTGGACCCCGTTGTTGCCGAGCTCGCCATTGCCGGTGTCCCAGGACCAGTGCCAGTCGTAGTGCAGCTTGCCGCGGGTGAGCGGCACCATCGGGGTGGGCCCGCAGAAGAGATCGTAATTGATCCCTTCGGGGTACCAAGGGAGGCGTTTACCGATCGACTGGCGGAGATTGTAGACGATGGCGCGGATGTGTTGCACCTTGCCGAGCTCGCCGGAATGCAGGTACTGGATGGCCTGGGCGAGACCCGTCTCGGAACGGTAATGGGTGCCGACCTGGACGATACGGCCGTACTTGGCGGTGGCCTCGATCATCTTGCGGCCTTCCCAGACCGTGCGGGACATCGGTTTCTCGACGTAGACATCCTTGCCCGCCTGGCAGGCCCAGACCGTGAGCAGGGCGTGCCAGTGATTGCTGGTGACGATCATCACCGCATCGATGTCCGCCCGGCCGATCAGTTCGCGGGCGTCGGTCGTCTGAAAGGGGTCGGGCGTGCCCTCGGGCAGGTTGCGGGCGACGCGGGCGAGCACCTGGGGATCGACGTCACAGAGCCCGGCGATGCGCACCCCGGGCATCTTGACGAGATTCTTGAGGTGGGCGGAGCCCTTGCCGTTGAGGCCGATCACGCCGAGGCGGATGGCGGAGTTGGCGCCGGGGGCGGCGGCGTAGACGGAGGGGCGGAGGCCGGCGGTGAGGGCGGCCCCGGCAGCGAGGGCGGACTGCCGGAGGAAGGAGCGGCGCGGGAGCGAGGGCATCGGGTAAGGGGAAGGACGGGCGGGGTGCACCGGGGAACGCGGCGTGGCGGGACTGTAGGCCGGGCGGCGGCCGCGACAAGCCGGGAGGCGGCGCCGGCGGACGAATCCCGACGCGGGCTGGCGCGTTTGCGTTCGCCAGCGGGGAGGGCCGGACTTTCCTCGCGAGGATGCAAATCGACACCGAGGACCTGTTGGAGCGTTTCTGCCGCTATGTCCGGTTCGACACGCGCAGCGATCCCCACGCGGGGATGACCCCGAGTTCACCGGGCCAGTGGGACCTCCTGCGGTTGCTGGAGGCGGAGCTGCGGGCGCTGGGCGCGGAGGACGTCGAGCTGACGCCAGGCGGGTATGTGCTCGCGACCATCCCGGCGACGACCCACCGGGCAGGCGTGCCGACCCTGGCATGGTTGGCGCACGTGGACACTGCGACGGAACTCCCCGGCGGGGCGAAACCGATCGTGCACCGCGCCTACGATGGACGGCCGATCGTGTTGCCGGACGATCCGACGCAGGTGCTGACCGTGGAGACCATCCCGCACCTGCGGGAGTCGATCGGCGAGGACATCATCACGGCGAGCGGGACGACGTTGCTGGGGGCGGACGACAAGGCGGGGGTGGCGGCGATTGTGGCGGCCACCCGCTACCTGTTGCGGCACCCGGAGATTCCCCACGGGCGGATCCGGGTGTGTTTCAATCCGGACGAGGAGATCGGCCACGGCCTGCGCACGTTGGACCTCAAGCAACTGGACGCGGACTTCGGCTACACCTTGGACAGCGAGGCGCGGGGAGAGTTGGACGACGAGACCTTTTCGGCGGACGCGGCGATCGTGGAGATCCGCGGCGTGGCGGCGCATCCGGGCTGGGCGAAGGATGTGATGGTGAACGCGCTGCGGCTGGCGGCCCGCTTCACCGCGGCCCTGCCCTTGTCGCGTTCCCCGGAGCGCACGGCGGACCGGGAAGGGTTCATCCATCCCAACGAGATCCGGGGCAACAGTGAGCGGGCGACCGTGCGTCTGATCCTGCGGGACTTTGAACTGGAGGGTCTGGCCGAGCTGCGGCGCCTGGTGCAGCAGGCGGCGGCGGCGGTGCAGGCGGCGGAACCCGGCTCTGTGGTCGAGGTGGCCTTCCACGAGCAGTATCGGAATATGCGCTACTGGCTGGACCGCGATCCGCGGCCGGTGGACTACGCTCTGGAGGCGATCGGCCGGACGGGCCTCACGCCGTTTCGCCATCGCATCCGCGGCGGCACCGATGGCTCGCAGCTGACCGCCCGCGGCCTGCTGACCCCGAACTTGTTCTGCGGGATGCATCAGGTGCACAGCCAGCGAGAGTGGGTTTCCCTGCAGGATATGAGCCGCGCCACCCAGATGCTCATCCACCTCGCCCGGGTCTGGGAGGAGCGGGCCCCCGCGTCCCCAGTGGCCTAAGTCAAGTCTGCCAGAATCAGGTTGGTTTTCGGCGGGGCACGGGCCAGCCTCGACCCCCTTTACTTTCCTCGCCATGGCCAAGACACACTCGGACATCGGACTCATCGGCCTCGCCGTGATGGGTCAGAACCTTGCCCTCAACATCGCTGATCACGGCTTCCGAATCTCCGTCTACAATCGGACCACCGAGAAGACGGAGCAGTTCGTCGCCGAGAACCCGGCCACGCCGGGCGGCCTGCACGGGGCCAAGACCCTAGAGGAGTTCGTCCAGTCCCTTTCGCGCCCGCGCAAGATCGTGATCCTTGTCCAGGCCGGCAAGGGCACGGACGCGGTGATCGACAGCCTGGTGCCGCTACTGGACAAAAACGACATTGTGATCGACGGGGGCAATGCGCTGTGGACGGACACCATCCGGCGCGAGCAGGCCCTGCGCGCGAAGGGGCTGCGCTTCATTGGTTCGGGTGTTTCCGGCGGCGAGGAGGGCGCGCGGTTCGGTCCGGCGCTGATGCCGGGCGGTGATCCGGCGGCCTACAAGGAGCTGGAGCCGATCTGGAATGCGATCGCGGCCAAGGTGGACGCGAAGACGGGCCGGCCGCTGACCGGGGCGGCGCCGGGCCAGCCGATCCAGGGGGGTGTCCCGTGCGCGACCTACATCGGTGAGAATGGCGCGGGCCATTACGTGAAGATGGTCCACAACGGCATCGAGTACGGCGATATGCAGATGATCTGCGAGGCCTACGCCGTGATGAAGGGCCTGCTGGGGCTGAAGGCCCCGGAAATGGGCGAGATCTTCGCCGAGTGGAACCGCGGGATGCTGGGCAGCTTCCTGATCGAGATCACCGCGGACATCCTGAAGCAGAAGGATCCGGTGACCCGGAAGCCGATCGTGGACGTGATTTTGGACACGGCGGGCCAGAAGGGCACGGGCAAGTGGACGTCGGTGAACG
>VHCY01000082.1 GCA_016871595.1 Verrucomicrobiota bacterium
GGCCGGCGAAGGTGACCGTCACGGCGGTTCCGGGGGTGTCCCAACCCCAGATCGGATTCGCCTGACTCTGCTGGAGGACCATTCCGTCGCTGATGATCGCGGGGAGCCGCAATTGCGCGTGGGCGAGGGGCGCGGCCAGCATCAGGACCGCGAGGAGGAGGGGGAGCGGGGATCTCATAAGGGTAAGCGGGTCAGGAGTACGGCGTTCCCCGTGCGGGATGCAATCCCGGGCTGGCGGAACGACCTTGCCCCCGGACCGCCTCACCGCGAGAACGCGACGGTGCCCCCTGCCCCTTCACTCCCGCTTTCCCGCCGGGAATTCCTGCTCCGCTCCTCCTCGGTCCTGATCGCCGGTTCCCTCGTCTCGGCCGCCGAATCCGCGCCGCTCCCGCTGGTGGACATCCACCAGCACACCAACTACGGCGGGGGCCGCGACAAGGTGACCTATGCGCCCGTGTTGCCGCGGCCACGGCAGGATGGCGACCTGGTGGGCCACCAGCGGGCGCTGGGCGCCACGCAGACGATCCTGTTGCCCTCGGGGCGGCCGGTGGCGCGGGCTTCGACCCACCAGGGCCGGGCCAACGGGCTCGACAGCACCTGCACCGGCAACGACGACTGCCTCGCCGTCGCGCGGCGGCACCCGGGGGAATTCTTCTTCGGGGCCAACGAGGTCAGCGACCTTGAGGATGCGCCGGCGGTGATGGAGAAATACCTCAAGCTCGGGGCGGTGATCATCGGCGAGCAGAAGTTCGGCGTGGAGTGCGACTCGCCCGCGATGCGGCGGCTCTACGCGCTGGCCGCCGACTTCGGGGTCCCGATCCTGCTCCACTGGCAGACCGGCAGTTACAACCACGGCTTTGACCGCTTCCACCGGATGCTGGAGCAGCATCCGCGCACAAATTTCATCGGCCACGCCCAGACCTGGTGGGCCAACATCGACGCGGCCAACGTCGATGATCCGCGCAACCTTTACCCCCGCGGCAAGGTCAAGCCGGGCGGCCTCACGGACCGCTACCTGCGGGACTACCCCAACCTGTTCGGTGACCTCTCGGCGGGCTCAGGCCTGAACGCCTTCGCCCGGGATCCCGAGCACGGGCGTGCGTTCCTCGACCGGCATCAGGACAAGCTGCTCTATGGCAGCGACTGCACCGACGTGAACGCGGTGCCGGTGCAATGTTCCGGAGCCCGGCAACTCGCCCAGGTGAAGGCCCTGTCCCCCACCCTGGGCGTCGAGCGAAAGATCCGGTATGAGAACGCCCGCCGGCTTTTCCGCCTCGCCGGCTAGGCGCTCACGCCCGGCCCGCAAGCGCGCGAAGCATCCGCCGGGTCGTCTCGGTCCCCTTGCGCATCACGTCGAGGTTGAAGCTCTCGTTGGGGGCGTGGAGGTTGTCCTCCGGGAGGAACAGCCCCATCATCACCGAGTCGAGCCCGGTCACCCGCTTGATGTCCGAGATGATGGGCACGCTGCCGCCCTCGCGCAGGTAGAGCGGCGCGCGGCCCCACACCTCGCGCACGGCCTGCTCCGTGGCCTGGAAGGCGCGCGCGAGCACCGGTGACTGGTCCGGGGGCGTGTTCGACCGCCCCGGCGGCACCACCACGTAGGGATCGCCCTGGTGCTGGTCGACGAACTCAAGGCGGATGCCCTTGGGCACGCGCGCGCGGATCGTGTCCATCACCAGTTTCTTGATCCGCTCCGGCCGCTGGTTCGGCACGAGCCGGCAGCTGATCTTGGCGAAGGCCTTGCTGGGGATGACCGTCTTGGTCCCCGCGCCCTGGTAGCCGCCGCCGATCCCGTTGAATTCCAGCGTGGGTTGGAAACGCGAGGACTCGAAGGGGTTGAATCCGGGGGTGGTGTAGAACGTGTCGATGCCGAGGAATTCGGCGTAGGCGCGCTCGTCCGTGCCGAGGCGCCTTAGCTCCTCGCGCTCCCAAGGGTGGACGTCCAGCACGTCGTCGTAGAATCCCGGCACGTTCACCCGGCCCTCCGGCGTGTGCAGGGTCGCGAGGATCTCCGCGAGGGCCTGGATCGGGTTGCGCAGGACCCCGCCGTGCAGGCCCGAGTGCAGGTCGCCCTTGGCGCCGGTGAGGTGGACGTCGAAGAGGGCCAGCCCGCGCAGGCCGCAGGTGAGGACCACCTGGTCGGGATTGGGGAGGGCCGTGTCGGAGAGGAAGACGAAGTCGGCCTGCCGCAGCCGGTCCGCATAACGCTCGAGGAACTTGGGGAAGCTGGGGCTGCCCATCTCCTCCTCGCCCTCGATGAGGAAGGTGATGCGGAGCGGAAGCGCCGGATCCTCCTCCAGGGCCTGCGCGACGGCGGCGACGTTGGTCAGCAGCGGGCCCTTGTTGTCGGCGGCCCCGCGGCCGTAGATGCGGTTGCCGATGATGGTGGGCTCGAAGGCGGGCGTGCGCCACAGCTCCAGCGGGTCCGCGGGCTGCACGTCATAGTGCCCGTAAATCACGACGTGGGGCCAACGGGGATCGCCCCCGCGGTGGGCCAGCACGATGGGGTGGAGGTCGGTGCGCACCACCTCGACCTCGAAGCCGATCGAGCCCAGCAGGCCGGAGATGAACTCCTGGGCGCCCTGCATTCCCGCGCGGAAGCGCGAGTCGGCGGAGACGCTGGGATGGCGGATGAATTCCTGCAGCTTGGCGACGGGGTCGAACATGGTGGGTTGGGATTCGCGGACTGCGCGGGACGGTGGGCAGGTTCGGGCGGGAGGCAAGGGCGGGCTCCGGAACGCCAGCGGCGCCCGGCTCAGTGCTTGAAGTGACGGCAGCCGGTGAAGACCATCGCCATCCCGCGCGCGTCGGCGGCCGCGATCACCTCCGCATCCCGCAGCGCGCCGCCGGGCTGGATGGCCGCGGTCGCGCCGGCATCGGCCGCGGCGAGCAGGCCGTCCGGGAAGGGGAAGAGCGCCTCGCTGGCCACGACGGAGCCGTTGAGGGACAATCCAGCCTCGCCGGCCTTCCACACGGCGATCCGGGAGCTGTCGACGCGGGCCATCTGGCCGGCGCCCACCCCCAGCGTGCGCTCGCCCTCGCAGTAGACGATGGCGTTGGACTTCACGTGCTTGCACACCTTCCAGCCGAAGAGGAGCGACGCCATCTCCGCGGGGGACGGCGCGCGGCGGGTGACCACCTTGAACTCGTCCACCTTGCCCAGCGTGCGGTTCGTGTCCTGCAGCAGCACGCCGCCGATCACGGACCGGATCTCCTGGAGGGCGTCAGCCTGGAGTCCCTCCTTGGCGACCATCAGGCGCAGGTTCTTCTTCCGCCCGAGGATCGCGAGCGCCTCCTCGCTGAACCGGGGGGCGATGATGACCTCGGTGAAGATCTCGGCGATGGCGCCGGCCAGCGCGCCGTCAAGGGTCTGGTTCACGATGACGATCCCGCCGAAAGGCGCTTGCCGATCCGTCGCGTAGGCCTGCTCCCAGGCCGCCAGCAGCGTGTCGGCGCTGGCGACGCCGCACGGGTTGGTGTGCTTGAGGATCGCGACCGTGGGCCGGGTGAACTCGCCGATGAGCTGGGTCGCGGCGGTGATGTCCAGCAGGTTGTTGTAGGAGAGCTCCTTGCCCTGCAGTTGCTGGAAGTGCTCGTGGAAGGATCCGTAGAGGGCGGCCCGCTGGTGCGGGTTCTCCCCGTAGCGCAGCGTCTGGGCGCGGGGCCACGACAGGGTTAGCCGGGCGGGAAAGCCCGCCAGGGCATCGAGGTCCGGACCCTCCGCCTGGCTCTCGAGGTAGCGGGCGATCGCGGCGTCGTAGGCGGCCGTCCGCTGGAATACCTTGAGCGCGAGGGCACGGCGCAAGCGGGCCAGCTCCTCCGGGGCGGAAGCCTCCGTCGCGAGGGCGGCGAGGACGGGGCCGTAGTCGTCGGGGTCGCAGACGACCGTGACGCTCTCGTGGTTCTTCGCCGCGCTGCGCAGCATCGAGGGTCCGCCGATGTCGATGTTCTCGACCGCCTCCTCAAACGCGACGTCCGGCTTGGCCACGGTCTGCTCGAACGGGTACAGATTCACCACCACAAGGTCGATCAGGTCGATGCCGTTGGCCGCGGCCTGCGCGAGATGCTCCGCCTTGTCCCGCCGGCAGAGCAGGCCGCCGTGCACCTTGGGGTGCAGCGTCTTGACCCGCCCCTCCATTATCTCCGGGAACCCGGTGTGCCGGCCAACCTCGGTGACGGGCAAGCCGGCCTCCGCGAGCAGGCGGGCCGTGCCGCCGGTGGACAGCAGGGTGAACCCGTGCCGCCCGGCGAGGTCGCGGGCGAAGGCGACCAGGCCGCGTTTGTCGGAGACCGAGAGGAGCGCGAATTTAGCCATTACCGCGTGTTCTTTCCCTGCCCTCCCACGCGCAGCAAGCGCGAAAGCCGCGCAGCCGCTTGCGGCCCGGGGCGCTTGCGTCAAAGGTACGCGCGTGCCCCCGCCGAGTGAACTTCCCGGGCTCAGCGCCCACCTCGACCGCCTCTGCCACCACCACGGCGGAGCCAGCCTCCCGCCGGACAAGCCGCATGCCTTCGTCTATTTCGTCACCATCCGCAACGCCTCGGACCGCACCGTGACGCTCCTCGGGCGGAAGTGGGTGATCGAGAACGCGGACGGCAGCCGCACGGTGATCGAGGGGGACCGCATCGTCGGCGAGACGCCGCGGCTCGCGCCGGGCGAGCAGTTTTCGTACAACAGCTTCCACGTGACGGGTGCGGACGCCCGCGTGCACGGCAGCTTCCACGGGCTCGACGACCACGGAAACCGTGTCTGCGTGATAATGCCGCCCTTCGAACTGCGGGTGCCGCGCGGGGAGATCGAGGCGGGCAGCTGAACGGGCCGCGGGAAATGCGGCGCGGCCGTGTTTCGTTCTGGTTTCCGCCGGGCCTTTGCCCTTTGCTGGTTTGGAATGAAGTTAATCGACCTGAACCGCGTGGGCGGCATTGGCGCCAACGCGTTGTTCATCCAGCTCGGCGACCTGAAGATTCTGATCGACTGCGGGCTCAACCCGAAGGAGGTGGGGCGGAAGGCGACCCCGGATCTGACCCCGCTGCGGGGCATCGAGCTGGACCTGATCATCATCACCCACTGCCACCTCGACCACATCGGCAGCCTTCCCGTGCTGCTGCGCGAGCAGAAGCAGGCCCCGGTGGTGATGACCACCTCCAGCCGGATGCTGATCGAGCGGATGCTCCACAATTCGGCCAACGTGATGCTGCGCCAGAAGGAGGAGGAGAACATCCCCGACTACCCGCTCTTCACCCACGACGAGATCGACCGCCACGCGCGGCGGCTGACCGGGATCCCCTACGGCCAGGCGAAGCGCATCCGGGGCGGCCGCGACGAGGTGGAGATCATCTTCCATCCCGCGGGCCACGTGGCGGGCGCCGCCGGCGTGGAACTCCACCACAAGCACCGCAGCATCTTCCTCACCGGGGACGTGCTGTTCGAGAACCAGCGGACCCTGGCCGGGGCCCAGTTCCCCGCCGGGCATTTCGACACCGTCGTGACCGAGACCACCCGCGGCGCGACCGAGCGCCCGGCGGGCAAGGAGCGGGTGCACGAGGTGGCCCGGCTGGTCGCGACCGCGAACGACACCCTGCACCGTGGGGGCTCGCTCCTGCTGCCCGTCTTCGCGCTGGGCCGGATGCAGGAGCTGTTCGCGATCTTGCACGACGCCCGCAAGTTCGGTCGCCTCGCCGACTGCACCATCTACACCGGGGGGCTGGGCGTCGACCTGGCGGACTACTTCGACGAGATCTCCCGGAAGACCAAGCACGTGCAGTTCAACCGGAACATCCTCAAGGACCTCAAGGTGAAGCCGCTGCCGCGGCAGCTGAAGCCCGGGGCGGAACCCTCTCCCCGCTCGATCTACGTCGTGAGCTCGGGGATGATGGTCGAGAAGACCCCGAGCTACATCCTCGCCTCCGGGATGCTCGGCCACGCCAAGCACACCATCGGCTTCGTGGGCTTCTGCGATCCCGACACCCCCGGCGGGCAGTTGCTGGCGGCCAAACCCGGGGAGGATTTCCTCTTCGCCGCCGCGAACGTGAAGGCCAAGGTGCGCGCCCACGTCGAGCGCTTCGAGTTGAGCGGCCACGCCGACCGCGAGGAGCTCCTGGAGTTCGTGCTGCAGACGCAGGCACGCAAAATCGTGCTGACCCACGGCGATCCGCCGGCGCGGGCGTGGTTCGCGGAGCAGTTGACGCGCCAGCTCGGCCCTGACCGCGTGCTCGATCCCCAACCCCTCCAGACCTACCAGGTCTGAGGCGGGGACTGCTTCCTAATCAATCACGTCAAGCTCGGGCCATCGCGCGAGCTTGCGGTGCAACGTGCGCCGGCTGAGGCCCAGCAGGGCGGCCGCGCGCGTCCGGTTGCCGCGGGCCTTGAGCAGCGCCTCCCGGAGCAGCCGCTTCTCATTCTCCTCCACCGAGAGCGAGGGCGCGGCCGGAACCGCGGGCGCCAGCGTCGCGGCCCCTGGCGCGACCGGGACCGCCGCGGCCGCCGGTGCCGGCACGGGAGTGTCCCCGCGGAAGCGCGCCTCCAGGTCGTACTCGGTGAGGCTCCCGCCTCGACGGAGGACCACCACGTTCTCGCAGAAATTCCGGAGCTCGCGGATGTTGCCCGGCCAGGCGTAGCGCTGGAGGGTGCGAAGGGCCCCGGGCTCCACCGTGAGGGGCGGCACCGCGTTCTCGGTGGAGAACTGGCGGATGAAGTGCGCGAGGAGCAGCGGGATGTCATCCGCCCGCTCGCGCAGGGGCGGCATCCGGATGCGGATCACATTCAGGCGGAAGAACAGATCCTCGCGGAACCGCCCCTGGCGGACCATCGCCTCCAGGTCGCGATTGGTGGCGGCCACCAGCCGTACGTCGAGCTCGAGCGGTTTGGAGCCGCCGACCCGCTCGATCGCCTTCGTCTCGAGAAAGCGGAGCAGCTTCACCTGGGTGGAGGCGGAGATCTCGCCGATCTCGTCCAGGAAGAGCGTCCCGCCGTCCGCCGACTCGAACCGCCCGACCCGCCGCTCCGTGGCCCCGGTGAACGCGCCGCGCTCGTGGCCGAACAGCTCGCTCTCGAGCAGGTTCTCCGAGAGCGCCGCGCAATGCACCGCGACGAAGGCCCCGCGGGCGCGGGGGCTCGCCTGGTGAACGGCCTGCGCGATGAGCTCCTTGCCCGTGCCGGACTCGCCCTCGACCAGGATCGTGGCCCGCGAGGGGGCGACCAGCCGCACCCGTTCGATGACTTCCCGCAGCGCCCCCGAGCCGCCGATGATCCCCTCGAAGTTAAACTTCTCGTCGAGGCGCTCGTGCAGCTGGCGGACCTCGACCTCGAGCGTGCGCGTCTTCAGCGCCCGCTGGATCAGGACCTCGAGCCGCTCGATATTCACCGGCTTGGTCAGGAAATCCACCGCCCCACGCTTCATCGCCTCGACCGCCGTCTCGATGTTGCCGTACGCGGTCATCATCAGCACCGCGGGCCGCTGGGGTAGCGAGAGCGCCTTGTCGATGACCTTGAGCCCGGACTTGCCCGGCATCCGCAGGTCCGTGAGGACGACATCGTAGGGCTGGCTGTCGAGCAGGTTGAAGGCCTCGTCCGCGTTGGCGGCGACGGTCACGTCGTAATTTTCCGCCAGCGCCTGCTGGAGGCCCTCGCGGGTGTGTTTCTCGTCGTCGACGATCAGCACGCTCGGCACCATAGGCCGATCAATCCGGCGCCGAAGGCGGGGGTCAACGGCAATCCGGTCCGGCGAGCCTTTGACTCGGGCCCCGGCGGACCGCACGCTGGAAGGGTCCGCAGCCCCGATGCCCGCCCCCACTCCCCTTCCCTTCGCCGCGCTGGGCGGCCTTGAGGCGCCCCTGCAGGCGTGGCTGGCCGGAGTGCTGCTGACGATCGCGTTGGCGGCCTCGGGGCACGCGCTCCTCTACAAGCGGGATCCGCGCTCGTCCGCGATCTGGGTGATCCTGATCTGGATCCTCCCGGTGGCGGGATCCCTGCTCTACCTGCTGCTGGGCATCAACCGGGTGGAGCGCCGCGCCGGGCGGCTGCGCGGACGGCACCGGCGGCACCCCACCTTGTCCCCGGATGTCAGCTACCCGGCACAACTGCCCGCGGGAGCACCGTGGGAGGGCCTCCAGCGGTTGCTCGACCGGGTGGCGGGCCGGCCCCTCATCGGCGGCAACAAACTCGAGGTATTCGACGGGGGCGCGGCCGCCTATCCGGCGATGCTGGCGGCGATCGAGGGCGCGGAGCGCTCGATCGGGCTGGCCTCCTACATCTTCGATGGGGAAGGCATCGGCCGGGAGTTCGTCGCCGCGCTGGCCCGGGCCCAGGCGCGGGGCGTCGCGGTCCGGGTGTTGATCGATGACTTCGACGTCCGCTTCACCCGCGGAGGGGCGGCGCCAGCGCTGCGCGAGGCAGGCGTCACGGTCGGGGTATTCAACCCTCCACTGCTCCCGGCGCGCTGGAGCGCGATCCACCTGCGGAACCACCGCAAGATTCTGGTCGTCGATGGCACCACCGGGTTCACCGGCGGCCTCAACATCGACGCGCGCTACTGGCGGCCGGACGATCCGGCCGCGGCCGGGGGTGACCTGCACGCGCGGCTTCACGGACCGGCGGTGGCGCAGCTGGCGGAGGTATTCGCGGAGGACTGGCACTTCGCGACCGGCGAGAGCCTGCGGGGCGAAGCGTGGTTTCCCGCTCCGGAGCCCGTGGGCGACACGCCCCTGCGGGGCATCGCGGCCGGCCCGGACGAGCGGGGCGACCGGCTTCGCTGGGTGCTGCAAGGGGCGCTCCACGCCGCGCAACGGCGCGTGCGGATCGTCTCCCCCTACTTCCTGCCGGATGCCCCGCTGCTGGCCGCCCTCAATGCCGCGGCCCTCCGGGGCGTCGAGGTCGACGTGATTTTGCCGGCCCGTGGGGATCTGCCCCACGTGGACTGGGCGGTGCGCGCCAACCTGTGGCAGGTCCTCGAGGGCGGCTGCCGCGTGTGGCTCCAACCGGAACCCTTCGACCACGCGAAGCTGCTGGTCGTCGACGACACCTGGTTTCTCCTGGGATCGGCCAACTGGGACGCGCGAAGCCTGCGCCTCAATTTCGAGTTCGTGCTCGAGGGATTTGATCCCGCGCTCGGTGCCACGCTGGCCGGCGTCGCGGAAGCCCGCCGGCGGCGCGCCCGGCAACTCACCGCGGCCCAGTTGGCGGGACGCTCCCTGCCGGTGAAGCTGCGCGACGGCTTCGCCCGACTGTTCCTGCCGTTCCTTTGAGCCGCGCGCGCAGGCTTGGGGAGCGGCCGGTTTTGTGCTTCGGTCCGCGCCACCCTATGTCCTCCACCCGCGCTTTCGCCCTGCTCCTTGGCTTGGTCACTCTCCTGCCCGCGGCCCAGCGCCCCGCCGCTCCGGACACCTTCGACGGCTGGGTCAACCGCCTGACCGCCGACTGGATCCGGGACCCCGCGGCAGCCGCCTCGGACGCGGCCGCGGGCAACGGCGACGACGACGAGGCCGGGGCGCTCTGGACCGAGGGGCTGCAGGCGCGACGGGATCGCCGCCTGCAGCTGGCGCGGGAGGGTTTGGCGGGCTTGGCCCGCTGGCCGGAGGCCGGAATGACGCCGTCGCAGCGGGTTTCGGCAGCGATGCTGCGCTGGCAACTGGAGCGCGTCGTCGAGTCAGCCGCGTTCACGGATCACCAGAACCTGTCCCTGTTCGAGCAACGGCGCGGGCTGCACGTGGCGCTCGTCGAGTCGCTGACCGAGCGCGCGAGCTGGCGCCGCCCTTCCGATGTGACGCGTTATCTGGCGCGGCTGGGCCGGTTCGCGCCCCGGCTCGACGAGGGGCTGGAGTTGGCCCGCGGCTCGGCCCGGCGCGGTTTCGTGCCGCCGCGGTTCATTTTGGAGCGGGTGCAGACGCAGCTGCGGATGTTCCTCGACCACGCCCCGGCCGCGAATCCACTCGTGGCCACGCTCGGCGAGCGGATGAAGGGCATTGAGGGCCTGACGGCGGAGGCGCAGGCCGAGGCGCTGGCGAAGGCGCGCACGCTGGTAGCGGACGAGATCCGGCCAGCCTACCAGCGCGTGCTGGCGTGGGTGGAGGAAGTGCTCCCGGGCGCGGTGCAGGAAGCGGGATGGAGCCGCCTGCCGAAAGGGGCGGAGGCCTATGCGGCGGCCTTGCGGGGGTTCACCACGACGGACTTGGGAGCCGCGGAGATCCACGCCATCGGCCGTCGGGAAGTGGCCCGGCTGGAGGCGGAGGCCGAGGTGATCCTGCGGCAGCTTGGCCACGCGGATGGCACCTTCAATGAGCGGATGGCAAAGGCGACGCAGGGCCCCCTGGTGGAGGCAGCGGACCCGCGGGCGGCGCTGATCGCGCGCTACACGGACTACATCCGCGACGCCGAGCGACGCAGCGAGGCCCTCTTCAACCGCCGGCCCCGGGCTCCAGTCGAGGTGCGGCGGGTCCCGCCGCTGACCGAGCGCGTGTCCTCGGCCTACTACACGGTACCGCCCACGGATGGCAGCCGCCCCGGGATCTTCTGGGTGCCCCTGCCGGGCAATGTCTTCTTTTACGGGGCGCGGATGCGGAGCCTCGCCTACCACGAGGCCGTCCCCGGCCACCACTTCCAGCTCGCCATCCAGCAGGAGCAGCGAGACCTGCCCCGCTTCCGCGCGCGCCGGACCTTCGGTGGGATCAGCGCGCACAGTGAGGGCTGGGGCCTTTACGCGGAGCGACTCGCCGTCGAACAGGGCTGGTACGAGGGCGATCCCGCGGGCCAACTCGGCGCGATCGGCTCGGAACTCTTCCGCGCGCGCCGCCTCGTGGTCGACACGGGCCTGCACACCCAGGGCTGGACGCGCGAACAGGCGATCGCCTACGGCATCAGCGCCTCCGAGGTCGAACGTTACATCACCAACCCGGGGCAGGCCTGCTCCTATATGATCGGGATGCTGCGGATCCTCGAGATCCGCGAGCGGTCCCGCACGGCGCTCGGCTCCGCCTTCTCCCTGCCTGACTTCCACGACATCGTCCTTACCACCGGCTCCGTCCCGCTGGCGGTGCTGGAGCAGGTGGTGGCGGACTGGACCGAGGCGCGGCGGAAACCGGCGCGCTGAAGCCGGGGCCGCTCAGAAGCGGCCGTTGATCCCGAAGGTCAGCGTCGTGCCCGGGTAATTGTAGTACTCCATATTGTCGGGCACGCCACGGTAGCGGCGCTGCGGAACGTTGGTGAGGTTGTCGACGTCGACGGTGAAGTTGAGCGTCGGCCGCAGCTGGTAGGCGAGGCCGAGGTTCACCAGCGTGCGCTCCATCCGGTAGAGATTCCGGGCAGCGGAGGCGGCGCTGTAGGCTTGAAGGTACTCGCCCCCATAGTTGACGAGCAGCCGCGTGCTGAACCCGCGGTAGCGCCAGCTGAGGCTCGCGTTCGCGGTGCGCGGCACGAAGCCGGCCACCTGACCGGTGCCCCGGCGGGTCGTGCCGCCATAGTTGCCGCGGGTCTCGAGGAGGGTGTAGTTGATCATCCCGCTGAGTCCCTTGAGCGCCCCGGGCAGGAAGGTG
>VHCY01000083.1 GCA_016871595.1 Verrucomicrobiota bacterium
GGCGACGAACTGCCCCGCCTCCAGCAGCGAGTCGTGCGTGCCCGTGTCGAGCCAGGCGGTGCCGCGGCCGAGGACCTCGACGTGCAGCCGGCCCGCCTCGAGGTAGAGGCGGTTCAGGTCGGTGATCTCCAGCTCGCCGCGGGCCGAGGGGCGCAGGCTGCGCGCGCGCGCCACGACCTCCGCATCGTAGAAGTAGATCCCGGGGATGGCGTAATTCGACTTGGGCTGCGCCGGCTTCTCCTCGAGGGAGACGACGCGGCCGTCCGCCGCGAACTCGACCACGCCGTAACTGCGGGGATCGGCCACGTGGTAGCCGAAGATCGTGGCGCCGTCGACGCGGGTGGTGGCGCGCTCGAGGGACTTCACCAGGTCGTGGCCGTAGAAGAGGTTGTCGCCCAGCACGAGCGCGGCGGGCTCGTCGCGCAGGAAGCCGATGTCACCCGCGATGTGGAAGGCCTGCGCGAGCCCCTCGGGCCGGGCCTGTTCCGCGTAGGTGAACCGCACCCCGAAGGCGGAGCCGTCGCCGAGCAGCCGGCGGAAGAGGGGCAGGTCGGCGGGGGTCGAGATGATCAGGATCTCCCGGATGCCGGACAGCATCAGCACCGACAGCGGGTAGTACACCATCGGCTTGTCGTACACCGGCATCAGCTGCTTCGAGACCGCCACCGTGAGCGGGTAGAGGCGGGTGCCGGAACCGCCGGCGAGCACGATGCCCTTGCGGGAGGTGAAGGGCGGGCGGGAGGAGGAGGACGGGACCGGGCTCATCGGGGAAGGTGCGTCGGGAGATCAGGACTTCGCGCCGAGGCGCTCGCGGGCGTAACGGTTCGCGGTGATGTCGGCGGCCCAGCCGCGGTGGGTCAGGTACCAGTCCACCGTCTTCTCGATGCCGGTGGCGAAGGACTCGCGGGGCGCCCAGCCGAGCTCGCGCTGGAGCTTGGCGCAGTCGATCGCGTAGCGGCGGTCGTGGCCGGGGCGGTCGGCGACGTAGGTGATCTGCTCCGCGTAGGAGCGGCCGTCGGCGCGCGGCGACTTGCGGTCGAGCAGGGCGCAGATCGTGCGCACGATCTCGAGGTTCGGCTTCTCGTTCAGCCCGCCGATGTTGTAGGTCTCCCCGGTGCGGCCGCGCTGCAGCACGAGCCAGATGGCGGCGGCGTGGTCCTCGACGTAGAGCCAGTCGCGGATCTGCTGGCCGTCCCCGTAGACGGGGAGCGGCTTCCCCTCGAGGGCGTTGAGGATCATCAGGGGGATCAGCTTCTCCGGGAAGTGGTACGGCCCGTAGTTGTTGGAGCAGTTGGTCGTCAGTGTCGGCAACTTGAAGGTGTGCTGGTAGCTGCGGACGAGGTGGTCGCTGGCGGCCTTGGAGGCGGCGTAAGGGGAATTCGGGGCGAACGGGGTCTCCTCGGTGAACGCGGGATCCGACGGCGCGAGCGTGCCGTAGACCTCGTCGGTCGAGACGTGCAGGAAGCGGAAGGCGGCACGGCGCGGCTCGGGCAGGCGGGCCCAGTGCTGGCGCGCGGCATTGAGCAGGCGGAGGGTGCCGACGACGTTGGTCTGGACGAACGGCTCGGGGGAGTCGATCGAACGGTCGACGTGCGACTCGGCCGCGAAGTTCACCACCGCGTCGATGTCGTGCTCGGCCAGCAGGCGCGCCACGAGAGCGGCGTCGCCGATGTCACCGTGGGCGAACCGGTAACGCGGGTCGCCCGCGAGGTCGGCGAGGTTGGCGGGGTTCCCCGCGTAGGTCAGCGCGTCGAGGTTGACCAGGCGCCGCAGCGGCGAGCCGGCCTCGAGGAGCCGCTGCCGGATGAAATTGCTGCCGATGAAGCCGCATCCGCCGGTGACAAGGAGGTTCATGTGCGAAAAGGATTCGGTCGCGGACTCAGCCCTCGAGCACTTGGCCGAGGCTCGCCCGCCAGTCGGGCAGGCGCAGGCCGAAGACGCGCTCTAGCTTGGTGGTGTCGAGGACCGAGTACGCCGGCCGGCGCGCGGGCGTGGGGTACTCGGCGGTGGGGATGGCACGGACCTCGCGGCACCGGCGGCGGTCGGCCGGCTCGGCCTCGATGATCGCGCGGGCAAACTCGTGCCACGTGGCCTGGCCGGAGGCGCAGAGGTGGTAGGTGCCGCTGACGGCGCGGGCGTCGTCCGGGGTGTGCAGGCAGCGGAGGCTGTGGGCGGTCGCCTCGGCGATCATCCGCGACCAGGTGGGGCAGCCGTGCTGGTCGGCGACGACGCGGACCTCGTCCCGCTCGCGGGCGAGGCGTTGCATCGTGAGCAGGAAGTTGGCGCCGCGGTTCCCGTAGACCCAGCAGAGCCGGAAGATGAGGTGGCTGCCGCCGGCGGCCCGCACGGCCTCCTCGCCGGCGAGCTTGGTGCGGCCGTAGGCCCCGAGCGGCCCGGTCGCATCCTCCTCGGTGTAGGCGGTGCCCTTGTTCCCGGCGAAGACGTAGTCGGTCGAGTAATGCACCAGCAGGGCGCCGCGGCGGGCGGCCTCCGCGGCCATCACGCCGGGCGCGTCCGCGTTAATCCGCGTGGCAAGGTCGGTCTCGGTCTCCGCCTTGTCGACCGCGGTGTAGGCGGCCGCGTTGACGATCACGTCCGGCGCGGCGGCGCCGATCGCCCGGCGGATCGCATCCGGGTCGGTGAGGTCCGTCCCGGCCCGGCCGACGCAGGTCAGGTCGGCCATCGGGGCCAGGGTACGCCGGAGTTCCCAGGCGACCTGGCCCTGCTCGCCAAAGAGGAGGAGGCGTTTCCGGGGCATCGCGTTCAGAACAGCTTTTCCGGCGGGAGGTCCCGCAGCAGCGGGGCGCGCGCGTCGCGGGCCGACAGCAGCGGCGCGGTCACGGGCCAGGGGATGCCGACGGCCGGGTCATCCCAACGGAAGCCGATCTCGTCCTGCGGCGCGTACAGCGCGGTGCACTTGTAGTGGAAGAGCGCGTGCTCGCCGGTCACGACGAAGCCGTGGGCGAAGCCGGGCGGCACCCAGAACTGGCGCTTGTTCTCGGCGGAGAGCGTCACGCCCATCCAGCGGCCGAACGTGGGCGAAGCGCGCCGCAGGTCGACCGCGACATCCCAGACCTCGCCCTGCCACACCGAGACCAGCTTGCCCTGCGGCGACGGGTTCTGGGCGTGCATCCCGCGCAGCGTGCCGCGCCCGGAGAACGAGAAATTGTCCTGCACGAAGTCGGCCGTGATCCCGGCCTGGCGGTAGCGCTCCCGGTGGTAGGACTCGACGAAGAAGCCCCGGGCGTCCCCGAACACCTTCGGTTCGAGGATCAGCGGTCCCTCGATCTCACCGCGGACGACGTTCACCGGCGCACCTCCGGCCCGGGGCCACGGGCGTGGGCGGAATCAATTGGGTGCGGGGGGGGAAGCATCGGCGACGGCGGGAATCCGGGTTGAAAAGAGATTGCAATAAAGGCGCGGGGGCGTGCCGGCCGACAAGGCTTTTCCCGGGGAATACCCCGCCGCGCCCGGGGCGGACCCTACGTAGACCGGCCCCGGCTCACTTTCGCCGGTAGTCGCCGCGGCTGAAGTACTTCTCGAGCCACACGTAGGCGCAGATGAAGAAGTAACGGCTGCCCATCTCCTTGATCTTCAACTTCGCGACGCCGTGCTTCCGGTTGCGCCAGGAGATTGGCGTGATCGCGTAGGTGTAGCCGCGCACGATGGCCTTCAGCGGCAACTCGACGGTGAGGTTGAAGTGCGGCGCGAGGAAGGGGCGGCACCCATCGATCACCGTGCGCCGGTAGGCCTTGAAGGCGTTGGTGGTGTCGTTCAGCGGCAGGCGGAACGCGATCCGCACCAGCAGGTTGGCGACCCGGTTCACCAGCAGCTTCACCCGCGGGTAGTCGATCACCCGCCCGCCGCTGATGAACCGGCTGCCGAACGCGCAGTCGTTCCCCGCGGCGAGTAGTTGCCAGTATTTCACGGCGTCCGCGGGGTCGTCCGAGGCGTCCGCCATCATTATCACCACGGCATCGCCCCGGCTGTGGTCGAGGCCCCAGACCACGGCGCGGCCGAAACCGTGGGCCCCGCTGGCGTTCCGCGTCGGCGCGAGGGTGGGGATCTCGCGCCGGAGCTCCTCCAGCACCGCCCAGGTGCGGTCCTGGCTGCCATCGTCGACCACGACGATCTCGTGGGGCACGCCGGCGCGGCCGAAGGTGTCCGCGATCGCGCGGAGCGTGGCGGGCAGGGACTCCTCCTCATCCCGCGCGGGGATGACGACGGACAGGAGGGAGAGCGGGGCCGGGGACGACATACGGCGGGCTCAGAGCGGGGCGGAAAGCTCGAGCCAGTCCGGATGGGCCTCGGCGTGGGCGGCGATCTCGGCGCAGATTTCCGCCCGCGAGGTGGCGGGCTCCCAATGCCACAGCCGGCGGGCCTTGGCCGCGTCGAGGACCAGCCAGGGCAGATCGAAGGGCCGGGGCGTCGGGTCGGAGGTCACGGTGTGGTCGCCTAAGTGCGCCCGGCACCAGTCGCTCAATTGACGCAGGGAGCAGGCGGACGCGGCGCCGCCGGAGAAGTTCGCGATGCGGTCGGCCGCCGGCAGGGCGGGGGCGGCGAACTGCCGCTCAAGGACGGGGACGAGGTCGCGGGGGTGCAGGCAGTCGCGCGTCTGGTGACCGTGGCCGTCGAAGCCGAGGAAGCGGAGCGGGCGCCGCCGCCGCCACGAATGGATCCAGTAGGAGAAGATGCCCTGGTCCGCGCGGCCGAACTGGCCGGCGCCCGCGAGAACGCCGCAGCGGTTGATGAAGACGGGCAACCCGAACGCCTCGCCGTACTCAAGCGCGAGCGCCTCGCTGGCGAGCTTGGTGGCGCCGTAGAGCGAGAGCGGTGCCGTGGTGGAAAAGTCCTCCGTGATGCCCGCCGGGCCGAAGCCGGGACCGCGGGCGTCGGGTGCGGGGGAGAACGCGCCGTCGCGCACGACCAGCGGCAGCTGGGTGAGGGGCGTGATGCCGTACACCCGGCTCGTGCTGAGCAAAATGAAGCCCGCGCGGTGGGCTTTGCAGTACTCGAGCAGGTTCACCGTGCCGCCGAGGTTATGCTCCACCAACTGCCGGGAACTGGTGCGCCCATCGACCCCGGCGAGCACGCTGGGGTTCGCCGCGGCGTCGATCACCCAATCGGCCGCCGGCAGCGTCTCCAGGTCGCTGGCCGCGCGCAGGTCGCCGTGAAAGAGCTTCACCCCGAGTCGGCGCAGGGCCTCCCGGTTGGCCTCGCTGCCGGGGCGGATAAAGTTATCGCATCCAGACACGGTGTGCCCGGCCCCGCGCTCCACGAGGGCGCGCGCGAGCGTGCTGCCCACGAAGCCGCAGATGCCGGAGATGAGGATGCGCACGGCGGGAGTGAGGCGGAAAACCGGCTCGCGGTGAAGGCCGATCTGGCCGGGCCCTTGACGGGCCCCCGGCCCTGCCGTTGGCTCGCCCGCGATGAGCTCCCTGCGCGGCGACTACAAGGCGGTCTGGAATTCCCTCTCCGGCTCCAAGACCGACGCGTACCTCGTGGTCTCCGGCTACACCGACGAGGACAAGTTCCACGCCGACGCGGAGGACACGCTGGACATCCTGCGCGCCACCGTCGGCATCCGCCCGGAGGACACCTTCCTCGAAATCGGCTGCGGCGTGGGTCGCGTGGGGCGGGTGCTCTCGCCGTTCGTCAAGGAGTGGATTGGCTGCGACGTCTCCGCGAACATGCTGCGCATCGCCTCGCGGCGGCTCCTCGGCTTGCCGAACATCCGGCTGCAGGAGGTCTCCGGCTACGACCTGCGCCCGATCCCCGACGCTTCGGTCGACGTCGTCTACACCACGGTGGTGTTCATGCACCTCGAGGAGTGGGACCGTTACAACTACATCCTCGAGGCGAAACGGATTTTGCGCCCGGGCGGACGTTTTTATTGCGACAACGTCGATCTCGCTTCGCCCGCGGGCTGGGCCGTCTTCGAGGAGAGCCGCCTGCGCTTCCCGCCGGGACAGCGGCCCGCGCAGATCTCCAAGTGCTCGACGCAGCCCGAGATCGATACGTTTTTAAGACGAGCGGGCTTCGCGGACGTGAACGTCGCCGGTCGGCTCAACTTTTGGGTCTACGGCTGGGGCCGCAAGGAGTCCTAACCCACGCGCGCGGTGCGGCGCAGCTCAGGGCGGTCCGTCCGGGGCGGGTGCTGGAGGTGGGTTCGCCTGCGCCTGCCGCCGCTGCGTCTCCTCGTAGGCGCGGCGCTGCGCCATCCCGATCTCGAGCAGGTCGCTGACCAGCATCCGCGCCTCGGCCTCCTGCCGCTGCGGCGCCGCGGGTGGCACCGGCTTGAGCGTGGTGGGGCTATCCCCGATGGCCTCGGGCTGTCCTAGGCCGGGAAAGGGTTGCGCGAACACGACCCCCGGCGGCGGCGCGTCCGGGGCGGTGACCGGGGCGGGCGTGGCGACCGGCGTCCCCTTGGGCCTCGAGCCTTTGCGCAGGGGCAGGACCTTGTCGGCGCCATTCACCTTGAGGATGGCCTGTTCGCGCCGGCCGTCGTACGCGACGACCTGGATC
Source organism: Verrucomicrobiota bacterium (assembly GCA_016871595.1). GTDB lineage: Bacteria > Verrucomicrobiota > Verrucomicrobiia > Opitutales > Opitutaceae > ER46. The sequence continues at coordinate 6,526 of VHCY01000083.1, forward strand.
CCCGCCTTCGACTCGCCCACGCCGATCCAGAGCGTGCGCTTGGCCTCGCGGTCGTGGAAAATCAGGTCGGTGCGCTTGCCGACCGAGGATACGCCTGCGAACTCGAGGTTCTCAGCGGGGGCCGCCCCGGATTCGGATGCTGGGGTGCCGGGGGGCGCGAACGGCGACTGGCGAGGCAGCCCAGAGGGCGCAGGCTCGCCGGCGCGCGCCGTTCCCGCCAGCGCGAGCAGGCAAACGGCGGAAAGGCGGGCGCGACGCGTCAGGCGCATGCGGGCAGCCTATGGGCCAGTACCGCGGCGTCAACGGGCCGCCGCGGTCCCCTTGCGGGCCACGAGCATCAGCGCGCTGCCGTGGACGTTGGGATGCTCCTCCTGTCGGAACTCGGTGAAGCCGAAATGGCGTAGCGCGCCGACGATCTGCTCTCGCTCCATCCAGTACGAGAAAACGTCCCCGCCGCCGCAGAAGCCCTTCCAGTCGAGCGACGGGCCGTAGTTAAACCGGTGCACCACGTGGCGGTAGCCCGCAGTCTCCTGCTCGAGCACCTCCGAGAACTTGGCGCCCGGCACCGGATTGGCGGCGACAAACGCGGGATCGTAGAATACGGTCCAGAGGAAGAGCGCGTCGCAGCGGCGGGCGAGCAGCGCGAGCAACTCCACGGGGTCGGTGAGATGGTAGAGAATGCCGCAGGCGAGCCCGACGTCGAAGTGACGCTCGGTGGTGCGGAGGAATTCCAGCCCGTCGCCGAGGAGAAAACGGGCGCGAGGCATGCCAAGGATTTCCTTGGCGACGAGACACTTCAGGTAGGCGCGGGCATTGGCCTCGACGGCGGTGACGCTAGCCGCGCCGAGGCGGTCGACGAGGTAGGTGTGGCCGCCCTCGAGGGGACCGAGCTCAAGCACGTGGCGGTCGGCAAGCCCCCCGTCGAGGCCGAGCTCCATCAGTCGGTGATGGGCCCACGCGATGCGGGGATCGTCGAACAGGGGCGTCTCGCCCGCGCGGAGCTCCGGCCGGTCGGCGGGCGGCCGCGAGGACCATTCCCCGGCGAAGAGATCGAGGGCGTTCTGATCACTCGGGGCGGAGCCGAAGGCGTGCTTGAATTCGGACATACGAAAAGGAGTGGCGGCAGCGGTGGGAGCCCTCAGGGCACGTCGTTGACCTCGATCAGGCCGACCCCGGCGTCGCCGCCGAGCCCGCTCAGCTTGGCGAGGTATTGGCCCGGCGCGAAGGTCTCGGTGGCGAGTCGGGAGAAAAACGGGACGAGGCGCACGGGCGGAGGTCAGGCGGCGGGGCGGCGGCGCCAGGCGGCGACGATCTGGCCGATGGTGTCGTCCAGCGTCTGGGTGATGTCCCACGCTGGGTAGTGGGTCCGCATTTTGGTCAGGTCGCTGTAATAGCAGATGTGATCGCCGGCGCGGGCCTGGTCGACGTAGGTGTGGACCTGCGCGCGGCCGGAGTGCTTTTCCGCGATCTTGAACGCCTCGAGGATCGAGCAGGAGTTGGCCTTGCCACCGCCGAGGTTGTAGACCTCGCCGGCGCGGGGACCGGTGACGAAGGCGGCCATAAAGCGGGCGACATCGAGGGAGTGGATGTTGTCGCGGACCTGCTTTCCCTTGTACCCGAAGACCCGGTACTCGCGACCCTCGAGGTTGCACTTCACGAGGTAGCTGAGGAAGCCGTGGAGCTCGACGCCGCTGTGGTTGGGCCCGGTGAGGCAGCCGCCGCGGAGGGCGCAGGTGGGCAAATTGAAGTAGCGTCCGTACTCCTGCACCATCACGTCGGCGGCGACCTTGGAGGCGCCGAAGAGGGAGTGCTTCGACTGGTCGATGGTGAAGGTCTCCGCGATGCCGCCCGCGTAGGCGGGATCGGCGTAGTCCCAGCGGGTGGGCAGCTCGCGCAGGGCGATCCGGTTCGGGGCGTCACCATAGACCTTGTTCGTGCTCATATGCACGAAGGGGGCCTCCGGGCAGGCCTGGCGGGCGGCCTCGAGGAGGTTGAGGGTGCCGACCGCGTTGGTGTCGAAGTCGTCGAACGGGATCGCCGCCGCGCGGTCGTGGCTCGGCTGGGCCGCGGTGTGCACGATCGCCGTCGGCCGCACCGCCCGCACCAAGGCGAGCACCCCGGCACGGTCGCGGATGTCGAGCTCGTGGTGGGTGAAGCCCTTCAGCTCGGTGGCCAGCCGGTTTTGGTTCCAGCGGGTGTCGCCCTGCGGGCCGAAGAACACGGCGCGCTGGTTGTTGTCCACCCCGTGCACCGCGTAGCCGAGCTCGCGGGCGAAGTAGGTGCACACTTCCGAGCCGATCAGGCCGGAGGATCCGGTCACAAGGAGGGTCTGAGACATAAGGTCGGGGAGAGGGTGGGGTCGCGGCGGGCGCGGGCAAGCATCCACGCGAGCGTGCCGAGGGCGGTGAGGTTAAGGGCGAGGTGGAGGCCGTCGAGGTGCGCGAGGCGGACGGCCGGCGGCGAAGGATTGGCGAGGACGGGCAGCCAGAACATCACAAGGGCGCCGGGCAACTGGAACCAGGGAGCGGCCGGATGCGCGAGCCAGGCCGCCGGGCCCGGCGCGCTCTCCGCGGCCACGAGGACGGTCAGGACCACGAGGGCGAGCAGCAGCGGATGGCCGCATTCCCGCATCAGCCCCAGCGGCTCCCAGCCCCAGTAGACAATGAGCAGCAGGGCGGGGGCGGCGGCGAAAAGGACCACGGCGGCGCGGTGGGTGCGCCAGGCGCGGGGGAACGCCGCGAGGGTGATCCCCCACAGGCCCACGCCGAGGGCGAACGGCAGGGTGTTCCACCAGAGGAAGGTGAGGCGGGTGAGCCACGACGAGGGTTCGTAAGCCGAACTGAGCCGGAAGTGACCGGCCGAGGCGGGATCGAGGAGCAGGTGCAGCGGGACGAAGGTGTTGGCGAGGTTCATCCACCGGGTGCGCAGCCACGTCTCGAGCGTCGCGTGCTGGGCGTCCGCGAGCAGGAAGTAACGGATGAAGCCGTCCTGACCGGCGAAGGGGGTCTCCGGCAGGTGCGGCAGGAGGCGCCCCGCAAGCATCCAAGGCAGCACCAGGGCTGCGCTGGCGACAGTCAGCTTGGTCACTCCGGCCAGCTGCGCGCGTCCACCGGGCCCGTGACGGCCCGCGGCCCAGAGGGCGAGCCACGGCGTCCAAAGCAGCACCAGCGGGTGATGCAGGAAGCCGAGGCCTACCGCGATACCGGCCACCATCGGCTGCCGCGCGTGGACGAGCGTGAAGGCGGCCGCCAGCCAAGCGGTCGCCGCCCACTTGGGCCAGGTGAAGAGGATCTCGTGCAGGCCGAAGGGGGTGAGCGCGAGGAGCCCCGCGCCCGCGAGGGCCCAGCCCGCCCCGGCGAGCGGCAGCAGGAGCAGGTACACCACGGGGATCACCGCGGCGGCCAGGGCGTATTGGGCGAGCCGGTACGTGGCGAACCCGCCGGCGTCAAAGGGGCTCCACGTCTCCTCCGCGTGCTCCGCCGGCGGCCGCCCCCCGGTGCCGAGCACGAGCGGGATCGCGACCAGCCCGGGCAGCGGGCCCCGGCTGAAGTAGGTCCAAGGGTAATAGAACCGCTCGGTCCGCTCCGCCGCCGGACCCCAGCCGTGGGCCGCGGCCTGTACCGCGTAGAAGCTGAAACGGCTGTCGATCCGGTCGGACAGGGCGAAGTTGCGCGACACGGTGCCGCGGAAGAGCTCACCCGCGGTGCCGGTCGAGAAGGACGCCTTCGCCGCCACGGCGGCCACCGCCAGCGCGGCCGCGGCCACGGCGTGCCGCCAGCCCGCCTCGCCCGGCAGCCGCCACCCGAGCCGACGGGCCCGCGCACCCACCGCCAGCCACAGCGCGCCGAGCAGCGCGGCCGCGAGGACCCCGCGCGTGCCGGCGGCGAGCCAGGGCGCGGCCGCCCAGAGGATGACGCCGCTGGCCGCCAGCACGAGGGGGCCCGCGCCGAGAAACCAGCACGCCCTCGCCCCCGCCCCCGCGGTGGCGGGCGTCGCCAGGAGCCCCGGTCCCCACAGCAGGACGAGGCAGAGCGCGAGCGTGGTGAGCACCCGCAGCGCCGCGAACGCCGCCGCCGCCGCGAGGGGCCACGCGCGGAACGGATGCGAGAACGCCACCCAGCCCTGATGCGCCGCGGAGGCGTCCTCGCCCACCACCCGGACCGCCACGGCCTCCGGTGGTCGCCGCACCTCCCAGACCTGCCAGGTTTCCGCCGGCACGGCACCCCGGTAAGGCACCGCCGTGATCGCGCCGGCCGCGTCGCGGAACTCGAGCCGCAACGCGCATCCGGGCCTCCCAGGGTAGCCGGCCACGCCCACGTAGACGGTACGCCGGTTCGCGCGGAACCAAGCGCTCGCCGCCCGCCCGGTGAAGGCATCGCCCCCGACGTGGGAGCTGGCGGTCTCCAAGTGCGCAGGAAGGTCGCCCCACTGCAGCCGGCCGTCGGGTTGAAAAGGGCCCTCGAGCCACGGCACGCCGCTGCGCCCGTCCGCGCGCGGCAGTCCGCGCGGGGGTGCCGGCCAGCCGGGCAAAGCCTCGCTCCACCAGCCGAGGACGAGCCCGAGACCGGCGGTGAGCCAGAGGAGGCGCAGGAATCGCGGGCTCACGGCGGCGGGGTCGGCTGCGGCCGGCCGGGGTATTCGATCCACCACCCCTCCGGCAGGGTGTGGATGTTGGCCGGCACGCCCCGGCGGATCGCGTCGCAGTGCTCCGCCCAGCGGTAGTCCGGGGGCGCGGGCAAAATGAAGTGGGGCAGGTGCAGCAGGATGCCCGCGGCGATGAGCGCCCGCGCGGTCCACGCCACCGCCGCCGGCCGCGCCCGCCACTCCAGCAGGACCAGCCACGCCACCAGCACGCGCGGGATGTAGTAATAGCGGTCGCCGTTCACCAGCGTGTCCTCCGCCCAGACATCGGCCCGCGCCCGGAAGGCGCACGCCGCCGTGACGATCCCGAGGGCCACGACCAGACGCAGCCGGATGGGCCGCAGTGGGTCGGGCCG
>VHCY01000084.1 GCA_016871595.1 Verrucomicrobiota bacterium
CGGAGCGCCGGGGGACCGATTCCCAGAAGTGGCAGCGGTACGCGGGCCGCGACGTGCTGCCGCTGTGGGTGGCGGATATGGATTTCCCGGCCCCGCCGCCGGTGATCGCGGCGTTGCACCGGCGGGTGGACCACGGCGTGTTCGGCTACGCGCGGCCGGTGGCGAGCACCACCGAGGCAGTCGTCGAGGCGCTCTGGCGGCGGCACGGGTGGCGGGTGGAGCCCGAGTGGCTCGTCTGGCTGCCGGGCCTGGTCGTGGGCCTGAACGTGACCGCGCTGGCCTGCGCGGGGGGCGGCGACGAGGTGCTCACGCTGACCCCGGTGTACCCGCCCTTCTTCTCGGCGCCGCGTCACAGCGGCCGTGTGCCGGTCGGCGTGCCGTGGGTGCGGGAGGAGGGCGGCTGGGGCATCGACTGGGACGCCCTCGAGGCGGCGGTGACCCCGCGGACGCGGCTGTTCTTGCTCTGCAACCCGCACAACCCGCTCGGCCGCGTGTGGCGGCGCGCCGAGTTGGAGCGGCTGGCGGAATTCTGCGCCCGGCACCGGCTGATCCTCTGTTCGGACGAGATCCACTGCGACCTGATCCTCGATCCGGCGTTGCCGCACGTGCCGTCGGCCAGCCTGGGGGCGGACGCGGCGGCGCGCAGCATCACCCTGATGGCCCCAAGCAAGACCTTCAACGTGCCGGGCCTGGGGACCTCCCTCGCGATCATCCCCGACGCGGCGCTGCGCCGGCGGTTCGAGCGGGCCGCCGCCGGGATCGTGGCGGAGGTGACCTGCCTCGGCTTCACCGCCTGCGAGGCCGCGTACCGCGACGGCGAGCCGTGGCGGCAGGAGTTGCTCGCCTACCTGCGCGGCAACCGCGACCGGCTGTTCGCGGGCCTCGCGCGCGACTTCCCCGGGATCACCGTGGAGGCGCCGGTCGAGGCGACCTACCTCCTGTGGATGAACGTCGCGGGCCTCGGCCTCCCCGCCCCCGCCGCGCATTTCGAGGCGCACGGCGTCGGCCTGAGCGACGGCGCCCCCTTCGGCTCGCCGCCGGGCCGCCACCTGCGGCTCAACTTCGGCTGCCCGCGCGCGACCCTCGAGGAGGCCCTGCGCCGGATGCGGGCCGCCGTGGCCGCCGCCTGACGCCCGTGCGGATCGGCCCTCACACGCTCGCCTCGAACCTCTGCCTGTCGCCGCTGGCGGGTTACACCAACCTGCCGATGCGGCAGACCATCCGCGAGCTCGGCGGCCTCGGCTGGACCACCACCGACCTCATCAACGCGCGCTCCCTCCTCGAGCGCAACCCCGCCGCCCTCCGCCTCGCGGCCTCCGCCCCCGACGACCGGCCCTTCTCCATCCAGCTCTTCGGCAGCGTGCCCGAGGAGATGCGCGACGCCGCCGTGCGCTGCCAGGAACTCGGGGCCGACGCCGTCGACATCAATATGGGCTGCCCCGTGCGGAAGGTCGTCCGCGTCGGCGGCGGTTCCGCGATGATGACCGAGCTGGACCGCACCGCGGCGCTCGTCCGCGGGATGGTCGCGGCGGTGCGCATCCCGGTGACGGCCAAGATGCGGCTGGGCTGGGACGAGGACAACCTGACCGCACCCGACTTGGCGCGCGTGCTGGAGGACGCGGGCGTGGCGGCGGTGTTCGTCCACGGGCGCACGCGGGCGCAGGGCTTCAGCGGCGGGGTGAACCTGGCCGGCATCCGGGCCGTGGTCGGGGCGGTGCGCGCGATCCCCGTGATCGGCAACGGCGACGTGACCACGCCGGAGGGCGCGCGGCATATGTTGCGGGAGACGGGCTGCGCGGGCGTGAGCGTCGGCCGCGGGGCGTTCTACGACCCGTGGATTTTCCGGCGGACGGAGCACCTGCTGCGCACGGGCGAGCGGTTGCCGGAGCCGGACCTCGCGGAGCGGCTGCGGGTGCTGCGGCGGCATTACGACCGCGTGTGCGCGTTCCACGGGGAGGCGCACGGCACGCGCCTGTTCCGGCGGATCGCGCCCTGGTACGCGAAGCGCTTCGGGCCGGCGAAGCCGCTCAAGCGGGCCCTGCTCGCGATGGAGACCCGCGCGGACTTCGAGGCGGCGCTGGCGGAGTTCCTCGCGTGGCGGCGCCAGTTCTGCGACGACGCGGGCGAACTGCTGCCCAAGTTCGCCCCGGCCCCGCTCGTGCCCTCGTTCCTGCGCGACCCGGCGGAAATCGCGGACGGCGAGCGCGACGCGATCCCGGTGCCGCGGGGGCCGGTCGACGTCTGGTAGGCGGGGGGCTTGCGCTGGCCCGCGTTCCGGATGCCTTCAAGCGCATGCAGCCTGTCAGCCACTTCTGGGAACTCATCCTCGGCACGATCATCGCGCTCCTGCCGGTGGTGAACCCCCTGGCGTCCGCGCCGACCTTCCTCGCCATCACCGAGGGAGATTCGCCGGCGCACCGCCTGGCCCAGCTGCGCCGCGCCTGCCTCTATATGGTGGCGGTCTTGGTGAGCTTCCTGATCGGCGGGACGTTCATTATGAACTTCTTCGGCATCTCGATCCCCGGCCTGCGCATCGCGGGTGGCCTGCTCGTGGCGGGCATCGGCTCGGCGATGCTGGTCGGCAAGCCGCGGGGCCGGGACCCGGAGGATCGGGCGGAGGAGGAGGCGCGGGCCAAGCGCGATGTGTCCTTCTCCCCGCTCGCGATGCCGATGTTGAGCGGGCCAGGTTCGATCGCGGTCACCGTCGGCTTCACCTCGCTCGCGCGCGGCCTGCTCGACTACGCGGCGATCATTCTCGGCATCCTCATCGTGGCCGGGATCTCGTACGCGACCCTGCGGTTGTCGGAGCGGATCACGCAGGTGATCGGCGCCAACGGGATGAACGCCCTCGCGAAGGTGATGGGTTTCCTGATCCTCTGCATCGGCATCCAGTTCGTGGTGAACGGCGTCCTCGGGATCATCACCGACCCCGCCGTGCTGCGGGCCGTGCGCGACGCGTTCGGCTCGGCCTGAGGTCGCGCGGCCGCGTTCAGTATTTCCGCACGACCGTGGCGCCGGTGGCGTCGCGGAACCGCAGGCGGCGGCCGGGCTCGAGGCCGTCAAAGCGGAGGCCCAGGCGCTCGTCGATCACCTCGCCCGCGCGCACTAGGCGCCCGTCGATCATCGCGCGGGACGGTTCGCCCTCGAACACCCCGCTGAGCCGCAGGTTGGCAACGCGGGCCCGGAAATCCGCGCTGGCGCCGGGATCCGCCCGCTCGAGGACGGCGGGGATGTTTGCCTCCGGCCCCGGAGCCGACGCGGCGGCGGCCTCGCGTGCTTCCCGCGCCTCGCGCCGGGGGCGAAGCACCTGGGTGTAGAAGAGGGCCGCGGCCAGCACGCATCCGAGGGCGCCGACCAGCGGGAGCACCGAGGAACGCTCCCCGGGTGGGGGCAAGGGGGCCGCGGACGGCGCCGCCGGGCGCTCGGCGACGCGGAGGGGGGAACGGCCGGCGGGGGCGGCCGCGACGGGCGGCGGGGGCGGCGGGAGCTTCACCGCGGGCGGCTCGGGGACGGGGAGGGCCGGCGCGCGGAAAACGCGTTCCGGGGTGGGCGGCGGCGCGGCGGGCGCGGGCGACGGGGCCGGAGCCCGCTCCGAGAGGCGCAGTTTGGGCCGGGAAGGTTCTTCCGCCATTGCGTCTCCACCGTGGCACCGGGCGCCCGCGGGGCAAAACAAAGCGCCCCCCCGCGAAAGTTTCCTCGCGGTCGGGGCGGGCGGTCCTACAGTCTCCTCCCCTGCCCAGACCATGACCCAGCACCTGCTCCTCTCCGCCGCCCTGGCCATCGTGGCCGTCGCCTCCTCGGGCTGCACCCTGTTCCGCAAGTCGCAGAAGCCCCGGGAGAGCACCGCGATCTCCAGCGAGGTCGAGGCCACCTTCCGGCAGCGCTGGATGGACAAGCGCCTCGCCGAGCTGAAGGCGCAGGGCGTGGCCGACGCGGCCGCGCAGGCGCAGGCCGCGCAGGAGTTCGAGGCCCGCTACCAGTTCGACCGCAAGCCGCAGCGGTGAACGCCCGCCGCGCACGCGCCCGGCCGTGAACGCGCCGGGGACACCCGCCGGCGCCGAGGCCCGCGCGGGCGCCATCGCCGCCTGCGGCGCCTACCTTCTCTGGGGCCTCGTCCCGCTCTATTGGACGCGGCTGCACGGCATCCCCGCGCTGGAGTTGATCGCGCACCGCTTCGTGTGGTCGCTGGTCGTGCTGCTCGCCCTCACCGCGAAGCTGGGGGAGCTCGGCACCGTCTGGGCCGCCTGCCGGACCGGCCGCGCGCTGGGGCCGCACCTGCTCTCGGCGCTGCTCCTCACCGGCAACTGGCTGATCTACGTCTGGGGCGTCAACGCGGGCCACGTCATCGAGACCAGCCTCGGTTACTTCCTGGTGCCGCTGGTGAACGTCGCGGCCGGGCGTTTCCTGCTGCACGAGCACCTGCGGCGGCTGCAATGGGTGGCGATCGCCAGCGCCGCCGCGGGCGTGGGCCTGATGATCGCGCAGGCGGGCCGGCCCCCGTGGATCGCCCTCGCGCTGGCGGCGACCTGGGGCGGTTACGGCCTGATGCGCAAGCGCTCGCCCCTCGCCGCGCTGCCCGCGCTCACCGTCGAGACCATCCTGCTCCTGCCCCTCGCGGCCGGCGCGCTCGTCTGGTACCACCTCGCCGGGCAGGGCGCGCTGGGGCGGGTGGACGGGCCGACGCACGTCCTCATCCTCAGCGCGGGTGTCATCACGACGATCCCGCTGCTGCTCTTCGGCTACGGCGCGCCCCGCATCCGCCTGACCACGCTGGGCCTCCTGCAGTACCTCGCCCCCTCGCTCCAGCTCGCGCTCGGCGTCTGGGTTTACCGCGAGCCGTTCACGCGGGAACGCGCGCTGAGCTTCGCCTTCATCTGGACCGCGCTGGCGCTCTACACGGCGGACAACGTCCTCGCCGCCCGCCGGGCGCGGGCCTGATCACCGCGCGGGCGCGGGCCGGCGGAACACCAGCAGGTGCTGGCGGGGCAGCACGCCGAGGTTCTCGACGAACTCCAGCGGGTGGACGGACATCTCCCGGCGCACCTGGGCGACGGTCATCTTGTGCAGGGGCTTGATCGGCACCTCCGGGTCCTCCCCGCGGTACTCGACCAGCACGAGCCGGCCCCCCGGCTTGAGCGCACGGGCCAGCGCCGCCGTGACCTCGAACGGGAACTCCAGCTCGTGGTAGACGTCGACCAGCAGAATCAGGTCGAGCACGCCCTCCGGCAGCTTCGGGTCGCTTGCCGTGCCGAGCACGGGCAGCACGCGCTCGGCGACGCCGCGGCGGGTGACGTTGGCCTGGAGCAACTCGAGCATCAGCGGCTGCACCTCGACCGCGTGGACGCGCCCCGTGGGCCCGACGCGTTGCGCGATCCGCCAGGTGAAGTACCCGCTGCCCGCCCCGAAGTCAGCGACCGCGTCGCCCGGCCGCAGCCGCAGCGCCTCGAGGAGCAAATCGGTGCGTTCCTCCTCCTCCCGCTCGGCGCGCTCCAGCCAGCCGGCGCCGAGGTGGCCCATCACCTGCGAGATCTCGCGGCCGAAGTAGTACTTGCCGATGCCGTCGCGCGTGCGCGGCCCCGTCTCGTACCGGGCGGCGGGGGGCGCCGCGGGAGCCGCGGCGGCGGGAGCGGGCGGCGGGGTCGCGGCGGGCAGTGCGGCGGCGAAGGCGAGGAGCGCGGGGAGAAGCCGGGGGGAGGGCATCGGGGGGAGGGGGTTCAGATGTCGATGACGCGCCCGCCGGCGCCGGCGCGGGGCGCGAGGCCCCAGGCGGAGGCCGGGTGATCGGTGCCGCAGTGCGGGCAGGGGATGACGTGGCGGGCCGTCCGGCAGTGCGGGCAGACGCCGCCGGTGGAAAACGGATCAAAGCCCTGGCCGCAGCCGGGGCAGCGCCAGAGGGGCCCGCCGGGCGGCGACATCCGGCACGCGGGGCAGGAGAACCCCGGGTGGCGCGGCAACCGCTCGAGCGCCTGCAACTGCCGCGCGTGGCGGAAGCCGCTGAGGCAATGCGAGGCGAGGAAGCCGGTGATGAGCAGGGTGAAGATCCAGCGCGAGGGCTGCAGCACGAGCAGCGTGGCGGCCAGCGCGACCACGCCGATGGCGCCGGAGATGGCCGCGATGCGGAGGCTGCGCGCGCGGCCGACAAAGAACCAGAGGATCGACCGCAGGATCTGGCCGCCGTCCAGCGGGAACACCGGCACGAGGTTGAACGCGAGCAGGCCCGAGTTGATCCAGAAGAGCGCGCTGAGGAAGCGCCGGTAATCCGGGCTGTCCAGGCCCCAGCCGAACTGGGAACGCGCCCACGAGAGCCCGAGGATCACCGGGATGAGCAGCACGTTGACCAGCGGGCCGGCCGCGATGCTCCAGAGCTCGGCCCCGGGCCGCGGCGGCGGCTGCACGAACGCCACCCCGCCCAGCGGCCAGAGGATGATCTCGTCCGCCTTGCCCCCGGTCTGCCGGCACGCGAGCGCGTGGCCGAACTCGTGCAGCAGCACGATGCCGAAGAGCGAGAGGTACTCGGCGACGTTCCACGCGAACGAGGTGTACGCCCGCGTCCGCACGCTCAGGTCCACCGCCGCGAACAGGAACCACCACCAATGGAGGTAGACGCGGACCCCCGCGAACCGGAAGAGCGGGAACGAACCCGTGCGCGAGGGCAGCATCAGGCGGAAGCCGGGGCGCACCCGGCCGCGCCGGGACGAGCGGGGGAAAGAGCGGCGGGTCTCACTTGCCCTTGAGGATGGTGAAGTGGTCGAGCCGCTCGCCCTTTTCGGTCAGGAAAGCCGCGTCCAGCCGGTTGCCGTCCACGTCGAGCACCAGCGACCCGAGGCGGTAGAGGGAGAGGAACCTCGCGGGATGGTCGAGGAAGCCCCGCGCCGCCGTCTTCTCGGTCTTGCCCGTGATCTTGCCCGAGCTGCCCGCGACGATGTACACCGCGCCCTCGTGCACGCCCCGGCCGAGGGTCGCCTTGCGGTAGGGCCCGGTGCCGTCCGGCCGGCCGTCGCCGGCGTCCACCTTCATCTTGGCCGTGAAGGTGTCCTGCTTGCCGTAGTGCCGGTCGATCAGGAACGAGCGCTCGTAGGAGTGGCTGTGGCCGGTGAGGCAGAGGTCCACGCCGCCCGCCTCGAGGATCGGCAGCGCGTTCTGCCGCATCTCGACCAGTTGTGACTCCACGTTGGAGTCGTGCGAGCCCTTGGTGTACGGCGGATGGTGGAAGTAGGCGATGATCCAGTCCTGCTTCGTCGCCGCCAGGTCGTGCCACAGCCACGTGAGCATCGCCCCCTCGGGCGAGCGGTCCGAGTCCTGCGAGTCGAGGCAAACGAAGTGGAGGTTGCCGTAGTCGAAGGAGTAGTACGCCTCGGTGCCCGTCATCAGCCCGCCCGCCTGCGCGCGCGTCGGCAGGGCGGACGACAGCGCGAGGAACGCGAAGGCGAGCAGGGAGGATTTCATCTGGGGCAAAAGGGCAAGGGGATCAGCCGAGCAGGTCGCGCGCCTGCTGGGCGAGCGGGGAACGGGCGAGCGGCGCGAGGGGCGCGTCGGCCAGGCCGAGCTGCCGGGCGCGGGCGCGCAGGGTGAGGTAAGCGAGGGCAGCGCCCTCGCTCCCGGCGGCGCGGGCGGCGGCGGCCGCGAGATCGGCGGGGACGGGCGCGAGGCAGGCGGGCGGCAGCACCGATTTCTCAGCGAGGAACAGCCCGAGCGAGGCGCCGAGGGTGTCGAGCCAGGCGCGCGGCTGCGCCGGGATCACGTAGGCGTAGGCCGCGCTCGCCGGCGACCATTCCATATAGGCCCGCACGTCCGCGTGCAGGCGGGCGAGGACCGCGTCCGCGTTGGAGGGCGTCCAACGCGCCGGGAACACCTTGCGCTCGCGCAGGCCCTTCACCTCCCAGACGCGCAACACGACCTCGTGTTCGCCCGCGGTGACCCGCAGCGAGCCGGTGACGATGTAGTCGAGTTCCTCGCCGTGGGTCTCGACCAGCTGGCGCAGGTTCTCGGGCGTCCACTCGGAGGAGAAGACCACCGGGTGGTTGCCGGCGGGGCCCTCCGCGCCAGCCTGGAAGGCCACCGCGGCCACCGCCTGGTAGAGGGCGGCGAAGGAGAACGTCTCCGCGAACCAGAGCGGCAGCGCCCGGCTGAGGCGGGCGGTCTCGTCCTCCGGGCCGCGCAACGCCTCGGCGGAAGGGGTAACGCCGGGCTGGGCCAGCTGGGTGAAGGCGATGCGGCGGAGCCGGCCCCCCTTGGGCGGCAGCAACAGCGCGGCGAGCGGCTCGAGGCCGTAGAACCACACCGGCTTGCTCACGGTGATGAGGCCGATCTTCGGCGCGCCGTCCGCGCCGGGAGCGCCCGCGGCCCCGGGAGCCGAATCGGGGGCGGCAATTAGCTCGGCGATGGCGTTCGAGAAGCCGTGGAGCCGGTCCTCCAGCTCGGGCCGGTTGAGGGCGAACAGGATGTCCAGCACGTGCTGGGCGGCATCCGCGTTGCCGAGGGCCAGGTAGGCCTGGATCAGGTTCAGGCCGGTGGCGGGACCGTGCCGGTCGGCGTCGTAACGCGGGGCGATCAGCTCGACGATGGGCGCCAGGTGGCCGGAGGCGCCGAGGTCGCCGGAAATGGTGACGAGCACGTCGGCGCGGTCGCCCGCCGGGCCGGCGAGCACCTCCTCGTACACCGCGAGGGCGCCGGGCAGGTCGCGCGCCTCGAGGCGTTCACGGGCGGCGAGCAGCCGCGCCTGCACGTTGCCCGCGGGGGCGGCGGGCGCAGACGCCGGGGCCCCGGCGGCGGCCGGGGGCGACGCGGGACCGGGAGCCGGCTTCCGGGCGGCGAAGCGGTCGAAGAAACCCATTCCGCGAGCAAAAGGGGCGCCCGCCCGCGCTGGCGAACACAAACGCCCGTCAGGGCCGCAGGGCGGCGAGCGCGGCGGCCTTGAGGGTGACGCCCTGGACTTCCGCGAAGGCCGGCGCGTCGGGGCCGAAGTAGCGGGTCGCCTGGCGCGCGGCCCAGTCGCTGGTCACCAGCCGGTAGCGGCGCCCGGCCTCGATCGGCCGGCCGGCGGCGAACACGAGGTTCTCGCCCCCGCGTTCGGCGACCGGCGTGTCGGGCCCTTGGTTGCAGCGCGCCTGCAGGCGGAGCAGCCAGTCGCCATCAACCGTGGCGGCGAAGAGGGGCCCGTCGAAACGCACGCACGCGTCGAAGGCGTGCCGCGTCACGTCGCCCGCGGGCAGGCCGGCCCCGAAGGTCGTCCCGCCGATCATCGCCGCATCCGCCCCGGCGGCCCGGCTCGCGGCCTCCACCACGAACCGCGCGGCGTCCGAGGGGGACATCGCCCGCGGGCCGCGCCCGACGACGGCGGCGTCCTCCGGCGTCAGGTGGCGGGCAAGGACTTCCGCGATCCGGCGGGCAAGTTCGGGATCGGCGGGGGCGGCGGGGACGTCCTCGAGGGCCACCCGCCAGCGCGGGCCGGCGGCGTCGCGTTCGAGGCGGGCGACGGCGGCGGCCTCGAGCCAGCTCCCGGTATGGAAGTAAGCGGTGCGGCCGGTCTCGTGCGTGAAACGCAGGTGGTCGTGCGCCCCGGCCACGAGGGAGCCGTCGGGCACGAGCGGCAGCAGCTGGCGGTCGACCGGCAGGCCGGCGTGGCTCAACAGCACCAGCGGCTCACCGGCAGGGAGGAGGCCGGGCAGGGCGGCGCGCGCCCAGACCACCGGGTCGGCGAGGTCCAGCTGCGGCCGCACCGCCACGCGGAACGTGGCCAGCCGGTCGGTGGTGACCCCGATGAACCGCACGCGCTGCCGGCCCAAGGGCACGTCGACGCTCGCCGCGACGTAGGGTTGACCGGTGGCGGGATCGCGGAGGTTGCCCGCGATCACCTCCGCCCCGGTCGCCCGCAGGCGGCGGACGGTCTCGGGCACGTCGTGGTAATCCGGCTCGTGGTTGCCGAGGTTCACGACCAGCGGGCCGCGGCGGGCCAGGGCGGCGAGGAACGCGAAATCCACCTCGCCCCCGCTGCGCCGCGCGACCCCGTTGCCGTGCTCGAAGGCGTCGCCGTTGATCGCCACCGCCACGGGCGTCCCCGGGTGGCGGGCGCGCACGGCGTCGACCAGCGCGACGAACTGCGCAAATCGTTCGTAGGCGGAATGCAGGTCGCCCGCAACGACCACTACGGCCTCAGGGGGTGGGGCGGCAGCGAGGGGGACCTGCAGGGCGATCAGCACGGGGAGCGTGAGTTCAGGGAACCTCATAAACCTCGACGAGGGCCACGCCGGTCGTGCCCCCCACGCCGCCCACCCGCACCGTGTAGGCGCCGGGCGGCAGGGTGGCGAGCAGGGCCGCGTCCCGCGAACCCGCCGGCAGGGCGAAGGCGCCGACGCGCGCGAACGCCGCGGCCAGCGCGGCCCCGCCGCCCCAGTTGTCGTTCGCCTCGATCCGCCGCTCCCCCGCGAACAGCTGCAGCTCGGGATCGGCCACCACCCCGGGCACGCCGAAGGGCGCCCCGCCGAGGGTCGGGCCCACCGCGCGGACCAGCACCGTCCGCGGCGAGGAACCGCCCACGACGAAGCCCGCGACCAGCCCGGTGCCGAGGTGCTTGAGCACGGAGACGTTCACCAGCCGCGGGGTCGCCGCGGTGAACTGCCCGTTCGCCGTCGCGTCGTAGAGCTCCGCGATCACGGTCCCGGCGCCGGTCCCCGCGATCCGCGCGGAATGGGCGCCCGCCGCGAGGGCCGGCAGGAACAGCGCGGCGTCCCGCGAGCCGGGCGACGCGTAGGCGAAGGCACCCACCTGCGCGAAGGCCGCGGCCAGCGTCGCGCCGCCCCCCCAGTTGTCGTTACCGCCGACCGCCGTCTGGCCGGTGAAGAGCTCGAGGCGCGGGTCCTGCAGGACGGACGCCGCGTCCAGGCCGAGCGGGACCAGCGAGGGGCCCGCCGCGCGCAACAGCAGCGGCTTCGCGCCGGCCGTTCCCGCGCCGCCCACCACCACGCCGAAGGTGAAGGCGTCGTCCGCGCCCGCCAGCGCGGTGAGGATGGACAGGTTGACGAGGCGGCCCGGGTCGGTCGCGGCGGCCACCGTCAACGCCGCCGCGGCGCTACGCGTGGTGCCGCTCCGCGAGACGATCGCGACGACGTAACTGCCCGCGTCCGCCGCGCGGAACGCCGCCAGCTCGAGCACCGGCGTGTTCTCGCCGGCCAGGGCCACGCCATCGCGGAACCACTGGTAGACGGCGCCCTCCGCGTTCCGGGCCGCGACGGAGAGGCGCACCGGCGCGCCCGGCACGGCCGCCTGCGCCACCGGGGCCGCGCGGATCTCCGGCGCGGGCCGCGAGTCGCGCTGCTCGAAGGTCAGCGACACCCCTTGGTCGCCCACCGCGACGATCGCGCCCGCCCCGGCGGCCAGACCCCGGAGGATGCGGTTGACCGGCAGCGCGCTCACCGACCAGTCGGCCGCGTCGGGGGAAACCAGCAG
>VHCY01000085.1 GCA_016871595.1 Verrucomicrobiota bacterium
TGTTTCTCCCCGCCACCCTCGCGGAAGAAACGCAGCTTGTGCAGGATCACCGCTTCCGGGGCCGCGAACCACACCGGGCGGCCGGCCACCTCGAGTCGACGGCGCCGGGAGAACCAGGCCTCATCCCGGGGGGTAAGGGGATAGAGGTCCGCCTTGGTCATTGATTTGAGGGCGATGACGTTCAGGTGGCCGCCCGCCGGGCGGGTTAGCTCCACGGCGATGACTTCCTCCGGAGGCACGTCGAAGCGATCTGCGGGAAAGGCGCGCGCCAACCCCGCCGCGTCCGCCGGCCCGCACTGCAGGACGAGGTCCACGTCGTTGGTCGCCCGGGGTTCACCGTAGACGGAGGAGGCGACGGAACCGACGATGGCGTAGGGCACCCCGGCCGTCTCCAGCGGATTAAGGAACTGGAACAGCCAGTCCCACATCGTCAGGCCCGCGAGGACCACCACCAGCGCCGCAGGGCCGCGCGCCGTTCCTCGGCGGACCACGCGGGGTGCGCGGCCCGGAGGGCGGCCTCCTTGAGCGCGGCCAGGGTGCCGTTGAGGCGGGCGACCACCGCGAGCTTCTCCGTCGGGCTGGCGGCCCGGTAGAGGGCGCGCAAACGCTCCTCGGCGGCCAAGCCGGGGGGCTCGCTGGTCGGTGATTCGGGCATCAACGACCGTGATGCCCCCGCCACGCCCGATGGCAACTGCAACGTCCCGGGCCGGTGCGCCGGTGGTCACGGGCAAGGGTCGGGGTAAACCCTGCATCCGATCCCGCCCCGGGGCCGATTCCTTCCCGTTTAAGCACCTTTCCCGCCCCGGGGTAGGCCAGCCCTCCCCGGGGCCGGAAAACCCCGGAAATCGCGGTTTCCCGGCGCGCCGCCGCTTACCCCGACCGGCCGGGCGGCGGGGTGGCGCCGAGGGACCACGCGCCCACGGGGCGGCTGCGGATGCGGCCGACGGTCTCGAGGCGCGCGGGCTGGCAGCGCTGCGGGGGCAGGCCGGCCAGAATGAGTTCCAGGTCGTCGGCCACCAGCTGGCCGATCAGCGGCTGGATCTCCGGCACGCTGCCGCACCGGTGCGCCTGCAAAAGCGTGTTGGGCACGGTGCGCCCCGGCTCGTCGCGCGGGATCGGCTCCTCCGGCCAGACATCGACCCCCACGCGCAGGCGGCCCGAGCGCGCCTCCGCCAGCAGGGCCGGGAAGTCCACCAGCTCCGCGCGGCTGGCGAGGACGATCACCCCGCCGGGCGCCATCCGCGCGAACTGCGCCGCGCCGATCCGGCCGGCGTTCTCGCTGGTGCTCGCCGCCAGCAGGAAGACCACCCGCG
The DNA here is from genome assembly GCA_016871595.1 of Verrucomicrobiota bacterium. Taxonomy (GTDB): domain Bacteria; phylum Verrucomicrobiota; class Verrucomicrobiia; order Opitutales; family Opitutaceae; genus ER46. Next base: position 1,314 of record VHCY01000085.1, read on the forward strand.
CCCGCGCGAAGCATTCGTCGAGCCCCGCCGGCACCAGGCCCTGCTCGCGCAGCACGGCCGGGTGCACCCAGGGGTCGTGCACCAGCAGCTCCGGCGAGAACGGCCGCAGCAGCGGGACGAGCGCGCGGCCGAGGTTGCCGTGGCCGACCAGGGCGAGCGTCTTCCCGTGGAGCAGGAACGAGTCGTGGTTGTCGTCCTTGCGTTCCCGGCCCGCGCGCAGGGCGGCGTCGGCCTCGTGCATCCGGCGCGCGAGGGAGATCGCCATCCCGAGGGCCATCTCGGCCACTGGGCGGGCGTAGACGGGCGCGGTCGAGAGCACGGGGATGCCGCGGCGGTGGCACTCGGCGTAGTCGAGGTTCGGCAGGAAGTTGCTCTCGACGTTGAACACCGCCCGGAGCCGGGGCGCGCGGTCGAGGCGGGCGCGGTCGAGCGGCGACTGCCCGATGAGGGCGACGGCGTCGGGCAGGTGCGCGTCGAGGTGGGCGGCGGGGGCGGGGGAACCGTCGTGCCAGAGCACGCGGCCGAGGCGCTCGAGGCGGGCGCGCGTGGGGGCGTCGAAGATGCGGTCGAGCCGGCGCGGGAAGGGATCGAGCAGGATGAGGCCTTCGGGGGAACCCATCCGGGAAGCGAGGCGGAACGCGGGCCGCTTGGCGAACCTTGGCCGCGGCTCGGCCGGGCCGCGGGTTCGGATTCCCCGGTTGACCCGCGCTCGGCCGCGCGGCCACGCTCCCCCCACCCTCCGGGCGCCCCGTCCCGGCCTCCCCGCCCCCGATGAGACGTCGCTCCTTCCTCGGCCTCGCCGCCGCCGCCCCGCTCGCCCTGCGCTCCCTGCCCGCCGCCGCGGCCGCCGCGGAGAACCCGCGCATCGCCGCCGACCGCCAGGCCGCCCTCGCCCTGCTTCAACCCTCCGCCCGCGACCTCCAGCACGGCCTCGAGCTCCACGCCCAGTCCGTCGTGGTGGACACCTACGGCTTCGGCCCGCAGGCCGCGGTCGACCAGGCCGCGCTCGCCCGGGTGATCGCCTCCGGCGCGTCCGAGGGCGAGATCAACGACGCCCGCGAGGAGATGATGATGACCCGCTTCGTCAGCGACGCCGCGGAACGGGCGGAGTTCGAGGGCGCGTGGACCGCGGCGGGCGTGACCGCGATCATCCGCAACGCGGGCGAGGAGGGTAACAACCCCCTGCAGCTGATGAAGCGCCTCGCGCGCTGGGTCCACGTCACCGACCACCTCCGGTCCCGCTTCCCGAAGGCCGTCCGCGCCGACGACATCGCGGCCGCCCGGCGCGCCGGGCATCACGCGATCGTGCTCACCACCAACGGCGTCCCGCTCCCGGGCCAGTGGGTGAATACGCGGGACGAGCTGCGCCTGATCCCGACCTTCGCGGGCCTCGGCGTGCGGATGATGCACGTCACCTACAACCGCCAGAACCCGCTCGGCACCGGCTGCGGCGAGCCCACGGACGGCGGGCTGACGGACTTCGGCCGGCAGGCGGTGGCGGAGCTCAACCGCCACGGCGTGGTCGCGGATGTCTCGCACAGCAGCCTGCGCACCAGCCACGACACGGCCAAGGCGTCCACCCGGCCGATGGTCGCCAGCCACTCGACGGCGGCCGCGCTGCAGCCGCACATCCGGGCCAAGACCGACGAGGTGATCCGCGCGATCGCCGACACCGGCGGGCTGATCGGGATCTGCTGCATCCAGGCCTTCCTCGGCCGCGGCCGCGACCTGCCGGCCTTCCTCGACCACATCGACCACGTGGCGCGGAAGTTCGGCGTGGACCACGTGGGCATCGGGACGGACGTCGGCTACGCCTCGCGCCTGCGGCCGAACGACACCCCCGCGCCGTCGCGCCCGCCGGGGCGGGTCCGTTGGGAGGCGCTGTGGCCCGCGGGGGCGCTCACGCCCGGCACCCGCGACCCGCGCGCCGCCGCGTCGCTCGCGTGGACCAACTGGCCGCTGTTCACCGTGGGTCTGGTCCAGCGCGGCTACCCGGACGACGACATCCGGAAGATCATCGGCGGGAATATGCTGCGGGTCCTCCGCGCCAACGAGGCCTGAGCGGGGGGCAGTCCGCGCTTCCGGGCGCCGCGCCCGATCACCCCTTCAGCTTTGCCCGCCGGCCGAACCAGCGGCCGACCCGCGCCCGGTACGCCGCGAATTCCGGGCCGAACGCGGCGGCCAGGTCCCGCTCCTCCGGCCGGATCTGGAACCGCTGCAGGAAGGCGCAGAACAGCGGCCACGGCGCCACCGCGACCGCACTCCCCCGCCAGACCACGACCCCCGCCAGCGCCAACGCCAACCCCAGGTACATCGTTCCGCGTCCACGCGTACACCCCGTCCACCACCAGGACGCGCACGCCCGCCCCGTCGACCGGGCTCAAACTGGTCGCCGCCCGGCGGAATCGCCACACCCCCGCCCCCGCGAACCCGCCTCCCGCGCCCGCCAGCAGTCCGGCCGCGACGGACGCCCCCGGCCCACCCCAGCCCGGCGCCGGCCAGCCGCGCCCCAGCGCCCAGACGGCACCCGCCGCCAATGCCCACGCCAGCAGCGGCGGCACGCGGCGCTCCCACGCCTCACCCCGGTTCCGCGCCCGGCCGGGAGCGCTCATTTCACTTCCAACTGAAACGGCACGAACACCTCGCGGCCCTCGAGGCTCAGTTGCGCCCAGATGGTGTAACGGCCGGCGCGCGGGATGGTCAGCTTGAAGTCGAGTTCCGTCCGCGGGGCCGGCCCGGGCCGCGCCGGTCCGGTCACGACCGGATGCAGGTGGGCGAAGCCGGAGCGCTCCGCGTCGAACGCCACGAGGTGCGCGAACGCGTCCATCACCTCGCCCAGCGCGAACGCGGCCCCGTCCGTCCGTTCCACGCCGAAGCGCAGGTCCAGCGGCTGGCCCGCCCGCGCGGGCGCCGGGCGCACGCTCAACGCGTAGCGGTGGCCGTCCCGCGTCAGCGGCTCCCCCGCGGCGATCGGCGCGGGCGCAGGCGCGGCGGAGGCGCCGGCGGCGGGCGCCACCTCGACGTCCGCGCTCGCGTAGAGCCCCCGGCCGGTGGCGGTCGGGGTGAAGTCCGCGAAGATCCGGTAGGTGCCGGGCCGCGCCGGGGTGAAGGTGAAGGCCCATTCGCCGGGTTGCGCGCCGGGCGCGGGGTGCAGGTGCTGGTAATCCGCCAAGGTGGGGTCGACGGCCAGCAGGTGCAGGCGGCGGGTGTGCGTCACCTGCAGGTCCTCCGGGCCGATCGCCTTGCCGCGCGCGGTCCGCAGGGTGACCACCGCTGCCACCGCGCGCCCGGCGACCGGCGGGACGGCGGACGCGACCTCCATCACCACGGGGGACTTCACCGCGACCACCGGGATGAACTGCGGATTGAGCGGGTCGCAGAACTCGATCGCTTGGCCGCCCTTCGCCTCGACCCGGAAATCCATATGGTTCAGGTCGCTGCCCGTCGGGATGAGCCGCAGCAGCGCGAACACCACGGCGGCCCCCGCGGTGAGCGCGAGGAACTGGCCCCAGGCGAAGGGCGGACGGTCGAGCGGCGGGACGGAGGCGGCGGTGGACATCAGCGGGAAAGGCGGCGGACGAACTCCTCGGGATCCCACTGGCTCCCGTCCGTGCGGTGCGCGATCCGCCCGTCCGGCGCGATCAGCACCGTGGCCAGGGTGTGCTGGAGGATATCCCCTTGGAACTGGGTGCTGACCCCGAACTGGGCCAGCAGGTCGCGGATCGCCTGGGTCGGGCCGGTCAGGAAGGAGAAGTTCGCGGTGTCGATCCCCCGGATCGCCGCATAGGCGTGCAACACCCCCGGCGTGTCGTGGGTGGGATCCAGCGTGATCGAGACCAACTCGAGGTTAACGACCCCCGCCTCCCGCGCGAGGCGCTGCGCGGTGATCATCTTCGCGGTCGACGCCGGGCACATCGTGGCCACCGGGCAGCGGGTGAAGATGAAGTTGAGCAGCACCTGTTTCCCGCGGAACCGCGCCATCTGCACGACGCGCCCGTCCTGGTCCAGCAGGGCGAAGTCCGGCGTCACCTCCCCGACCTCGCGGTAGGCGTGGCGTCCCCGCGTGTGCGTGTCCTGGCGCAGCTGGAGCGCCGCGGCCGCGACCGCCTTGGCCTCGGTGGAGGCCTCGTCCGGCCAGATCCGCTCCAACCGGTAGACGCCGTCCGCGCCCTCCACCAGATCCGCCCGGATGCGCCGGCCCGCGCGGGCCACCGCCAACTCCTCCGGACCGACGGCCAGCTCCATCGTCATCGCGGGCATATAGCCCTTAATCTCCTCGTGCTGGACGATGAGGACGCCCTGCTCGGCCTCGACCTTCAGGATGAGGCCGGTCAGCGGGTGCCGGACCTCCGCGGGGCGCGCGGCCGGGGCCGCGGCCGGAGCCTCGGCGGCGCGGCGGCACCCGGCCAGCGCGGCCGCCAGCAGGCCCAGGAGGATGAATAGGCGACACGCGGGCATCTACTAAACCGATCCGGCGGGGGACAAAATTGTCAAAGGGTTTGCGGCGCGGGCGCGCCCCGCTTCATCTCCCCGACCGCACCCGTATGGCCGCCGAATCCGGAGCCCGCCGCACCACTATCCACCAGCCCGCGCTCGCCGCGTTCGCCGCCGCGGGCTCGGGGTGGGTCTTCCTGCTGGTCACGCTCGGCGCGTTCACCACCAGCATCAACGCGGGGATGGCGTTCCCCGACTGGCCGTTGTCCAACGGCTCGATCAACCCGGAGGGCTGGCTCTCGGACCTCTCGATGTTCGCGGAGCACTCGCACCGTCTGACGGGCGCCGTAATGGGCCTGATCACGATCGGGCTGGCGGTCTGGCTGTGGCGGCGCGAGGAGCGGGCGTGGCTGCGCCGCCTCGGCTACTGGGCGCTGGGCATCGTGATTCTGCAGGGGATCATCGGGGGCAAGCGGGTGCTCCTGCACGAGCTCCACGTGCCGGGCATCACGATGTCGGTCGGCGAGATGCTGCGGATCCCCCACGGCATCCTCGCGCAGGTCTACGTCTGCCTGCTGATCGGGATCGCGGTCGCGCTGTCGCGCCGCTGGATCGAGACCTCCGCCCCGTTCGGCCCGCGGGTGCGCCGCGCGGGCATCGTCTGCTGCCTGCTGCTGCTGGCCCAGCTGGCGATCGCCGCGACGATGCGGCACAACAACGCGGGCCTGGCCATCGGCAGCTTCCCGTTCTCGACCCCGCCGCCGGACAACGCCCTCCTGCCCGCGGTGTGGGATTTCCGCATCGGCATCCATTTCGCCCACCGGGTGATGGCCGTGATCCTAGCCGGGGCGCTCACCTGGTTCGCCTGGACCATCCGCCGCGACCCGGCCTCCGGCGCGGCGATGCGCGCCGGCGCCGCGGCCCTCGTCACCCTGCTAGTCCTGCAGATCCTGCTCGGGGCGATGGTCATCTGGACCCTGCGACGCCCGGAGATGACGACCGCCCACGTCGTGATCGGCGCCCTCACGCTGGCCGTCACCTTCTGGCTCACGTGGGTCGCGCACCGCGACCAACTGGACGGCCCGGCGCCGCTGGCCACCCCCTCCCGCGGATGAGTGCGCCGGCCGCCGCGACGTTCCGCGATTACCTGGCCCTCACCAAGCCGCGGCTGAGCCTGCTCTCGGTCCTGACGGCGCTGGTCGGGTATTACGCGGCGCGCCCGGCGTCCGACCTCGCGGAGGTCTGCTGGCTGCTGGTCGGGACCGCCCTGGCCGCCGGGGGGGTAGCGGTGCTGAACCAGTGGCTGGAACACGAGACGGACGCGCGGATGGCGCGGACTGCGGACCGGCCGATCCCGACGGGCAAGGTGCCGACCGGCTCGGCGTTCGTTCTCGGCTCGCTGATGTGCATCGTAGCCCTGTTCCTGCTGTTCGGGCGGGTGGACCGGCTGGCGGCGCTGTTCACGCTACTCACGCTGGTTTCGTATCTGGCGTGGTACACCCCGGCCAAGCGCTGGTCGGTCTGGAGCACGGAGATCGGCGCGGTGGCGGGCGCGTTTCCGCCGCTCATCGGCTGGAGCGCCGGCGAGGGCCGGGTGAGCACGCTGGGCTGGATCCTGTTCGCGATCCTCTACTTCTGGCAGATCCCCCACTTTATGGCCGTGGCGTGGACGTACCGGCGGGACTATTCCGCGGTCAACTTCCCGATGCTCCCGGTGCGGGACGAGGCCGGCGGCAAGGTGGCGCTTTGGGCCCTGGTCAACACGGTCGCCCTCGGCGTGGTCAGCCTGCTCCCCCTCTACTGGGGCCTAGCGACCTGGGTCTACGGGAGCGTGGCGGCCCTGGGTGGTGTATGGTTCCTGTGGCGCGCGATCGTCTTCCTGCGCCCCGAGGGCCGGGACCGCGCGGCGCGGCGGCTCTTTCTGACCTCGATCCTTTACCTTCCGCTGGTGCTGGGTTCACTGGTCGCGGACCGCCTGATCTTCCGATGAGCCTCCACGACATCCCCGCCTTCAACGCCGGCCTGAACGCGCTGGCCACGGTCCTGATGACCTGCGGCTTCGTCTTCGTGCGGCAGGCGCTGCGGCAACCGGCCGGGCCAGGACGAACCGCCGCGCTGGCGCGCCACCGGGCGGCGATGCTCTCGGCCGGGGCGGTGTCGGCGGTGTTCCTCATCGGCTACGTCGCCCACAAGATTCTGGTGCGGGGCGTGCACACGCCCTTCGGGGGCACCGGGACGATCGCGACCGTGTACTACACGATGCTGATCAGCCACATCCTGCTGGCGATCGCAATCGCCTACCTGGTGCCGCGGACCTTCTGGCTGGCGATCCGGGGGGATTTCGAGCGGCACCGCCGCTGGGCGCGCTGGACCTTCCCGATCTGGTACTACGTGAGCGTCACCGGCGTGCTGGTGTACTTTTTCCTCTACCAGTGGTGGCCGGCGGCCCCGCGGGCCGCGGCCTGAGCCCGCCCGCGCCCCGGCCGGCTCAGGGCGCCAGGAAGGAGAAACCCTCGCGCTCGGCCACCTCGCGCAGGAACGACCGCACGCGGGTCGGCCCGTCCCCGTTATCCGCCGGATCGCCCACCAATGCCACCAGCATCCCGGTGGTGGTGCGCGGCGCGGCGAGGCAGAGTTCCACCCAGTCCCCCACCCCGGCCGGTAACTCGTCCACCCGCGAGGCCGCCACGATCACGATGTCCGCCGCGGAGGCGTCCACCGTGGCCAACGCCCGCCACTCGGGCAGGGTGAGGTAGCTGAAGTTCCACGGCACGGGCCGGACACCTTGAGCCTGAGCAAGCGCCTCCGGAATAGCAGGTTAGCCCTAATCTCAGGGGCGATCCGACCAACTCAGGGGGCCGACCAACGCCCGACGAGGGCCCTCAATCCGCGCCCTGCGCCAGGGCTTGGACGCCCGTCCGGGCCGTCCGCATTTCCCCGAGGATCACATCCGCCCGCTCCGCGAGGTAGCGGCCCCCCGAGGTCAGGCGCACCGCCCTTCCCTCCCGGCGGAACAGGGTGACGCCCAATTCGTCCTCGAGCCCGCGGATGGCGTGGCTGACCGCCGACTGGGTCAGGCTCAGTTCCCGCGCCGCCTGGGTGAAACTACCTACCTTCACCACGGTGGCGAAGGCGAGCAGGCGACGGCTATCCAGGATGGGCGGCATCACGCGGGGTGACCCGCAACGCGACGCTAGCAACTCCCGTGCCCCTTACGCCCGTCGTCGCCGGGTATGAAAAAAATTCGCCCCGGCGCGCACCCTAGCCCACCCCGGACTTTACGCGCGGCGCCGGCGCGCTAGGGTCCGCGCCTTGAACCTGAAGCCGCTCCCCCGCCCCCTCGCCCGGTTGCTCCTCGCCGCCGTCCTCGCCACGCCTCCCGTCCGCGCCGAAGAGGGGATGTGGCTCCCGCGCCAGATGCCCGACCTCGCCGGCCCGCTCGCGGCCCTCGGCTTCAAGGGCGATGCCGGGGCCTTCGCCGACGTCACCGGCTTCCCCCTCGGCGCGGTCGTCTCGCTCGGCGGTTGCAGCGCCTCCTTCGTCTCCCCGGATGGCCTGATCGTGACCAACCACCACTGCATCCAGGGCCCCCTGCAGTTCAATTCGCGACCCGACCGCAACTTGATGGTCGACGGCTTCCTGGCCCGGGAACGCACCGCGGAGCTGCCGGGCGGACCCGGCTCGCGGGTGTTCGTGACCGTCGCGGTGGAGGACGTGACCGCCGCGGTGAAGGGCAACATCCCTCCGGACGTGACCGGCCGGGCCTACTTTGACCTGCTCGAGCGGCGGCAGAAGGAACTGACGGCGGCGCGCGAGCGGGAGCCCGGATACCGCTGCACCGTGACCTCCTTTTTCGAGGGCCTGCAGTACCTGGCGATCACCCAGCTGGAGATCCGGGACGTGCGGCTGGTGTACGCGCCGGCCGCGGGGATCGGCAACTTCGGGGGCGAGACCGACAACTGGCAGTGGCCGCGGCACACGGGCGATTTCGGCTTCCTGCGGGCGTACGTGGGTCCGGACGGCCGGCCCGCGGCCCCGGCACCGGGCAACGTGCCCTACCGCCCCAAGCACTGGCTGAAGGTCTCCGCCGCCGGCGCGTCGCCCGGCGACCTGGTGTTCGTGGCGGGTTACCCGGGCCGCACCGCGCGCTTCCCGTCGTTCGACACCATCCGGGAGACGGTCGAGTTCAGCCTGCCGCGGCTGCTGCGGCGCTCCCCGGAACAGATCGCCTTGCTCGAACGCGCGGGCGCCGAGGACCCGGAGACGGCGCTGCGGGTGTCGACCCGGATCCGCGGCCTGCACAACACCCTGACCAAGACCCGGGGCGTCCAGGAGGCGATGGTCCGGGGCGGCGTGCTGGCGCAAAAGGAGGCGGCGGAGCGGGAACTGGTGGCGTGGATCGAGGCCGACCCCGCACGGCGCGCCGAGTATGGGGCCGCGATCCCCGGGATCCGCGCCCTGCAGGCCGAGCGGGCCCGCCGGCGCGAGCGCAACCTGCTCCTCGGGGAGTTCACCGGCGCCGGCACAGCCCTCGGCGCGGCCGAGAGCCTGCACCGCCTCGCCGTCGAGGCCGCCAAGCCCGACGCCGAGCGCGACCCCCAGTTCCAGGAACGCAACTGGCCCCGCCTCCGCGAGGGCCTCGAACGGCTCCAGCGCAGCCTCGACCGCCGCGCCGACCGTGCGCTCCTCGCCTACCACCTTGAATCCATCGCGAAACTGCCCGCGGACGCCCGCCTCACCGTGCTCGACCGCCTTGTCGGCCTGACCCCCGGCCAGGAGGCCGCGGCCGCGACCGCGGCCATCACGGCGTGGGTCGAGCGGCACGTCACCGCCTCGCGCCTCTATGAGCGGGACTTCCGCCTCGGCCTGTTCGGGAAGGATACCGCGGCCCTCGCGGCGGCGGCGGATCCGCTGCTGCAGGTGGCCGCGGCCCTGTTCCCCGTGCAGGAACAGGTGCGCACGGAGGCGAAGGACTACAGCGGACGCCTCGCCCGCCTCAGCCCGGTGCACGCGAAGGCGGTGCTGGCCCACGCCGGCGGCCGCGTCGCCCCGGACGCCAACGGCACCCTGCGGGTGACCTACGGGACCGTGAAGGGCGTCGAGAGCCGCGACGGCCTTTTCTACCTGCCGCAAACCACCCTCCGGGGCATCGCGGCCAAGGCCACCGGCACGGGCGACTTCCACGCCCCCGAGGCCCAGCTGGCGGCCATCCGCGCCCTCCGCGCGGGCCCGGCGTCCCCCTACGTGGACCCGCGCCTGAAGGACGTGCCGGTGAACTTCCTCTCCAACGTGGATACCACCGGAGGCAATTCCGGCTCCCCCACCCTCAACGCCCGCGGCGAGCTCGTGGGGCTCCTCTTCGATGGCACCTACGACACCGTGGCCTCGGACTATTTCCACGACCGCGAGCGGACCCGCAGCATCCACTGCGATTCCCGCTACCTGCTCTGGGTCCTGACCGCGGTCGAGCGCGCGGACGAGCTCCTG
>VHCY01000086.1 GCA_016871595.1 Verrucomicrobiota bacterium
CCTCGGCGTACCGCGGCAAACTGTTTTACCGACTGGCGGAACAAGCGGCCCAAGTCGCGCCGACGACCTACGATGCGCTCGGAAACCACAATCCGTAGTGATTGGTTGAGTCACGTAAATACCCCTATCAACCAATGACGCCCCAAACCATCCGTCCGACCCCGGGCCGACTCCTGCGGCAAGCTCTTCGGCTCCTGTCCTCGGAGTCGGCCAAGGCATCGAAAGCACCTTGGTCTCTCTTAACTTAATTTACCCGATCCGCTGTCCAACCGACGGGGACCACCTTAGTCACGCGAGGAAGTCAAGGCGCCCTTATACCCTGAATTCAGGGTAATTCGACTCGTTACCGGCACACGGCCCCAAGCAAGATATCGCCAGATTCCTCACCGGAATTCCAGATAGACGCCCATCCAATCTAATGTTTTCGACCTTCTGAACGTGGCAGAAAGAACATGATCTCTCTCGTCATATTTTCGTCCGTCTTAATTTTTTGCATCGGTATTGCCCTTTACATTGGGAATCCTAACAGAAACTCATACAAGGCATTCTGTCTACTTTGCATTATATTAGCACTTTGGCTGATTTGCGTATTTGGGGCAATGATCAGCGGTCAGCACGCTACCCCGAATCGACTTTTGGCTATAACGTTCTGGCTAAAAGCAAATGCATTCGTATCTTCATTTTTACCATGGGGACAATGGGCCCTTCGCGAATCGATCGAAAGCAGAAGGCAGGGGATCTTAGGAATAATTTCAGATACTAAATTATTCTTAATATTGTCGGTTTTACTAGGCCTTATTTCACTTAGTAACGACTTCACCGAACTCAATTCTAATAATATCATATCCAGGGGCACTTCGTACTACATCCATAATTTTTCGATTATTACTTTATTCGTTCTGGCATCCGCAAAGACTGTAGCTAGCATACGTCGAGCTCGCGGAATACGACGCCTTGAACTTCAATATTTAGTTATAGTCACAAGCCTAGGCGGCTTGCTCATGGCGATATTAAACGGCATCGGGAATCTAACCGGAATCCGATCCATCAACCGCGCGAGTGTAATTGTTGTATTTTTGACTTACGTTTTTATGGCGTGGGCACTTGCCAGCCCACACATATTCAACGCCCGACAAATCCTGATTCACGTAGGTCAAAGACTCCTCACTCTCTTACTTGTTGGCTGCATGACCTTCGGCTTCGGATCCGCTCTTTCCCCCAGCCTCCCGCCGCACATCGCCTGGCCGCTGAGCATGTTCCTGTGCGGTTCGGCGACCTTCTGGCTTGATGCGCGGATGCGGCGATGGTTCGGGCTCGATGACTCCTCCCGGATCCGCGCGCTGCGCACCGAGGTACTCCAGGTGGCAATGCGGGAGGCAGACACCGCGCGGCTGACCGCCGAGTTCGAGACCCTGCTCGCGTCGCGCCACGACGCTCGGTCCGCCGTGATTCTCGCCCGCAGCGGCGAGGCCTACACCGGCGGCGGCCACTCCATCCGCCGGGACTGCGCGGCGATCACCGCCCTGCGCGAGGACGGCTGGATCACCCCGGAGAGCCTGCAGCGCCGTCGGCCCACCGCCGCCCTCGAGGACCTCGACGCCCTCCTGCGTGAGCTCGGCGCCGGGGCCCTCGTCGCGGTGCCGCGGGAGAGCCCCGCCCCGAACCTCCTCGTCGCCATCGGCGTCCGCCGCACCGAGTGGCCCTTCACCTACCCCGACGTGACTCGCCTGCTGCACACCGCGGAACTGATCGACAACATTCTCACGCGTTCGCGGCTGATGGACCAGCTCGCTTTGCGCGCGCGGATGGAATACCTCGCGATGATGTCCCGCGGTCTGGCCCACGACCTGAAGAACCTGATCACGCCGGTCTCGTCGTTTCTGGTGCACACGGAGGGGCGGGCGCCAGCGGGCAGCGCGGAGGAGGAGGTGCATCGCGCGGCCAGCCGGGCGATCGAGGTGATGACAACCTACCTGCGGGAGGCGCTTTTCTTCTCGGCACGCCTGACGCCGCGTTACGCCCCGGTCGAGCCGGGGGGGCTGCTTGAGGCCGCGCGGAGCCTGGCGGTGGAGCGGGCGGCCCGCCGCGGCGTCACCCTCGTCGCGCACAGCACCTGCGTAGGGACGCTGCAAGCGGACACGGTGCTGCTGCAGCGGCTGCTGGTGAACCTGGTGAACAACGCGATCGACGCGTCCACGCGGGGCGGCGAGGTGCGGCTGACCGCGGAGGGACCGGTGGCAGGGATGATCACGCTGCGGGTCATTGACCGGGGGTGTGGGATGGACGCGGCGACCCAGGCGCGGATCTTTGACCCGTACTTCACGACGAAGGAGCTCGGGGAGGAGGTGCGGGGGTTCGGCCTCGGGCTGACCATCTCACAGCGCATCGCGCACCTGCACCACGGGCGGATCACGGTCGAGAGCCGGCCGGGCGCCGGGACCACGCTCAGCGTCGACCTGCCCGTGGACCCCGCGGCGCTCGCGGCGGCAACCTGAGCCCTCGCCGTGACCTCCACGACCAGTGCCATTTTGCCGACCCGGATCCTCGTCGTGGACGACGAGCGCCAGATCCACGCGTCGCTCCGCCTGCGGCTGGGGGGCGCGCACGAGCTGGTGTTCGCCTTCGACGCGGCGGCGGGGCTCGAGCGCCTGCGGGAGACGCGCTTCGACCTGTGCCTCGCTGACCTGCACATGCCCCGGATGGACGGCTTCGCCTTCATCGAGGCGGCGCAGCAGGTGGACCCGGCGCTGGGGTTCGTGGTGCTCAGCGCGTTCGATTCCGCGGAGAACCTGCGGCGCACCATCCCGCTGCAGGTCTACGACTTCCTGTCGAAGCCCCTGCCCGGGAAGGCGGACTTCGAAGCGCGGATCCCCGAATGGGTGGCGCGCACCCGGCAGCGGCGAGAGGATCAGGACCTGGCCCGGCAGGCGGGAGTCGTGGCGGGGGAGCGCGAGGCGGCCCTGCTCGAACGGGACGTCGAGCTGGTGGCCTCGGAGACGGCGCGTGACGCGCTCCGGCAGACGGCGGGGCTGCTGACGACGGTGCACGCGCAGCTGCTCGCCTCGCAGTCGCTGCTGGGGACGCCCGTGCGCGCGGATCCGCGGGCGGCGCAGTTCACCCGCCGGCTCGAAGAGGCGCGGCGTACGGCGGAGGCCGCAATGGCCGTCACGGAGGCATTCTTCGACACCGGCTACGGCAGCCGGGACACCTCGCCGGCAGTGGTGGACGAGGGCATCCGGCACGCGGCGGCGATCGCCCTGCGGATGTGCCGGGGCGAGGAGGAGGGCAAAGCGGTGGAGTTCACGCCGGGGGCTGCGGGCCTGCCAGTGCGGGGGCTCTCGGGCATCGACTTTTTGCTGATGATGACCCCGGCGATGGGAGCGGCGCTCGCCGGCGCGCCGCGCCGGACGACGGTGGGGGTGCGGGCGGAGCCGCTGGGCCGGCTTGAGGAGGCTTTCCGCGAGCCCGCGCTCCGCAACTTCGCGTGGTACAACCGCCGCAACGCGCCGGCCGGCCACGCGGCGGTGCTGATCACCATTACCGGGACGGGGCCGGCGCTGACGTCCGCCGCGCTAGAGTCGTGGCTACAGGAACAGCACGAGCCGCTCGCGACCATCACGGCGCGGGGCCTCGTCGCCGGGGTCCGGCGCTGCCACGGGGTCTTGGGCGCGGCGGTGTCGCCGCATTCCGGCCGCTTCAGCCTCGCGCTGGCGCTGCCCGTCTGAAGCCGGCGATGATCCTTCTCGTCGACAGCGCGGAGCGCGAGGGATCCGTCCTAGCCGAACTGTGCGCGGGCCGGGGTTGGGTTACTGAAGCCTGCGCCACGGTCGCCGCGGCGCGGCGGCGGATTCCCCGGCTGCGGCCACGGGTGGCCGTGGTCCGGCGCGCCCTGCGGGACGGCCTCGCCGAGGAGGTGCTCGAGGCGCTGGCGGACGCGCGCTGCCGGCGGCTGGTGCTGGTGCCGGCGGGCACCAGCGGGACGGTGGAGGCCCGGCTGGTGGCGCTGGGCGCGGACTGCGTCTTGCGGGAGCCCGTGCGCATCGAGGTGCTGCTGGCCTACCTGGAGCGTTTCCGGGGCGAGCCGGGCCCGGTGTCGCGGCCCCGGCCGACGCGGCTGGCGTTCGCGGGCGGCAGGCTGGACCCCGCGGACCGGACCCTGCGCTACGGCGCCCGTCGGACCACCCTCGCGCCCCGCGAGGCACAGCTTGCGGAGCAGTTAGCAAGGTCCCCCGCGGAGGTCGTCGCCTACGAGGTCCTCTACGCGGAGATTCTGGGCCGGCCGTTCCGAGGGGATACGGGTAACCTACGGGTCCTCCTCGGCAAGCTCTGCGCCGCGGCCGCCCGTGCGGGCGTCGACGCGCGCGCGTGGATCGAGGTGATCCCGAAGTCTGGCTACCGGCTGCGCCTGGCCCCGGTGGGGGCGTAACGGAAAAGTTACGGCAGGCCCGTTTCGGAAGGGGCCGGGGCCGGGCACGGTGCGCGCATGGAAACGCACCCCACCGTTATCATCCTCAAGGCGGACCAGCTTTACGCCGCCACCCTCCGGGCCCACGTGGAGGCCGTGCTGCCGGGGGCGCGGATCACGGTCGCGCCGCACGTCGCCGCGGCGCGGGCCCTCCTCGACCGGGCGCCGGTGGACTTGTTGCTGGGCAGTCTCGGGGAGGGGCCCGAGGGCGACGCGCTCGATCTACTGGCCCAGTCTACCCGGGCGCCGCGCCGGGCCCGGAGGGTCTTGGTGGTGACGCTCCGCTGCGCCTACCGAACCCTTTCGGCCCTGCGGACCCTCGCGGTGGAGGGGGTGTTCGACGCCGCCACGGAGGAGCCCGGGGCCTTCCGTCTGGCCCTGAAGCGGGTGCTCGCGGGGCAGCGGTCCTGGAGCCCCTCGGTGCAGGGCCAGTTGCGGCAGATCTCGGCGGCGCCCACGGCGCTGTTCCGGCTGCTGACGGACTTCGAGCAGCTCGTGTTGAGCGTGATCGGGGCGGGGTGCGATGACGACGAGGCGGCAGAGCTGCTGCGGCTGAGCCCGGCAACCATCTCCTCAGTGCGACGGGACCTGCACCGGAAGCTGGGGGTGCAGCACCGCGGTGCGCTGATCCGGGTGGCGGCGCAGAAGGGGTATGTGCGGTTCACGCCCGACGGCGTGGAGCGGCCGGGATTCGCGCTCTTCGCGGCCGCCTACCGCCCGCGGCAGCCGCGCCGGCGGACGGACGAGCCGGTGGCGGCCTGAGCCCGGCCGCGGAGGGCGCCAGGGGGGTGGCGACGGGCGGGTTGCCAAAGGCGCGCGATCCCGTTCACCTTCCCGCCCTTAACGCATGCCGCCCACCGGTCCCGCCTGGTCCCAGAAACTCCGCGCTGAAATCGGCAAGGCCGTCGTCGGCCAGGACGCCGTCGTCGAACGCCTGCTGGTGGCCTTACTGGCCAACGGCCACGTATTGCTCGAGGGCATGCCCGGGCTGGCGAAGACCCTGCTGGTAAAGTCGCTCGGCACGGCCCTCGGGGTGCAGTTCGAGCGGATCCAGTTCACTCCGGATCTGCTGCCGAGCGACGTGGTGGGCACGATGATCTTCCAGCCGAAGACGGGGGAGTTCACCGCCCACCGCGGGCCGATCTTTGCCAACCTGGTGCTGGCGGACGAGATCAACCGGGCGCCGGCGAAGGTGCAGAGCGCCTTGCTCGAGGGGATGCAGGAGCGGCAGGTGACCCTGGGCGGCCAGACCCACGCCCTGCCCCGGCCATTCTTCGTGATGGCGACCCAGAACCCGGTGGAGCAGGAGGGCACCTACCCGCTGCCGGAAGCGCAGACCGACCGTTTCCTGTTCAAGCTGCTCGTGGACTACCCCAGCGCCGCCGAGGAGGCGGCGATGCTGCAGCGCTGGGGCCAGGTGACGCGCCAGCCGGCGCTCGCGGCGGTGTCCAACGGGGAAGAGCTGCTCGCGCTCCGGGCGGAGGTCGACGCGATCCATCTCTCGCCGGCGGTGCAGGGCTACATCCTCGCGCTGGTGCGCGGGACGCGGGCGCTAGCGGACGTGGCCGCGCCGCGGCGGCACCTGTCGTTCGGGGCGTCGCCCCGGGCCTCGCTCGCGCTCTACCAGGCGGGGCGGGCGCTGGCGTGGCTGCGGGGCGAGGACCATGTTTCCCCCGGGCTGATCCAGGAGCTCGCGCCGGACATCCTGCGGCACCGGATTGGCCTGACCTACGAGGCCGAGGCCGAGGAGATCACGGCGGACAAGTTGGTGGCGGACGTGATCACCCGCACCGCGGTGCCCGCCGTCTAGGGCGTCCGCCGATGCCCGCCGCCGCCCCCGCCGCCCCGCCCGCCCCGGCCGCCGCCGCGCCGCTGGCGGCGTTGCGCCGGCTGGAGTGGCGGGTGCGCCACGCGGTGGAGGCGATGCTGAGCGGCGAGTACCGTTCCGCCTTCCGGGGGCGGGGGATGGAATTCGACCAGGTGGTGAAGTACGAATTCGGGGACGACGTGCGCGACATCGACTGGAACGTGACCGCGCGCCTCGGGGAGCCGTACCGGAAGAAGTTCGTCGAGGAGCGGGAGGTCACCGTGCTGCTGGTGCTGGAGGACTCGCCCTCGCTGGGCTTCGGGTCCGGGGCGCAGTCGCGACGGGAGGCGCTGCTCGAGCTGGCGGGGCTGGTGATGCTGCTGGGGGCGGTGAACCGGGACCGGGTGGGTTTCGTGCACGCAGGGCCCGGGGGCAACGACGTGCGGGAGCCGGTGCGCGGCCGCGGGCGGATCCTGCAGCTGGCGGCGTCGTTGCTGGCCCGGCCGGCCACCCCGCCGGACGCGCCGGCGCCGGTGCCGCCTTGGCGGTTCCTCGCCCGCGCGGCGCCCAAGCACAGCATCCTGATCTGGCTGGGGGATTTCCCGCCGGTCGCGCGCTCGGCCGGCGACGATCCGCGGCCCGAGGGCTGGAGCGTGCTGCAGCGGCGCTACCAGACGATGGGCTTCCGGGTGGACGATCCCTGGGACCGGCAGCTGCCGGCGGGGGAGCCGTTCGCGGCCTACGACGCGGTGGCGGGCCGGCTGGTCACGATCGACGGGGGCGCGGCGGAGCAGGCCGCGCACGCCGCGTGGGTGGCCGCGCGGGAGCGAGCCTGGCAGGCCCTGTTCCCCGATCCGCTCACCCGCCTCGCGGTCGGCACCGGGGAGAACCGGCTCGACGCGCTGGTGCGCTTCTTCCACGCCCGGATGAGCCCGGGGCGGGGCTGAACGATGGGCCGCCTCACCCTTCAGGACCCGCTCTGGCTGCTGGCGCTGCTCGCGTTGCCGCTGGTCGTTTGGCTGCGGGGCCGGCGGCGCGTGCCGGTGCTGCTCGTGCCGTTCGCAGCCGCGTGGCATCGCCCTTCCCTCGCCGCCCCCGGCCGGTGGCCCGCGGCGCTCGTACTCGCGGGGCTCGCATTGCTCGTAGTCGCCCTCGCGCGGCCCCAACGCGTAGAGGACCGGCGCGAGGTGCGTTCTGAGGGCTACGACATCGTCCTCGCGATCGACCTCTCGACTTCGATGCGGGCCGAGGACTTCGAGAAGGACGGGGAGCGCATCAACCGCCTGCAGGCGATCAAGCCCGTGATCGAGGCCTTCATCGAGCGGCGGCCCACGGACCGCATCGGGATCGTCCTCTTCTCCGGCCGCGCCTACACGATGGCCCCGCTCACCTTCGACCACGACTGGCTCGCGCGGCAGCTGGCGCGCGTCCGCATCGGGATGATCGAGGACGGCACCGCGATCGGGGACGGGCTCGGCGTCGCCCTCACCCGCCTGGAGCAGGCGCGCAAGGACGCCGCGGGCCGCCGGATCGGGGCCTTCGTGGTGCTGCTGACGGACGGCGCGAACAACCGCGGCGCGCTGCAGCCGCTCCAGGCGGCCGAGATCGCCAAGTCCCGCGGCGTGCCGATCTACACCATCGGTTCCGGCAAGGAGGGCTACGTGCCCGTCCCGATCTACGACGACCAGGGCCGCAAGGTCACCTACCGGCGGATGCTCTCGGACCTCGACGAGGGCACGCTGCGGGAGATCGCGAACCAGACGGGCGGGAAGTTCTTCCGCGCGGCGGACACAGGCACGATCGAGTCCGCGTTCCGCGCCATCGACCGGGCGCAGAAGATCGAATTCCAGGCCAAGAGCTACCTGGTGACGACGGAGCTCTTCGCGTGGGCCGCGTGGCCGGGTCTCGGCCTGCTGGCGCTCGGGGCCGCCGCGGCGCGCCCGCCGTTCCGCCGGGAGGTGGCCGCGTGACCTTCGCCCTCCCCGCCCTCCTCTGGCTGCTGGCCGTACCGGTGCTCCTGCTGGTGCTCGACCGGCGCGCGCGCGCGGCCGCGGACGTGGCCCGCCCGCGCATCCTGCGGGCGGAGGCGGGCGCGGGCGGGCTCCGCCTCACGCCGGCCGACGCGCTCCCCCGGCCCGGCCGCCGCCCGCGCTGGTGGCTGGCCGCGGGGCTCGCCCTCGCCGTGCTCGCGCTCGCCCGCCCGCAGTGGGGACGCCTCGAGGAACCGGTCTTCGACCAGGCCCGCGAGATCCTCCTCGCGGTGGACCTATCCCGTTCGATGCTCACCCCCGACGTGAAGCCCTCGCGGCTCGAGCGCGCCAAGCTGCTGATCCAGTCCCTCCTCGAGAAACTGGCGGGCGAGCGGGTCGGCCTGGTCGTGTTCGCGGGGACCGCCTTCCTGCAGGCCCCGCTCAGCGCGGATTACGAGATCCTGCGGGAATTCCTCCCGGCGCTGAACCCGGACTTCCTGCCGCAGGGCGGGAGCAATTACGGCGCGCTGCTCGACGCCTCCCTCCAGGCCTTCGGCACCACCGCCGCGGCCGACCGCTTCCTTGTGGTGCTCAGCGACGGCGAGGCGACGGATGAACGCTGGAAAGATCGCGCCGCCGAACTTGCGCGGAAGGAGATCCGCGTGCTCTCCCTCGGTATCGGGACCGCGGCCGGCGGGATGATCCCGGACGGCGCCGGCGGGCTGGTGAAGGACGAGCGCGGGGCCGTGGTGATGTCCCGCCTCGAGACCTCGACCCTGCAGGACCTGGCGCGCGTCACCGGCGGCACCTACCGGGACGCCAGCGCGTGGCTGGATCTCTCGGCGCTGCTGCGGGAGACGGTGGAACGCGGCCAGCGCGGGCGCTTCGCGGAACGCAAGACCGTGCGCCAGGTCGAGCGGTACCAGTGGCCGCTGGCGCTCGCGTTGTGGTGCCTCTTGGTCAGTTTCTTCACCGAGTTCCCCGTGCGCCCGAAGCCCCGCGCCCTCCCCCTCCGCCATCCGGCCCCGCGGCCCGCCGCGGCCGCGACCACCGCGCTGCTCCTCGCCCTGCTGGCCGCGCCGGCGCCCGCCCCCGCCGCGGCCCGGCGCGAGGATCCGGTCCCGCCCCCGCCGACGGCTCCGGGCCCGGCCGCGGCCCCTTCCCCGGCCACTCCGCCCGCGCCCGAGGTGCCGCCGCCCTCCCCGCTCGGCCGGATGGTCGGCCGCCTCGCCGCCGCCCCGGAGCACCGCGCGCGCGACTGGGCGGAACTCGGCCGGGAAACGCTCACCTGGGGCTCGCAGCTAAAGTCCGGCGGCCAACCGGTCCCGGAAGGCCCGGTGCGGGATGCGCTCGAGGCGGTCGCCCTGGGGCAGAAGCTCGAGGCCGCGGCCGCCGACTGGGCCCGCCTGCGCACCGAGCTCGAGGAGTTGCTGGCCAAGCCTCCGGAACCGCCGCCGGAGGAGAAACCCGACCAACCCCCGCCCCAGCAGGAGCAAGACAAGAACCAGAAGAAGGACTCCCCGCCGCAGCAGAAGTCCTCCTCGGGCGAACCGCCGCCGGACCAGCAGCCGCCCGAGGGCGAGCCGGGGCAGCCGCCGCCGGACCAGCAAGCGAAGCCGGAGAACAACCCGGGCAAGGATACCCCGCCCGGGGAGGCGTCACCGGACCAAAATCCCGCGCTCGGCGACCTCAACCGCGAGGAGCAGCCGGCCCCGCCGCCGGAGACGACCCAGAAGGTCGGCGGCCAGCCGGAACGCAAGGAGGGTCCGCCCCCCGAGGCCGCCAACCCGGCGCTGGCCCTGCCGTTGCAGAAACTCGACCAGCTCCGGGCCCAGGATTCCCCGGCGCAGCTGTTTCAACTGATGGAAGGCGAACGCAAACCCGCCCGGAAGACGGGCAAGGACTGGTGAACCGATGAGACTCCTCCCGCCACCGCGGACCGGCCCTGGCCGCCGGCTGTTCTGGACGCTCCTCGCGTTCGCCGCCGCCGCGCTCCGCCTGCCCGCGCAGTCCGTGCGCTGGGAGGCCGGCGACTCCGGCCTCGGCAACTCCCTGCTCCTCATCTTCGAGAACTGCGAGCCCGAGGGTCAGCCGACCCTGCCCGGCATCCCGGGCGTCACCTTCGCCCCCGCGGGCCGCTCCGAGAGCACCAACATCGTCAATTTCTCGGTCTCGCGGACGATCGCCCTCTCCTACGTCGTGCGCGGCCCGCAGAACCCGCCCCTGCAGATTCCGGCCTTCACCGTGCGGACCTCGAAGGGGGACCTGCCCGTCGCGGCCTTCAACGTCGCCACCCCCGCCGCCCCGCTCGACTCCCTGGCGCGCGCGCGGCTGCTGCCCGCCCGGCCCAGTGTGTGGGCCGGCGAGGTCTTCGGGCTCACCTACGAGCTCTCCGCCGCCCGGCGCACCAACCCCCAGATCTCGCCCACCTTCGACTGGAACCCCGCCCCGCTCGCGGCCGAGGACTGGTCCAAGCCGGAGGTCACCGAGGCGGTGGCGAACGGCGACCGCCGCGTGAACGTGACGTTCCGGACGCGCGCCGTCGCGAAGGTGCAGAACCGCGTGAAGCTCGAGTCCGCCAGCCACCTGATCAGCATCCAGACGGGCACGATCGGCTTCGGGATCATCTCGCAGCCGCGGATGGAGCAGGTGTCCGTCTCCTCGGACCAGCCCGTGCTCGAGGTGCGGCCCCTGCCACCCGGGGCGCCGGCCGGCTTCGGGGGCGCGGTGGGCCAGTTCCAACTTGTCTCCCGCGTGGTGCCCGAGCGCGCGGCGGTGGGCGAACCGGTCACCTGGACGCTCGAGCTGACGGGCACCGGCAACTGGCCGGACCTCGGCGGGTTACCCGCGCGCACGGTGTCGCAGGATTTCCAGGTCGTGCAGCCCAAGGCGAAGCGGGTGAACGCCGAAGGGAAACTGTTCGACGCCACCCTGACGGAGGACGTGGTGCTGGTGCCGACGAAGGCGGGTG
>VHCY01000087.1 GCA_016871595.1 Verrucomicrobiota bacterium
CTCCACCTCGCCGGCCGGGCGCTCGGTGACCTGCTGCGTCACGTGCCAGTGCCGTTCCCGCACGTGGTGGGCCGCGTCCGCGCTGAGTCGCAGGCGCACCACGATCTCGCCGCGGCCGGTCCACACCCCGAATGACGCCCCGAGGTAGGCCGCCACGTCGAACTTCACCGGCCGCTGGATGGTCTCGGCCGCGACCACCGGCTCGCTCAGGCGGGCCTGGACCGAGCTCGCGGAGCTGCGGGACCTCGCCGGCCCCGCGGCGGCGAGGCTCTACCCCGGATACGTGCGGCTCCTGCACGCGATCGCCGAGGCCGGCAGCTACCGCGCGGAACAACTGGAGTTCTTCCTCGCGGAACTCGGCGACGCGTTCTGAACGCCCGGCGGGCCCATGCGCACGGTAAGACGCCAAGCACGCCGATGTGGCCGCGATGGCCCTTCCCTCCCTACCCACCCCCGCCCACGCGCGGCTAAACGGGTGCGTCAGCGGACCCGTGATGCTCGCGGAGCTGGGCCTCGCCCTCGCCCTCGCGGCCGGCTGGCGGCGTGACGCCGTCAGCGCGCCTTACCCTTCCTCGCGCGCCGCTCGGTCGAATCGGCGGCCGGCGCCTCCTGACCAAAGAAGTAGTACGGGTAACCCCACGTGAGCTCGCGCGATTTCTCGCCCGCGCGACCCACCTCCGCGGTCAGCCGGGCAAGGTTCGCCGGATCCAGCAGCGGGTCGGCGGTCTGCGCGCGCCAGTCCGCCAACACCCGCTGGAGCCGCGCCAGCTCGGGGGCGTGCGCCGGATCCCCGCTGAGATCGCGGAACTCAAAGGGGTCGGCGGCGAGGTCGTACAGTTCCCACCGGGGCGGCCGCTCCATCCGCGCGTAGGCGGCCCGCACGTCCGGCGGAGCTGCCGCGATCGCCGCCCGCAGGTCCGGCCGATGGTGGTCGAGGGTGAAGTCGTACCCGGGGTTCACCTCGCCGGGCAGCAGATTCTCGATCAGCTTGAAACGGTCGTCCCGCACCGTCCGCTGCGGCCAGTAGTTGGTCCGCGCCGCGTGGGTGTGGAATTCCGTAAACAGGTGCTCGCGCCACGGCGGGGCGGCACCGCGCAGCAACGGGACGAGCGACCTCCCCGGCAGGCCCGGGACCGGCGGGGCCCCAGCCAGCTCGAGGACCGTCGGCAGCAGGTCGATCGTCGAGACCAGTTCCCGGCGGACCTGCCCTCCCCGCGCGCCGGCCGGCCAGCGCGCGAGCAGCGGGATACGCACGCCGCCCTCGTAGCTGGTCCGCTTCCCGCGCAGGAGGTCGGCGCCGTGGTCGCCCAGGTACACGACCAGCGTGTCGGCCGCCTTGCCCGAGCGCTCCAGCGCGCCCAGGACCTCGCCCACGAGCAAGTCGAGGCGGCTAAGGCAGCTATAGTAATTGGCGACATGGGCACGGACATCGGGCGCATCCACCCCCATATAGGCCATCGGCCGCACGTCGTCCGGACCGTGCGGACGGGCCGGCAGGCCGTCGACCTGCGAGAGCCAAGGGCCGTGGGCGTCCGGGAAGTTGACGCTGAGGAAGAACGGCTGGTTCGAGGCGGTGATGAAGGCCTCGGCGTGACGCGCGTAGTCGCGCAGGCCCTGCCGCGTGAAGTTAGCGGCCGGGATCTCCGCGAAATCGAAGGGGAACGCCGACTCGGGGCTGACGTGCAGCTTGCCGATGATTCCGGTGCGGTAGCCCTCGGCCCGGACGCTGCGCGGGAGATTGGGGATATCCGGCCGGTACAGGCGGAAGCCCCACGTCGCGAGGCCCAGCTGGCCGTTCTGGTGCGGGTACAGCCCCGTGAGGAGGCTCGAGCGCGACTGACTGCACCCGGCCTGCGTGACGTAGGCCCGGTTGAAGCGCACCCCCTCGGCCGCGAGCCGGTCGAGCACCGGGGTGCGCGCGTGGGGATCGCCGTAGCTACCCAGCTCGGGGCCGTTGTCCTCGGACACGAGGAACAGGATGTTCGGCCGGGCGGGATCGGCGCGAAGGGCCGTCCAGGCGAGGCCGAGGACGAGGAGGAGGGCGGGGGCGGGGCGCATCGGGATCAGTTTCTGGGCCGGTCGGGCTGGGCGGGCGGGACGAAGGGCAGCCGGGCCTGGCCCTTCACGAAGGTCGTGTTGGCCCCGCCGCGGACGTACTGCGCGCGGGCGTCGGCCACCGGCTGGTGGACCCACGCGTCCGGCGTGGTGCGGGCGAGCACGCGCTGGATGAACCACTGGCGCCGCTGCGAGGCGAGCGCCCGCGCGCGGTAGGCGGGGGGATCCCACACGCGGAGCAGCTCGCGGTGGAGGTCCGCCTGCACCGCGGCGTGCGCCGGATCACCGGCGAGATCGCGCCGCTCGTCGGGATCCTCCTCCAGGTCAAAGAGCAGCGCGGGGTCGGTCTCGCAGTGGATGTACTTGTACCGTCCCTTCCGCACCATCAGGCACGGCGCGTACGTGCCCTCGGCGGAGTACTCCGCGAACACCGGCCGGTCCGGCAGCGCGCCGCCCGGGGACAACAGCGGCAGCAGGCTGCGGCCCGCGACCGGCTCGACGTAGTCCGCCGGCGCGCCGCCGGCACCCGCCTCCACCAGCGTGGGCAGGAGGTCGAGCAGCGAGACCGGCTGCGCAACGCGGCCCCGGGCCGCCGGGGCGGCTCCCGGCGGCCGCACGACGAGGGGCACGCGCACGGAGCCCTCGCGCAACGACTGCTTGTACCAGAGGCCACGCTCCCCGAGCATCTCCCCGTGGTCCGAGGTGAACACGACCAGCGTGTTCTCCAGCAGCCCGGTCTCCCGGAGCGTCGCCATCAGCCGGCCGAGCTGGTCATCGATGTAGCTGAGCATCCCGTAGTAGGCGCGGCGGGCGTTGCGCACGTGCCCCGGCGTGACGGTGTACTCGTCGATGCGGAACATATGGTGCAGGCGCCGCGAATGGGCGTCCATCCGGTCAAGCGGCTGCGGCGGCACCCGGGGCGGGTCGATCTCGTCGTCCCGGTAGCGCTCCCAGTGCTCGCGGCTGGCGACGAAGGGGCTGTGCGGCTGCGAGAAGGAGACGGTGAGGAAGAAGGGGGAGGGACGGGGCCGGCGGGCGAGATCGTACAGTTTCTGCACCGCGCGGTGGGCGACCTCGTCGTCGTAGTCGAGCTGCAGGCTGCGGGCGCAGGGTCCGGCCTCGATCACGGTGCGCGGGCTGATGCCGGTGGGCGCCCACGGGATCTCCGGGGTGCCGGCGCGCCAGTCCGGGCCCCAGCCGAAGTCGGAAGGATAGATGTCGGTCGTCAGGCGCTCCTCGAACCCGTGCAGCTGGTCCGGCCCCAGGAAGTGCATCTTGCCGGCGAGCGCGGTGTGGTAACCCAGCTGGCGGAGGTAGTGGGTGACGGCCGGCGCGGAGGCGGGCATCTCGCAGCCGTGGTCGTAGACCCCGGCGGCCGAGGCGAGGCGCCCGGTCAGCAGGGCGAAGCGGGAGGGCGCGCAGATGGGGCAAGCGCAGTAGGCGGTCTCGAAGACGGTGCCCTCCGCGGCGAGGCGGGCGAGATGGGGCATCCGGACGACGGGGTGGCCGTACACCGGGAGGAAGGCCGGATTAACCTGGTCGGCCATCACCAGCAGGAGGTTGGGCGGGGGATTCAAGGGGGGAGGACGGTCACACACAGCCGAGGATGCCCCAGAGGCTGGGTCGCCGCAGCTTCACCAGGGCCTCCATCAGGTAGTGGTCGCCGTAGATGAGGGACTCGTCGACGCCCGAGCGGCGGGGGTAATCGACGGTGCCGTGGCGCAGCAGTCCGGGACGCCCCGGGGCGTCGAAGTCGACGCAGGTCGCGACCAGGCCGCGCACGATCCGCTCGGCCGCGGTGGCGTAGCGGGCCTCGCCGGAGCGGCGGGCCAGCTCGAGCAGGCCGCTGGCCGCGATCGCGCCCGCCGCGGAGTCCACCGGCCCGGTGGCGGCCGCCGCGGGATCGAAGTCCCAAGGCGGGATCACGCGTTCACCCAGTTGCCCGAGGAAGTAGTCCGCCGTGCGGCGCGCGGCCTCCCGCACCTCGTCCGCGGGGTCGACCGCGATCCAGCGCGCAAGGCCGTAGAGGGTCCAGGCCTGGCCGCGGGTCCAGCAGGAGCCATCGTGCGCGCCCTGGTGGGTGCCGCGTCGCACCACTTCCCCGCCGCGGGGGTCGTGGCCGACCACGTGGAACGTGGAGCCATCCGGGCGCAGGTGTTGCGCGCGGATGGTGGCAGCGGTCGCGCGGGCGACCTCGTGCAGCCGCGCCTCGCCCGTCTCCGCGGCG
Organism: Verrucomicrobiota bacterium; assembly: GCA_016871595.1. Lineage (GTDB taxonomy): Bacteria > Verrucomicrobiota > Verrucomicrobiia > Opitutales > Opitutaceae > ER46. Next base: position 4,283 of record VHCY01000087.1, read on the forward strand.
GCCCAGGAGAGGAGCGGGAGGTTCATCACGGTGTCGACGATCGCGACCCCCGCGTACTCGGCGCCCTCGGAGGGCTCCCACGCCGGGATGTAGCGGCCCGCCGGGACGAAGCGCGAGGCGAGGGCCCGGGCGGCGGTCACGGCGAGGGCGCGAAGTTCCGGATCGGGAGCGATGCGGTGGCCGCGGACGCAGCTCGGCTCGAACAGGAAACCCATATCGTGGGTGGTGCGGTCCGGGGCGCGCGGGGCCAGGCGCCGCGCCCAGCCGCGGGCCGTGGCGCGGAGCCCGGGCTCGCCGCGGAGCTCGGCGGCGAGCCACAGCATCCCGACGAAGAAGCCGCCCGTCCAGCGGGCGTGCTCGCTGGTCAGCCAGTCCCCGCCGCGGGTGACGTGGGGGAAGGCGGGCAAACGCGCCGCGTCCCGGAGGCATTTGGTGACCGCGAGGTCGAGGGCCCGGTCGAGCGGGTCCGGTTGCGGGCGGGGCGGGGGGGGCATAACTCAGGGGTTGGGCGGGGAGGCGGCGGGGCCGGTCTGCTCGCAGACGACGCGTTGCGCGAAGTGGGCCTCGATCTCGGCCGCGGAGTACCCGAGCTCGCCCAGGATGGCGCGCCCGTCCTGCCCGCAACGGGTGGCGAGGTGGCGCAGCGGGGGGACCTGGCCGTCGTACCGGAGCGGGTGGTTCACGAGGGTGGCGCGGCCGGCGCCGACGGGCACGTCCCGGAAGACCTGGTTGGCGAGGATCTGCGGGTCGGCGCGGAGGTCGCCGTAGTCCTGGACGCGGGCGAACCAGATGCCGGCGGCGGCGAACCGCGGCGCGAGGTCGTCGAGGCGGCGGGGGCGCAGGGCGGAGGCGAGCTCGGCGGCGTAGGCATCCCGTTCCCGCAGCAGGTCGCGGTCGGCCAGCTCGCGCAGCCGCGCGTTGCCGAGGATCTCGGCCAGGGGGGCGGCGGTGTTGTTCATCGAGATCACGACGAACGCGTCCTCCAGCTGGTACACGCCATAGGGGGCGGGGTGGTACCAGGTGGCGAGATGGGGGTCCCGCTTGAACACCGCGGGGGTGAGGCCCGCCCCGCTGAGGTAGGAGGTGAGCGGCTCGGTCTGGAGGTCGAGGGCGGCGTTGAGGAGGTTGGCCTCGATGCGGGTGCCCTCGCCGGTGCGCTGCTGCTTCGCGTAGGCGGCGGCGACCCCGAGCGCGATCAGGGTGGCGCCGTGCTGGTCGATGATGGCGTTGCCGGCCGGAACCGGGCGCACCCCGAAGTCGCCGGCGGCGGCGATCATCCCGCTGCGCGCCTGCGCGAGCATATCCTGGCCGGGGGCGTCCTTGAGGGGGCCCGAGGAGCCGTAGCCGGTGGCGGAGACGTAGATCAGGTCGGGCCGGAGGGCGCGCGCGGCCTCGACGCCGAAACCGAGCCGGTCGAGCACGCCCGGTCGGAAGTTCTCCACCAGCACGTGGGAACGGCGGATGAGGCGCTGGATGACCTCGCGCGCCTCCGGCCGCTTGAGGTCGATGGAGAGGCTGCGCTTGTTGCGGTTGGCGCTGAGGAAGAAACTGCTGACGCCGTCCACGAACGAGTTGCCGCCGGACCAGCGGCGCTCAAGGGGGCCGCCCGGCGGCTCGACCTTGACCACGTCGGCGCCCAGGTCCGCGAGGTACTGGGTGGCCGCCGGGCCGTGCAGGTAGTGACAGAAGCTGATGACCTTCATTCCCTCGAGCAGCATAAGGATGTACTCCCCTCAACCGTGCCGGAAGCGCGGCGCCCGCTTCCCGAAGAAGGCGGCCACGCCCTCCCGGGCGTCCGCGGTGGCGAAGACCGTCTCGCTCAGGCCGAAACTCGCCTCGACCGCCTCGTCGCGCGGCCGGCCCGCAAGCTCGCGCAGGCCGCGCTTCATGATGCGCACCGCGGCGGCGGGCCGGCGGGCGAGCTCCCCGGCGAGGGCGAGCGCGGCCGGGACCACCTCCGCGGCGGGGACCTTGCGGTGGAGCAGACCCCAGTGCAGGGCGGTGTCGGCGCCGATGAAGTCGCCGAGGTAGAGCAGCTCCTTCGCCCGCGCCTCCCCGACGAGGCGGGGAAGGCGGAGGAGTCCGCCGCTCCCCGGGTAGACGCCGAGCTTCACCTCGGGGCTGCCGAGGCGCAGGTCGTCCGCGCCGACCCGGAAATCGCAGCAGAGGGCGATCTCCAGCCCGCCCCCGAGGGCGACCCCGCGGAGGGCGGCGATCGTCGGCTGGGGCAGGTCCTCCAGCCGGTTGAAGACCTCGTTCTCGAAGCGCAGCTTCCCGCTGATCACCGTGCCCGCGCGCAGATAATCCGGGAACTCGCGGATGTCGGAGCCGGCCCCGAAGGCCCGCTCGCCGGCGCCCGTGAGCACGAGCGCGCGGATCGAGGGGTCGGCCGCGACCTCGCGCAGGCGCGCGTCGAACGCGCGCGTCATCGTGAGGGTGAAGAGATTGAGCGGCGGGCGGTTGAGGGTGAGGAGGGCGACGCCGTCGGCGCCGCGCTCGAGGGTGATCGGCGGCGCGGGGTCCGGCGGGGATGGGGCGTTTTCCGGCATCGGGGCGGTCAGAACTGGTTCTTGAACACGATGGTCTTGAGCTGGCTCATCTCCTCGAGGGTGAACCGGCCGCCCTCCCGGCCGAGGCCGCTCATCTTGGGGCCCCCGAACGGCTGGCCGGGCGCCCGGTAGAGCCCGCTGCCGTTGATCACGCAGCAGCCGGCGCGCAGCGTCCGCGCGACCCGCAGCGCCTTGGCGCCATCGCGGGTGATCACCCCCCCGGAGAGGCCGTAGCAGCTCGCGTTGGCGATCGCCACCGCCTCCTCGAGGGTGTCGAAGGCGAGCACCGGCCAGACCGGCCCGAAGATCTCGTCGTCGCGCGCGACGTCCATCGCGGGGGTGACCCCAGTGAGCAGGGTCGGCTCGAAGAACGTCCGGTTGAAGCGGCGGCCGCCGCAGCGCAGCGTCGCGCCCTGTTCCACCGCGCGCCGGACCTGGCGCTCCACCTCCACGGCGGCCGCCTCGGAGATGAGCGGGCCGAAGGTGGTGGCGGGGTCGGCCGGGTCGCCCACCCGGATCGCGCGCAGCCGCTCGTGGAGCGCGGCGGTGAACGCCTCGAGCAGCGGCCGCTGCACCAGGAAACGCTTGCTCGCGCAGCAGATCTGCCCGGCGTTCACCTGCCGGCCCGTCACCGCCTCCTGCACGGCCAGCGCGAGGTCGGCGTCCTCCAGAATGATCAGCGCGTCGTTGCCGCCCAGCTCGAGGGCGACCCGGTGGAGGTGCGCCGCGCACAGCCGCGCGATCTCGAGGCCGACCGCGGTGCTGCCGGTGAGGCTGACGAGGTCCACGTCCGGGCTGCCCACCAGATGCCGCCCGACCACGGCGCCGCCCCCGGTGACGATCTGGACCGCCTCCGGCTCCACGCCCGCGGCGAGCAGCAGCTCGGTCATCACGATGTTGCCCAAAGGGGTGGCGGAGGCCGGCTTGACGATCACCGCGTTGCCCATCAGCAGCGCGGGGATCACCTTCTGCACGTAGAGCGAGAGCGGGCTGTTGAAGGGCAGGAGGCAGACGACGACGCCCCAGGGCTCGCGGACGGTGAGGACCAGGTCGTGCTCCGCGAGGGGGTGGTTGCCGGGCGGGAAGGTCTCCCCCCCGAGCGCACGCGCGGCCTCGCAGAAGTTGCGGAGCAGCACGCCCGCGACCCGGAGCTCGCCCGCCGCGAGGGCGCGCGTCTTGCCGGCCTCCTGGAGGCTGAGGCGGACCAGGTCCTCGCGCCGCTCCTCCAGCCGGCGCTCGAACGCCTGGACCACCTCGATGCGGCGGTGGAGCGGGACGCGGGACCAGGCCGCGAAGCCGCGCCGCGCGTGCGCGAGGGCGCGGGCGAGGTCCTCCGGGGTCGCGCGCGGCACCGTGTCCACGACCTCGTGGGTCGCGGGACTCACCACTTCCTGCACGGCGCCGTCCGCGGCGCCGCAGCTCCTGCCGCCGATGATCATCCTCATAGGTGAAGTTCAGCCGGGTTCATCGTACCTGCGGATGTCCTCCGCCAGCCCGCGGGCCCAGCTGCGGAACTCGCTGCAGGCGACGAGCAGCTGCGCGCCCTGGGCCCGGCGGCGCCGGAACTCGTCGGGCGCGAGGGCGGGGCCCCCGAAGGGCACCCCGTGCCGCCGGCAGGCCGCGGCGACGCGCTCCCACGCCTCCTCGAGCGTCATCCCGCCGGCCTGGCGCAGCCGGAACCCGAGGTCGGCGGGCCCGACGAAGATCATATCGATGCCCTTCACGGCCGCGATGGCGTCGATGTTGCGCACCGCCAGCGGCGTCTCGATCTGGACGCAGAGGAAGGTCTCCCGCAGGGCCCAGGCCGTGTAGGCGTCGACGTCCCGCGCCTGGAAGCCGTTGTCGAGCCCGCCGGGATCGATGCCCCGGTCGCCGAGGGGCGGGAACTTCACGGACTCGACCAGCATCCGCGCCTTCTCGGGCGTGCAGACGAAGGGGATCATCAGGCCGGTGGCGCCCTCCTCGAGGTACCGGCAGAGCCCGGTCTTCTCGAGGGTCGGCGGCCGCAGCAGGATGTCGATGTCGTGGAGGTGGGAATGCGCCAGCAGGGCCTGGACCTCGCGCGGGGAGAGCATCCGGTGCTCAAGGTCGAGCCAGATGCAGTCGTAGCCGGCGCGCGCGGCCTGGGCGACGAAGGCGGGGATGTAATGGCCGAGGACGCAGGTGCGGATGACCTCCCCCCGGCGGGCACGGGCGAGCGCCTTGCTGTTCCTCATCGCGGGGGCGGCGCGGAGGCCGGGCGGTTGACGCGGGAGAGGAGCCAGCAGGCGGGCAGGCCGACGCCGAGGCCCGTGACGAGCGCGACGGGCGCGATCCACTGGAAGCTGACCGGGTCCAGGCCCGTCGCGGGATTCATCCCGAAGAACAGGCCCGAGAACGCGACCAGCACGGCGGCGGTGACGCTGGCGAGGGTCGCGAGCCAGACGCCGGCCGGATTGGCGAAGGGGACGAAGAGCGCGAAGACGAAGAGGAGCGCGATCGGGACCGCGAGCAGGCTCGAGGTCTTGTTCGTCACGGCGAGGAAGTTGCCCGGCACGTGACCCATCACCGTGCTGAGCAGAAGCGTCGCGACGCCGATGCCGAGGGCGAGGAACCGGGCCGCACGCACGTGCGCGACGTCGGTCGCCGGCCGGCGGCCGAAGCGCTCCAGCAGGTCGGTCATCACGACCGCGGTGATCGAGTTGACCCCGGAGCTGATGCTGGACATCGCGGCGGCGAGGAGGCCCGAGACCACGCAGCCCGTGACCACCGGCGGCAGGTGGTGCGCGATGAAGTGCGGGAAGATCAGGTCGGCCTGCGACTTGAGGGTGCCGCCCCGCGGGAGCAGCGCGGGGTTGGCCTGGAAGTAACCCAGCAGCGCCAGGCCCACCAGGCCGAGGGTGGTCCCGCAGATGAAGGCCACGATCAGCTGCGTGGCGATGGCGCGCCGGGCGGCGCGCACGTCCTGCGTGGACATAAACCGCTGGACGGAGACCTGGTCGCCCATCGAGGTGGCGATCATCCAGAGGAAGACCCAGAGCATCGAACCGGCGACCGTGAGCCGCGTCGCCGGGTCGGGGCTGAAGATCGGCTGCGGGTCCCAGACGCCGGCCTGCCACTCCGCGGGAAACCACCCGAGGCCGCCCATCTTCCAGGTCACCACCGCGATCACCATCAGGGTGCCCCCGTAGAGGACGAGGGACTGCATCACGTCGGTGAGCACGACCGCGCGCATCCCGCCGGCCGACGTGTAGACGACGGTCGAGAGGGTCAGGACGGCGGCGATCCACGGCACCGCGCCGGGCCCGAACCCGACGATGATCGCGGTGGCCTTCGAGGTGAGATAGATCATCAGGGCCATCCAGATCAGCCGGAGCGACAGGAACAGGGCGACGCCCAGCAGCCGGATCCCGAGCCCGAGGCGGCGCTCCAGCAACTCGTACGCGCTGGTGACGCGGTGCCGCATGTAGACCGGCAAAATCACGAACGCGATCACGAGGAAGATGAACGGGTAGGAGAAGTAGATCGCGAGGTAGGCGGGCCCCATCCCGAGGACCTCGCCGGGGATGCCGAGGTATGTGATGCTGCTCAGCAGGGTGGCGAAGAGGGAGAGTCCGACCGCGACGGGGTTGAGCCGGCCGGAACCGATGAAGTACTCGCGGGTGTCGTCCTGCTTCCGGCCCAGATGCCAGCCGAGCCCGACCTGCGAGGCCAGGTAGAGGACCACCACGATCCAGTCCAAAATGGTCATCGGTGGGCGGGGTGGTTCAACGGCGCCGCTTCGCGCGCGCGGGGGACGCGCCCGCGCCCAGGGCCTGGAGTTCCGCCAGCGGGACGCGGGCGATCTCCATATCCTCCTTGTTGATCGAATAGATGACCCAGAGGTGCGCGCCCACAATGACGCTGTGCGGGTACTGGAACCCGTTCGAGCCCTTCGCCACGCCGTCGTGGCGTTGCGGCGGGGTGAGGAAGCGCAGGACCGCCATCCGGTCGAAGACGAGCCCGTCGCGGGAGAGCGAGATCGCGAGCATCGCGCGGCCGCCCTGGCGGGCCGGGATCGGCAGCGGGTTGTTGATCACGTAGTACTGGCCGTCGGGCAGGCGCCCGGCGTTGGCGCGCGCGCCCGAATCCGGAAAGTTCGTCCGCGTCGGCGCGGTCCAGGTGCGCCCGTCGTCGAGGGAGAAGGACGCGTAGTGCCGCCGCGGCCGGGAGTCCTCGATCTCCGCCCGCGACTTCCCGTGGATCGTTCCCTGGTCGCGGTACAGCCGGACCCAGGTGCCGTTGTCGAGCCGCCAGGGCTGGGTCGGCTCGGTCATCCGGTGCTCGTCCGCCGAATCCGGGTGCTCGCGGGGGCCGAAGAGCAGTTGCGGCAGGT
>VHCY01000088.1 GCA_016871595.1 Verrucomicrobiota bacterium
CGTGCATCAGGCGGGCCACGGGCCCAAGCCAAGGTCGCAATCATCCCCTCTCCCGCCGGTGCCGCCGCACCCGCACCCCGCCAGGGGCTTCCCAACCCGCGCCCTCGCGCGCACCCTACTCACCCAGACATTGCTTTAAAAAGAAACCAACCAATCCCCCTTCGGCCTTGACCAAGCCGGCTTCATAGCAGCTGGGGCATCTTGCCCCGGGCGAAGCGATACGGGCCTCCTTACCGCACGAATCCCTCCGGCCACGGAGGAGGCCGCAAAAGGCTCAAAGGGTCGAGGGCGTGGCGGCGATGTGCGTGGCGCCCATAGGCGCCGGGGACGGCATCAGGCGAGCGACTCAGACGGGAGGGATCCGAGCCGAGGCCGCCTGAATGCTCCTAGCGGAGGGCTTCGCGGATCGAAGCGCTGTGGATCGAGCCCTGCCCGAGAGGTTTGTCGCTGCGGTCCCCCGGCGTCCATAGACGCCACGCACGGCACCGAGCGGGGATAGCGCCCTTTGAGCCTTTTGTGGCTATCGCCGAGATCTTCGGAGCGGATGGCTCCGCGCAATGGGTGTTCGTCCGCCCCCACCGGGGCGTCGCGCCCCAGCCACACCCAGCCGCTTGGCTTCGCGCTGGGCTCTTCCTCCAAGGGCTCAGGCCAGTGCCGGGTGCATTCGCGGCGGCCTGACTTGAGCCGATGGCCGCAGCGGCTCCTCCGGCGCCGGCGAGGACTTCCGCCATCTCCGCCGGAGCTCAGCCGGGCGGGCGGAATGCCTTCATCACCGCCTCGTTGGTCTCCAGCCGCGGGCCCCCGATCAGATCGAGGCAATACGGGATCGCCGGGAACACCGCCTCCAGGTTCTCCCGGATCGCCTTCGGCCGCCCCGGCAGGTTCACGATCAGCGTCCGCCCCCGGATGCCCGCCGTCTGGCGCGAAAGGATCGCCGTCGGCACGTGCCGCAGCGACGCACTCCGCATCAGCTCGCCAAACCCGGGCAGCAGCCGCGTGCACACGGCCACGGTCGCCTCCGGGGTCACATCGCGGGGCGCGGGACCGGTTCCCCCCGTCGTCACCACCAGCCCGCAGCCCGCCTCGTCCGCCATCCGGCGCAGCTCCGCCTCGATCACCGGCTGCTCGTCCGGGATCACCTTGTAGTCGAGCGTGAAGGGCGTCCGCAGCCATTCCCGCAACAGCGCCGCGCAGGCCTGGCCCGGGGTGTCCGCGTAGACGCCCGCGCTGGCCCGGTCGGAGATGTTCAGCACGCCGAGGCGGACGGTGGGTTCCATTCCCCGGAGCAAAGGCGGTGGCCCGCAAAACGCGAGCCGCCCGCGGGGCGCACGGCTGCTTCCGGCTCGATCCCCGCGGCCCGTGCCGCCAGCCTCCGGCCGATGCCCCGCCCCATCCCGGTCCTCCTGTCGTTGGTGCTGTCCGCCCTCGCGGTGCCTGCCGTTCCCGCCACCGCGGCCGTCCCCGCCCGGCCGAACGTCGTGCTGATCCTCGCCGATGACCTGGCCGCCACGCTCGGCAGTTATGGCCACCCGCTGGCGCAGACCCCGAACCTCGACGCGCTGGCGCGCCGGGGCGTGCGCTTCGACCGCGCCTATTGCCAGTTCCCCCACTGCAACCCCTCCCGGGCCTCCCTGCTGGCCGGGATGCGCCCGCAGACCACCGGGGTCACGCTCAACTCCGACGACCTGTACCGCAACCTGCCCGGCGTGGTCACGCTCCCGACCCACTTCCGGCGGAACGGCTACGCGACGGCCCGCGCGGGCAAGATCTTCCACCTGGGCGTCCCTTCGGGCAACGAGAGCCGCGACGACCCGCAGGCGTGGGACTTCGGCACGCCCTTCAAAGACGAGCGTCCCTATCCGCCGAAGCGGCCGAGCGCCGTCCAGGTGCCCACCGGCCGCCGCGAGGGTTTGCCGTGGGAGGAAAGCGTGGCGGGGGACGACGACCTGGTGGACGGAGGCTTCGCGCGCGAGGCGATCGCCTGACTGGGCCGGCGCGACCGCTCCAAGCCCTTCTTCCTCGCGGTGGGGTTCCACCGCCCGCACCTGCCGTTCGTCGCCCCGGCCAAGTATTACGACCTCTATCCGTTCGAGCGGATCAAGCTGCCGGCCGAACCGGCGGACGACGTGGCGGACATCCCGTTGCCCGCGCGCAATGAGGCGGTGCCCCAGTACCCGATGACCGCGACCCCCGACCAGCGCCGGGCCGCGATCCGGGCCTACCTTGCGACCGTGAGCTATATGGACGCCCAAGCCGGGCGGTTGCTGGCGGCCCTAGAACGCGAGGGTGTGGCGGAACAGACCGTGATCGTGTTCACGGGCGACCACGGCTGGCACCTCGGCGAGCACGGGCTCTGGCATAAACGGAGCCTGTTCGAGGAATCCGCCCGCGTGCCGCTCATTGTCTTCGCCCCGGGAGCCGCGGGCAACGGCCGCGCCAGCGGGTCCGTGGTGGAGCTGCTCGACCTGTACCCGACCTTGTGCGATCTGGCGGGCCTGCCGGCCCCCGCGGGGCGGGAGGGGCGCAGCCTGCGGCCGCTGCTGGCGGATCCGGCGCGACGCCTGCACGAGGGTGCCTTCACCCAGGCCCGCCGCGGCCCGAAGGCCGAACATTGGGGCCGCAGCGTGCGCACCGAACGCTGGCGCTGCACCGAATGGGACGAGGGGCGCAACGGCCTGGAACTGTACGACCACGCCAATGATCCCGGCGAGTTCACCAACCTCGCCACCGATCCCCGCCACGCGGCCACCCTGCGGGAGCTGCGGGCGCTTCTTGCCGCCCGCCTCCCGGCTCCCGCATCCCGCTAAACCGGCCCCAGCCGCTCTCCGGTCCGCTCAAGCGGCCCGGCGGAGGATCGCCTCGACCACGGCCGGCGTGACCTCGCCGCGTTCGCCGAGCTGCGTCATCCCGCGCGCCGCCAGCCGGCGGGCCACCTCGGGGGCGGTCGACACGGGGATCCCGTGGGCGCCCAAGGTGGTCGGCAGGCCGATCGACTCATAGAAGGCCCGGGTCCGCGCGATGGCCGCGTCCACCCGCTCCGCCGCGGAGCCTTCCCGCAGGCCCCAGACGCGTTCGCCGTATTGCAGCAGCTTCGCCCGCTTGGCCTCGCGTCGGACCTCCAGGAGGCTCGGCAGGACCACCGCAAGGGTGCGGGCGTGGTCGAGGCCGTGGAGGGCCGTCAGTTCGTGGCCGATCATATGCGTGGCCCAGTCCTGGGGGACGCCAGCCCCAATGGCCCCATTGAGGGCCCAGGTGGCGGCCCAGACAAGGTTGGCACGGGCGGCGTAGTCGCGCGGGGCGGCGAGGGTGCGCGGGCCCTCGCGGACGAGGATGCGCAGGACGCCCTCGGCGAACTCATCCTGCACGGCCGCGTCGGCGGGGTGGGTGAGGTACTGTTCGAGGACGTGGCAGAAGGCGTCGCCGATGCCGTTCGCGACTTGGCGTTCCGGCAGGGAGAAGGTCGTCTCCGGGTCCAGCACGGAGCAGCGCGGGAAGACCGAGGGATGGATGAAGAACAGCTTCTCCCGCCAGGCCCGGCGGCTGATGACCGCGGCGGCGTTGGCCTCCGAACCCGTGGCCGGCAGCGTGAGCACGGCGGCGAGCGGCAGGGCTCCGGTCGCCTTGGCGCCGGCGCTGGTGAGGATTTCCCAGGGATCGCCGGCGTGGCCGGCCGCGGCGGCCACGAACTTGGCCCCGTCGAGCACCGAGCCGCCGCCAACCGCGAGGATCCATTCGAGGCGCTCGCGTCGGACCAGTTCCACGGCGCGCATCAGGGTGTCGTAGTCCGGGTTGGCCTCGACCCCCCAGAACTCCTGCACCACGCGGTCGCCCAGCGCGGTGCGGACCTGGGCGTGGACGCCGTTGGCGCGGATGCTGCCGCCGCCGGCGAGGAGGAGCACCCGGGCGCCCGCGGGGATTTCCTGGGCGAGGCCGGCGATCTGGCCGCGGCCGAAGAGGATCCGGGTGGGATTGTGGTACGTGAAATTTTCCATTTCCCGAGCTAGGCGGGAAAGGGGCGCCGCGCAAGCAGGCGGGTCAGTCGCCCGCGCGGAGCCGCTGCACCTTGGCCCGGAGCACCATAAAGCGGAAGATCTCCGGGCTGAAGAGCACCAGGGCGAGCACCAGCACGATCGTCAGGAAGGCGGGTGGCAGGCCGAAGGCCTTGCGGATGGCGAAGGCGCCGATGCAGAGCAGGAAGACGTAGCCGAGGTGGATGATCAGTTTGAAGAGCGCCCGGCGGTATGCGCGCTCGACCTCGGCGGGATCCTCTTCTTGGGCGGCCATCCGGCGGAGGGTGGGGGAGGGCGCCCCTCACGCAAGGGATTAAGCCTTGGAACCGGCGCCCGGTTATGGCGGTCTCGCCTGCGCGCTGAATCCCTCTCCCTCCCGTCTCGCCCGAGGCCTCGCCGCCTCGCTCCTGCTCGCCTTCGCCGGTCTGGGTTCCGGTTGCGTCGCCATCGTAGCCGCCGGGGCCGGGGCCGGCACGGTCGCCTACCTCCGGGGCGAACTGGAGGCCACCCTCGGCGGTAACCTCGATCAGACCAATAAGGCCGTGAATCGCGCGATCGAGGAACTGAAGTTCGTCCGCATCAGCGAGAACAAGGACGCCCTGCTCGCCCTGACCGTGGTGCGCAACGCGGCGGACCAGCGCATCGAGGTGCGGCAGGACGTCGTCGGCGAGAAGCTGACCCGCGTCCGCATCCGGGTGGGGGTCTTTGGCGACGAGAAACTGTCGCGGACGCTGCTGGATCGCATCCAGGCCAAGCTGTAGGCCGTTGCGGGCGGTTGCGCCGGGTCCGGCGCCGTGATCGGGGGTTGCAAATGCCGGGGATTCCCCGAGGCTCGACGGTTTAATCCGTATGTTGAAGAACCTGTTTGCGAAGCTGCGTGGCAAGCTCACCGGCTCGCGTCCGGCGCCCGCCGCTGACTCCGGCGCCCCCGCCGCCTCCCCTTCCGCTCCCCGTCCCGCCCGTGGTGAAGGCCGCCGTGACCGCGGCGGTTCCGGCCCCGGCCGAGGCCCCCGCGCCGGTGAACCCGGCCGCGAATCGGGTCCCCGCCCGCGCCGCGAGGACGTCGGTCCCCGCGATGAGCGCCGCGATGATGCCGGTCACCGCGGTGGCCGGCGCGGCCGTCTGGGTGACCGCGGCGGCCGTGGCCCCGGTGGTCCCGGCGGCCGGGGGGGGCGCTCCGAGCGGCCGATGATCGACAAGACGTTCGATCACCCGCGCACCGGGGACATCAAGCCGGCGGTGCCGGTGGACATTCCCAAGATGGAGACCGCGTTCTCCGCGCTTGGCCTGAGCGACGCCCTGGCCTTCGGGGTTCAGGAGATGGGCTACGTCACCCCCACCCCGATCCAGGCCCAGGCGATCCCGGTGGTGTTGCGCGGGGGTGACGTGATCGGCTCCGCCCAGACCGGCACGGGCAAGACGGCCGCCTTCGCCCTCCCGATCATCCAGCGCCTGGGCACCCACGGGAAGCTCCGCTGCCTGATCCTGGAGCCCACCCGCGAGTTGGCCCTGCAGGTGGAGGAGGCGTTCCAGAAGTATGCCAAGTTCACCGACCTGCGCGTGACGATCGTCTACGGCGGCGTCGGCTACGGCAAGCAGGAGGACGATCTCCGGCGCGGGGTGGACATCGTGGCGGCGACGCCCGGCCGCCTGCTCGATCATCTCGAACGGGGCAACTGCTCCCTGGGGAACGTCGATATCCTGGTGCTGGACGAGGTCGACCGGATGCTGGATATGGGCTTCCTGCCGGACGTCCGGCGGATCGTGCAGCAGTGTCCCAAGGCGCGGCAGACCCTTTTCTTCACCGCGACCCTTCCCCCGGAACTCGAGCAACTGGCGGGCTGGGCCCTGCGGGAACCCGTCAAGATCGAGATCGGGCGCGTGCGTTCGCCGGCGGAGACCGTGGCCCACGCCTTCTACCCGGTGGTGGCGACCCAGAAGTTCGAACTGCTGCAGCTGCTGCTGGAGCGGACCGATTTCAAGAGCGTGCTGATCTTCTGCCGCACCCGGATGGGCGCCGACCGCATCGCGCACCGGCTGGAGAAGAGCGGCCACACCGTCGGGGTGATGCATTCCGACCGGAACCAGCGGGAGCGCATCGAGGCCCTGCAGGGCTTCAAGACCGGCAAGTATGAGGTGCTGGTCGCGACGGACATCGCCGCCCGCGGCCTGGATATCGCCGGCGTCTCGCACGTGATCAATTACGATGTCCCGGAAAACGCCGAGGACTACGTGCACCGCATCGGCCGCACCGGCCGGGCCCAGAACACGGGTGACGCCTTCACGTTGGTGACCGAGGAGGACGTGCGTGACGCCCGGTCGATCGAGCGGTATATGGGCGTGAGCGTGGAGCGGAAGAAGATCGAGGGCTTCCCTTACATCTATTCCGCGCTGTTCGACGAGAAGGCCCTTGCCGAGACCGCGGCCGCCTCCGTGAAGCCCGCCAGCCGGCTCCACCGCGGGGCCCGGCGCTGACCGGCCGGGCATTAGCGCCATCGTTGCGCCCCGGCGTTGCCGCTAATGAGTCGGTGACCGCCCGGGCGTCGGGACTTTTTGGTTTACAAGCCAAACGGCGCCTCCTTGCTTCGGCCGCGATTTTCCCTCCCGGCCCCCGCCTCCTTTCCCGCTCATGTCGAAACTCTTCCCAAAGTCGGCCAACCAGCTGCCGCTCCAGATCCTCATCTATCTGGCGGTGGTCGCGGGGATCGCCACCGCAGGCGTGAACTATTATATGACCCCCAAGTACACGCGGGTGGGCTACGCGCCGGTGCAGCCGGTCCCCTTCAGCCACGCGAAGCACGTCCAGGAGGTGGGTCTCGACTGCCGTTACTGCCATTCCCACGTCGACAAGTCGGCCCACTCGAATGTCCCGACCTCGCAGACGTGTATGAACTGCCACAGCATCCTCAAGACCAACAGCCCCCTCCTGGCGCCGGTCCGCGAGAGCTACGCGCAGGGCACCCCGGTGCCGTGGGTCTGGATCCACCAGACGCCCGACTACGCCTACTTCAACCACGCGGCCCACGTGAACAAGGGCATCTCCTGCGTGGAATGCCACGGCAAGGTGAACGAGATGGACACCGTGACGCATATGCAGCCGCTGAGCATGGCGTTCTGCCTGGAGTGCCACCGCGACCCGGCTTCCCGGATCCGCGACCCGAAGGACGTCTACAACCTCGATTCCGCCCGTCTGGCGGATCAGGGCGAGGCCGGTCGCAAGGCGGCCGAGGCCTTCAAGCACGACTGGAAATTGTTGCCCCCGCAGAGCTGCTCCGGCTGCCACCGATGAAACGCAAGATCGAACATCCCGCCCCCCCCGCCGCCGAGTCGCTGACCGGCCCGAAGTACTGGCGCAGTCTCGACGAGCTGGCGGGCACCCCGGGGTTCCGGGCCCAGCTGGAGCGGGAATTCCCGGAGGGCGCCGCGGAGCTGGACGGCGTCGACCGCCGTGGGTTTATGAAGCTGATGGCCGCCTCCTTCGCGCTGGGCGGCGTGGGTCTGTCCGGGTGCCGTCGGCCCGAGAAGTTCATTCTGCCTTACGGCAAGTCCGTCGAGGGGGTCATCCCCGGTCTGCCCTCCTACTACGCCACCGCGATGCCCCTGCGCCAGGGCGCGATCCCGCTGCTGGCGGAGACGCATCAGGGCCGTCCGACCAAGCTCGAGGGCAACCCGACCTACGCCCCGCACGGCGGGGCCGCCTCGCTGCTTGCGCAGGCCTCGGTGCTCGACCTTTACGACCCGGACCGGGCCCGCGCCCACACGCGGGGCGGCAAGGCCCTTTCCGCCGCCGAGGTCGCGACGCTGCTGGGCGAGATCGCCGCCAAATACGCGGCCACCCAGGGTGCCGGTCTGGCCCTGCTCGCCGATGAGTCCTCCTCGCCCACCCGGGCGCGGCTGGTGAAGGAGCTCCGGGCCAAGTTGCCCCGCGCCCTGTGGAGCGAGTACGAGCCGGTCACCGACCAGCCCCCGGTCGCCGCCGCCCAGGCCGTGTTCGGTCAGGCCGTGCGCCCGCTGCCGGATTTTGCGAAGGCGCGCCGCATCCTCTCGATCGACGCCGACTTCCTCCAGGCCGAGGCCGGGAGCCTCGCCTCCGCCCGCGGGTTCGCCCAGGGGCGCCGGGTCAACCGCAAGGAAGACCCGATGAACCGGCTCTACGTGGTGGAGAGCGGGATGTCGCTCACCGGCAGTATGGCGGACCATCGCCTGCGGCTGGCCACGAGCCAGATGACCGCCTTCACGGCCAGCCTAGTGATCGCGGTGTACCCGGACTCCGCCTCCGTGCTCGAGCCGCTCACGCAGGGCGTGAAGCTGGATCCGAAGTGGATCCAGGCGTGCGTCGAGGACCTGCAGGCCCACCGCGGCGCCGCCTTGGTGGTGGCCGGCTCGCACCTGCCCGCCGAGGTCCACGCGATGGTCCACGGCCTCAATTCGATCCTCGGTGCCGCCGGGGCGACCGTCTCGTACCTGCCCGTGGAGAGCACCCCCGGCGCGACGTCCCTGTCCGCGCTGGCCGCCGCCATCAAGGGCGGCTCGGTCAAGACGCTGGTGATCCTCGGGGGCAATCCGGCCTACAATGCGCCCGCGGACCTCGACTGGGCCGCCCTGCAGAAGTCGGTCGGCGAGGTCATCCGCTGGGGCACCCACGTGGACGAGACCTCCGGCGTCAACCCCGCCGCGACCACGCATCTGGCCGCCGCCCACTACTTGGAGTCCTGGGGTGACGCGCGGACGGTCGATGGCACCGTGGTGCCGGTCCAGCCGATGATTTTGCCGCTGTTTGGCGGGCTGACGCAGATCGAGGTCCTGGCGCGCTTGGCGGGCCAGACGGAGGCCGATTCTTACCAGTTGGTGGCCGCCACGGTCACCGGGCTGGCCGGCGCCGGCGCGGACGTCGCGCGGGTGATGGAGCGTTTCCTCCACGATGGCGTGCTGGCCGGTTCTGCTCACCGCCCGGTGTCGGTGCGCTTCAATGCCTCCGGGGCGCAATCCCTCCTCGCGGCGGTCCGCCCGGCGGCCGCGCCCACCAAGGACAACCTCGAGGTCCGCTTCGTGGTGGACGCCAAGGTCGACGACGGCCGGTTCGCCAACAACGGCTGGCTGCAGGAGTGCCCGGATCCGATCACCAAGATTTCCTGGGACAACGCGATCCTGATCAGCCCGCGGCTGGCCCGCGACCTGGGCATCGACCCCAAGGGCTCCCTCATCCAGGTGGCCCGCAAGGAGAACGCCGAGTTCACGATGGGCAAGGAGAACGCCCGCGTGTTCGAGCTTTCGCTCGGCGGCCGCACGATCAGCGGCCCGGTGCATATCCAGCCCGGCCTCGCCAATTACACCGTCATCGTGCCGCTCGGCTACGGCCGCACCGCCGCCGGCCACGTCGGCAACGGGGCCGGGTTCAACGCCTACCCGCTGCGCACGACCGGGGCGATGCACGTCGGCCTCGGCGCGAAGCTCCGCGACACCGGCAAGCGCCTCCTGCTGGCGAACACCCAGGAGCACTGGTCGATGGAAGGCCGCGACATCATCCGCGAGGCCAACTACGAGCCGGCCACGAAGCCCGACGGCAACAGCTACCGCGAGAACCCCGGCTACGTCCGCAAGGTCGGGATGGAGTCCCATACCCCCTCGAACCTCGGGGAATACGGCGAGAAGATGACGCCCCAGGAGCGGGCGACCAAGATCCCGCGCGGCAACTCGCTCTACCAGACGCCCCAGTTCGACGGCCACCACCAGTGGGGGATGTCGATCGACCTCAACACCTGCATCGGCTGCAACGCGTGCGTCGTCGCCTGCCAGGCCGAGAACAACATCCCGATCGTCGGCAAGGACCAGGTGATGCGCGGCCGTGAGATGCACTGGATCCGCCTGGACCGCTATTATTCGAGCGGGACCATCGATGCGGAGGCCTTCGGCGGCGAGGGCAACCGGGAGCTCCCGGAGGACCCCCAGGTCTCCCTGCAGCCGATGACCTGCGTGCACTGCGAGCTCGCGCCCTGCGAGGTCGTGTGCCCGGTCAACGCCACCGTGCACGACGAGGAGGGCATCAACACGATGGCCTACAACCGGTGCATCGGGACCCGCTACTGCGCGAACAACTGCCCGTACAAGGTCCGGCGCTTCAACTTCTTCGACTGGAACCAGCGCCGCCTTGACAGCCTGTACCTCGGGCCCGCCGGGGACTACGGGATGCCGGAACTCCTCCAGATGGCCAAGAATCCGGAGGTCACCGTCCGGATGCGCGGCGTGATGGAGAAGTGCACCTATTGCGTGCAGCGCGTCCAGAACGGCAAGATCCGGCACAAGGTGAAGACGGCCCAGGCGGGCCGCCCGGGCGACGTGGTGGTGCCGGATGGCACGATCAAGGTGGCCTGCGAGCAGACCTGCCCGGTGGGCGCGATCGTGTTCGGGAACATCCTGGACAAGGACAGCGCCGTGAGCCGGGCCAAGGCCCGCGAGCAGGATTACGCGGTGCTGGGCTACCTGAACGTGCGTCCCCGCACGACCTACTCCGGCAAGCTCCGCAACCCGAACCCGCGCATGCCCGACTTCCAACCGCTGCCGTTCAGCCGCGTGGAGTATGCCCGCAAGAATGAGCCGGCTGCCCACGGTGACCACGGCGCGCACGGCCACGGGGCCAAGCCGGGCCACGGCGCCGCTCCCGCCACCCCCAGTCACGGAGGAAAAAGCTAATGGCGCACGCCGATCCCAAAGCCGCCGCGCACCCGCTCCTGCAGGAGGTCAAACCCGCGGCCCTGCCCCGGGCGGTGCTGGTGGAGAACGACCGCAGCTTCTCGTGGATCACCGAGAAGATCTGCGGCATCATCGAGGGCAAGACCCCCACGTGGTGGTGGGTCTGCTTCATCCTCGCCTGCTTCGTCGCCTCCTTCACGGTGGCCGGCATCACCTACCTCGTCGCCACCGGCGTCGGGGTATGGGGCCACGCCAACCCGGTCAACTGGGCCTGGGACATCGTGAACTTCGTGTTCTGGATCGGCATCGGCCACGCCGGGACGCTCATCTCGGCCATCCTGTGCCTCCTGCGGCAGAAGTGGCGGACCTCGATCAACCGGGCCGCCGAGGCGATGACCATCTTCGCGGTGGTCTGCGCCGCGATCTTCCCGGTC
>VHCY01000089.1 GCA_016871595.1 Verrucomicrobiota bacterium
TACCTCGCTCCGCTCCCTCGCGCTCAGCGCCTGCCTCCTCGCCCCCGCCTCGCTCCCCGCGGCCCAGCCCGCCCCCGAGGTCCCGGCGACCTCGCCCCGGCGCGGCGACATCCACCGCTTCGTCACCCTCCCCGGCTCCGTGCGCGCCCAGCAGCAGGTGACGCTCCACGCCAAGGTTCCCGGCTACGTCCGCTCCATCAGCGTGGACCGCGGCGACACCGTCCGCGCCGGCCAGGTAGTCGCCGAGCTCGACCTCCCCGAGCTCGCGGCCGAACGCGGCAAACTCGAGGCCGAGGCCCGCTTCGCCCAGGCCGACGCCGACCGCGTCAAGGCCGCCCGCGCGCAGGCCCCGGACCTCATCACCCCGCAACTCGCCGACCAGGCCGCCGCCCGCCTCGCCTCCGCCCAGGCCTCCCTGCGGCAGAACGAGGCCCTCCTCGCTTACGGCCGGCTCACCGCGCCGTTCGCCGGCACGATCACGCAGCGTCACGTCGATCCCGGCGCCTTCGTCCCCGCTGCCACCGCCGGAGCGGGCCCCGCGGCCGCCGCGATCGTCACGCTTGCCGACTACCAGGTCGTGCGCGTCCACGTGGCGGTGCCGGAAATCGAGGCCGCCCGGGTCACGCCCGGCCAGCCCGTGGTCGTCACCACCGACGCCCTGCCCGGCCGCACCTTCACCGCCAAGGTCAGCCGCCACGCCGGCGCCCTCGACGAGCGCACCCGCTCACTCGCGGTCGAGGCCGACCTGCCCAACGCCGACGGCACGCTGCGGCCCGGGATGTACGTCTCCGTCCGGGTGGGCGTGGAACTGCGCCGCGGATCCCTGCTGGTCCCGGCCGCCGCGCTGATCCGCGAGAAGGCCGCGGCCTTTCTCTTCACGCTCGTCGACGGCAAGGCCACCCGCATCGCGGTCAAGGCCGGCTTCAACGACGGCACGCACGCCGAGATCCTCGAGGGCCTCGCCGAGAACGCCCGCGTCCTGGTGCCGGGTAAAACCACCCTCACGGCGGGCCAGGCCGTCACCGCCGTCGACGCCAAATGAGCCCCGCCTCCCGCCTCCCCGCCCGGATCGCCGGCGGCCTCGCGCTGCTGCTGGCCCACGTCGCGCCCGCCCAGCCGGCCGCCGCGCCCGCGCCCATCGACCTGCCCACGGCCCTGCGGCTCGCCGGCGCCGCCAACCTCGAGGTGCGCCTCGCCCAGGAGCGGATCGCCGAGGCCCGCGCCGCCAGCGACCTCGCCCGCAACCGCTTCCTCCCCTGGATCACGCCCTCCGTCGCGATCCGCCGCCACGAGGAGAACGTCCAGGCCGTCAACGGGCCGGTCTTCGCCGCCGACAAGCAGTCGCTGGCCGCCGGACTCGCGGTGCAGGCCCAGCTCGAGCCGGGCGAGGTGTACTTCCAGAACCTGATCTCCCGCCAGCAGGTCCGCGCCGCCGAGGCCGGGGCCGCCAGCCGCCAGCGGGAGATGACGCTCCGGGCCGCCGCCGGCTACTTTGAACTCCTCCGCGCCCGCGCCGCCGTCGCCGCGGCCGAGGAGTCCGCCGCCATCCTCGACCGCCACGCCCGGCAGGCCGCCGTCCTCGGCGAGACCGGTCTCGGGTTCCGCGGGGACGTCGCCCGCCTCGCAGCCGCCCGCGACCGCGCCACCCTCAGCGTGGCCCGACTCCAGGGCGAGCAACGGATCGCCGCCGCCCGGCTCGCCGAGACGCTCCGCCTCGATCCCGCCGTCGACCTCACGCCCGCGGACGCCTCACTCGAGCCGCTCCGCCTGCTCGACCCCGGCGATTCCCCGGCGCCGTTCATCGCCACCGCCCTCGCCCGCCGGCCCGAGCTCGACGAGGCCGCCGCCCGCCGCGAGGCCGCCCGCCTCGCCCGCCGCGGCGCGGAGGTCGCCCCCCTCGTGCCCACCATTGGCGCGCAGGCCGCCCTCGGGGGCCTCGGCGGCGGCCCCGCCGGCTCCCGCGTCACCCGCGACTGGGGCTTCAGCGGCGACTTCGCCCTCGGCCTCTCGTGGCGGGTCGGCCCCGGCGGACTCTTCGA
Source organism: Verrucomicrobiota bacterium (assembly GCA_016871595.1). GTDB lineage: Bacteria > Verrucomicrobiota > Verrucomicrobiia > Opitutales > Opitutaceae > ER46. The sequence goes on from VHCY01000089.1 coordinate 2,040, forward strand.
CCCGCACCGGGAACGCGAGGCCTCCGCCCGCGAACGCCAGGCCGGGATCGCGCAGGAAATCCTCCAGGACGCCGTCCGCCGCCAAGTGGTGGAACAACACGTGCGCGTCCGCTCCCTCGCCCGTCAGCTCGAGCTCGCCCGGACCGCCCTCGCCTCCGCCGACACCACCGCGCGGCTCTCCCGCCAACGGCGCGAAACCGGCGTGAGCGCCGCCCTCGAGGACCTTCAGGCCGAGGAGGAACTCGTCCGCGCCCGGCGGGAATACGTCGGGGTGATCGCCGAGTACAACCAGGCCCAGTACGCGCTGCGCTTCGCCGCCGGGGAATGAGCGGCCCGCGGGCCGCCGGGTCGCGCCGTCCTTCCCCCACCGCGGTGGACGCCGGCCCCCCGGTCCACGCCTCGGCTTGAGGCCGCGCTTCCGCATTGCGCGGGATCGCCGCGGAAGTATTCTTTCCCCACCCCTTATCCCCGATGAAGCTCTCCCGCCGTCGTTTCCTGCGCCAGTCGGCCGTCGCCTTTGGCGCGCCGCTGTTCATCCCCGGTTCCGTCCTCGGCCTCAACGGGGCCGTCGCCCCCAGCAACCGCATCACCGTCGGCGGCATCGGCCTCGGGCCGCGCGGCCGCGAGGTGCTCAAGTCCTTCCTCAGCCAGCGCGACGTCCAGTTCGTGATGATCGCCGATGTCCAGGAGACCCGCCGCGAGGTCGTCCGCGTGATGGTCAACCGCGCCTACGAGAACCAGGACTGCGCGAAGACCGGCGAGATGTTCGACGTGCTCGGCCGGAAGGACATCGACGCCGTCGTGATCGCGACCGGGGACCGCTGGCACGCGGTGGCCTCAATCCTCGCCGCCCGCGCCGGCAAGGACGTCTATTGCGAGAAGCCCTGCAGTATCACGGTCCGCGAAAGCCAGGAAATCGCGGACGCGATGAACCGCTACGGGCGCGTGTTCCAGGCCGGCACCCAGCGCCGCAACGTCGACAACTTCAAGTGGGCCGCGAACCTCGCCCGCACCGGCCGCCTCGGCCGCATCCACACGGTCCACGCCGGCATCCTCGCGCTCGAGGAAAGCCACCAATGGCTCCCCGCGGAGACCCTGCCCGCGCGTGAAATGGTCGACTGGGACCGCTGGCTCGGGCCGGCGCCGTGGCGGCCCTTCCACAAGGACTACATCAACGGCCGCTGGCGGGGCTACTTCGACTTCCACGGCGGCGCCGCGCTGCCCGAATGGGGCGCCCACACGGTCGACCTCTGCCAGTGGGGCGCGAGCGCCGACGCCACCGTCCCCGTCTCGTACGAGGCCGAGGGTCAGACAATCCACGCGCGCTACGCGAACGGCGTGAAGCTCGTGATGCGGCGCGCCGGCTTCAAGGGCGAGGGCGACTGGAAGGCCCCCGGCACCTGCCCCGTGCGCTTCGAGGGCGACGAGGGCTGGGTCGAGGCGGCCGATTCCGGCAAGGTCGCGGTCTCCAATCCGCGCCTGCTGGAGGGTGGCGCCCCCGCCACGATGGCCGGCACCGACCCGTCCAAGCACGTGCGCGACTTCCTGGACTGCATCCGCACCCGCGGCCAGCCCGCGGCCAACGCGGACGTCACCCGCCGCGGCCACATCGTCTCCCACGTCGCCGCGATCGGCTGGCGCCTTGGCCGCAAGGTCACGTTCGATCCCCAGTCCGAGACGTTCGTCAACGACGTCGAGGCCAACCGGATGTGCAGCCGCGCCCGCCGCGCCCCCTGGCACGCCTGAGATCCCCGCCCCCCCGATGAAATCCCCCCGTTTCCTCCTCCCCTGCCTCCTCCTCGCGCTCGCCGGCTGCGTCACCGCGCCCAACCCGCGGGAGACGGCCGCCCTTGCCGTCCTGAAGTCCGACGCCGGCCTGCGCGAGAAGGCGCTTGCCTGCCAGCAGCTCGCGGATTTCGCGGGTCCCGCCGCGGTGCCCGCCCTGACCTCCCTGCTCGCGCACGAACAACTCGGGGATTACGCCCGCAGCGGCCTCGAATCGATGGCCGATCCCGCCGCCGGGGCCGCGTTGCTCGGGGCCCTCGAGACGCTGCAGGGCCGGCAGCTCGCCGGGGTGATCAATTCGCTCGGGGTGCGGCGCGAAAAGGCCGCCGTGCCCGCCCTCCGCCGCATCGTCGCCAAGCCCGGCCACACCGCCGCCCCGGAGGCCATCGGCGCCCTCGGCCTGATCGCGGACCCCGCCGCCGCCCAGGTGCTTGGAGAAATGCTGCGCAACGGCGATCAGGCGCTCCGCCAAGCCGCGGCGCACGCCGCCCTGGTGGCCGCGGAACGCCTCACCGCCGCCGGGCAAGGGGCGGAGGCCGCCAAGTTGCTCGAAACCTCGCTGACGGCAGTCCCTTCGGGACCGTCCGCCGAGGCCGCCCGCCGCCAGCTCGCGCTGCGTCGGGCCGGTTAATCGGGCCCCGCTCAAAGCAAGAAGGCGGAGGGCGGGCCCTGGCCCGTTCCCTCCGCCCCGTGGGTCCGTTGCCGCCGCCCGCAGGCGGCGGCGGAACCCGGCTCAGTCGATCTCGTAAACCTCGATGATCACCTCGCCGCCGCCGGTCTTGCCCCGCACCTGCAGGGTGTAGGCGCCGGGAGCGAGCGTCGCGAGCAGCACCGCATCCTTGCTGCCGGCCGGCAGGGGGAACGCCCCGACCTGCGTCGCCAGCTGGGCGGCCTGCGTGCCCGTCCAGTCATCGTTCTCACCGATCTTGTTCTGGCCGGAGTAGAGCTCCAGGACCGGGTCAGCGACGACATTGGCCACGCCCAGCGGCGCCAGACCCGGGCCCACGGCGCGGATCATCACGGTCTGGGACTGGGCCCCATTGAGGAAGAAGCCCGGGAAGGCCGTGGAACCGGCCACCAGCGTGAGGCGGGTGGAGAGGTTGCTCAGCTTGGTGGTCGAACCGGCGTTGACGACGACCGTCGAACCCGCACCCGGATCGCTCAGGGCGCTCGCCGCCGAGAAATAGCCGTCACGGCCCAGCTTGGTCCAGGCATAGGCCCAGTTGCCGGAGGTGGTGAAGGCCCCAAGGTAGGTGGTGGCGGTGAAGAACCCGTCGTTCGGGGGCGTCGCCGCCAGCTGCAGGGCGGGGCTGCCGGCGCGCAGGCGCGGGTCGAGCTGGCCGTCCCGGGCGCGGCTGATGGCCACGAACTGCGGGTCCGTGTTGATCCGGTTCTGACGGGCCGCCTCGGTGATGTGGGCCACGGTGTAGTTGCTGGCCGGGGCCGGACCACCGGAGGTCGCATTAGGGGCCACAAAGAGGGCCGTGGCGGTGGTGCCCACCCCAAAGGTGCCGAATAGGTTGTTGGCGATCACGATGTCCCCGGCGGCGAGGCGCTTGGCGCTGTCCTCGCGCTGGGCGCTCTCGGTCTCAATGCGCCAGGCATAGCCGCGGAAATCGTGGAAGATGGAACTGTAGACCTTGCCGCCGGTGTTGTCGCGGAAGATGGGCCCGATGCTCAGGTTGTTGGTGGAAGCGGCCCCGGATCCGATGGCGGTGTAGTTGTAGATGGTCGGGATCGCGTAGGGCTGGCCGTCCTCCGGGGTCGTGCCGCCGTCGGACTCGAACGCGTGGTTGCCCACCTGCGGGTCCTGGATCGTGAAGAGGAACTGGAGCTTGCCGCGGTATCCTTCGTCCCAGTCGAACGCATCGTCATCGTTGAACGCGCTCACCAGGTACTTGCCATTGACGGTGCCGCCGAACCACTCGAAGCCGTCATCCGCGTTGGCGAACACCTCGACGTACTCGATCGTGGTGCCGGAACCGACCGCGCCCATCGTCAGGCCGTTGAGCTCGTTGTTGGGCCCAAGGAGCGAGCCGGCGTGCCGGATCGACACGTAGCGGAACACGCCGGAATTGTCCGCGTCATCCGTCCCGCCGTAGATGCCCAGCGGCTCGGTGGTGGGGATACCCTCGATGTTCCCCTGGCCCGAGGCCGTGTTGGTACGGGCCCGGCCAAGGATGACGACGCCGCCCCAGAGGCCGCGGTCGTTCTGGCCCAGGTTGCCGTTCAGGTTGTCCGCGTCCGAGGTGAACACGATCGGCTCCGCCGCCGTGCCGGAGGCGTTGATCCGGCCGCCACGCGCAATGACCAGCGCGGACGCATCCTGGGCGGAGCGGGCCTTGCCCTTGATCACCGTGCCCGGCTCGATGGTGAGCGTGACGCCATCCGTCACGAACACGCGGCCATCGAGGATATAGGTATTGGTCTTGGTCCAGGTGCGATTCGAAGTGATGTTCGAATTCACCGCGATATCGGCGCCCAACAGCGCCGCCGGAGCGGCCAGCAGGGCCACGAGGGGGAGGTACGTTAGTTTCATTATACGGGAGAAATTAGGCAGGCTCAGTAGGTGAAGGTGACGCCGAGCGAGGTCGTCACGCCGCGGACCCGCGAGGCCCGCAGGTACTGGCGGTTCTGGTAGGTGTAGGTCTCCTCCGCGGCGCGGTTCAGGAGGTTCTTGGCCGACAAGGTCATCTTCCACCGCTCGCCGAAACGCTGGTTGAGGATCAGGTCCAGCGAGGGCCAGGCCTCCTCCATCACGCTCGGGGTGCCCGGCGGGCTGACCTGCGCGATCCGCCGGCCAAAGAGGTTGTAGTAGGCGCTGACGGTCGTGCCCCACTTGGGCTCATTGAACGTCAGGTCCACGTTGAAGATGTAGGGCGACTGCCCGGCGAGGCCGCGGGTGGCGGGCGCGGCCGGATCGAAGAAACGGATCGCCGTCAGCTCCGCCGGCGCGATCGCCACCGAGGCTTCCACCCAGGTGTAATTGAAGCCGCCGGAGAAGCGCCGCAGGCGGTCCGACAGGAAGCCCAGCCCCTTGCGGCCCTCCACCTCCACGCCCCGCACCTCGCCGCTGGGCGCATTCTGGAACTGCAGCTCGCCGCTGTTCACCACGGAGAACACCCCGCGCTCGATCGGGTCGGTCATCCGCTTATGGAAGAAGCTGACCGCCAGAATCTCCCCGCGCCGCGGGAACCACTCCCAACGCAGGTCAAAGTTGGTGATGCGCGTCCGCCGCAGGGTCGGGTTGCCGATATAGACAAAGTCGCCCACGAACTCGAACGAGGTGTAGTCCGCGATTTCCCGGAAATTGGGCCGCGCAATGGTCCGCGTCGCCGCCGCCCGCAGGTTCATCCGCTCGCCCAGCGCATACACCACGCTCACCGAGGGCAGGGTGTCATCACTCTCCAGCTGACCCGCCCGCCGCCGCGGATCCCGGCTGCGGACGTCCAGCGCGGTCGACTCCCGGCGCACCCCGCTGATGACCCGCAGCTTGGAGCTCAGCGCGAGGTCCATCATCCCGTAAAAGGCCCGCACGGTCTGCTCCCCCGCGTAATTGTTGCCCGGCGAGCTGCTCTCGATGAGGTACAGTTGACCCTGGCGGAAACGCCCCGTCGCCGGGTCCACCTGGCCCACCTGCTCCGGCCGCAGGAACGCCGCCTCGTTGCCGTCGTAACGCAGGACGGTGCTGTTGTACTCGAACAGGCGCTCGCGGAACTCGCGCTCCGTCTGCGCCCACGCCCCGCCGAACTTCAGCAGGGACCCGCGCCCGCCGCCCCAGGCCAGGGGCACGGTCAGATCGAGGCTCGCGTCGCGGCGCCCCTCCTCCAGGGCCCGGAAGTAACGCGAGGGCCGCGGCAGGCCTGAGGCCTCGAAGAACTGCGCCCCATCGGGCGTCCGGAAGGTGCTGAAGTACCGCGTGTCCGGCTCCTCCTGCGAGGTGTCCGCGTCGGTGTAGCTCCACTGCACCTTCGTTTCCCGCCACGCCGGGAACAGGTGCTTGCCGGTCACCTGCACCGACCGCAGGTCCCGCTCCGTGTACCGCAGGGTCCGGGTCTCGAAGACCTCCGTCTCGCTGATCCCGCCCCCGGCCACATTCAACCCCGCCTGCCGCCGGGCCGGATCATTCCCCGTCTGGTTGTAGAGGGTGTTGACGCTGACTTGGTGCTCCGGACTGAACTGGTACGCCAAATTGAACAGCGAACCGATCAGGGTGTCGTCCTCGCCGCGCTGATCGCTCATCTCCACCAGCGGGGCGAGCGACGGGGAGTTGACGCCCTGGCGCTCATACCGGCCCGTGAAGCCGCCCAGGTAGCCCGAGAAGCTCCGGTCATAGGACACGCTCGCCGCGTACCCCAGCTTGCGGCCAAACACCTCCGCCAATCCTCCGAAGGCGACCGCGAAGCTCCGGTTCACCGGCGCATTCCGCACCGTCGGCGCCAGCACGGGGCTGAAGGCGCGCGTCAGGCGCCCGATCTCCGTGTCCACGGTCGGTCCCGTGAACCGCAGGGGGATGCGCTGGTTCGCCAGCTCCGCCGGCAACGCCCGGCCGCCATCATCCCGCCCCCAGGTGTTGGCCGGACCCCCGGTCGAAAGCAGGTCCTTGCCCGTGACCCCGGAATTGACCGCCACCGAGACGGACAGGGAGAGCATAAACTGCTCCGGGAACTCCTTGGTCTTCAGGTCCACGGCCCCACCCGTGAAATTGCCGGGCCGATCCGGCGTGAAGGTCTTGGTCGTGACGATCGCATCCACCAGGTCGCTGGGGAACATATCGAGGTTCACCGCCCGCCGGTCCGGGTCGGCGCTCGGCACCTCCACCCCGTTGACCATCGTCGAGCTGTAGCGCTCCCCCAGCCCGCGGATGTAGACGTACTTGTTGCCCACCACCGACGCGCCCGTCACGGCCTTCATCGCCGCCGCCGCCGTCCCGAAGCCCAGCTTGCCCATCTGGTCGGAGGAAATGGCGTCACTGACCGCCGGGGACTTCTGCCGCAGGCTCAGCAGGCCGACGCCCGAGGTCTGCACCACCTCGGCGGAGACCGAGAAAGCCTCCAGCCTGACCACCGTGTCCGCGCCCACCGGCGTCAACGGCACCTCGGTGTTGGCCACGGCCCCCGGCAACACCGCCACGCCCGAGACCGCCCCGGGCTGATACCCGCCCTTGGTCGCCCGGACCTCGTGAAAACCGGCCGGAATCCCCGCCAGACGAAACGCCCCCTCCAGGTCGGAGGTCGCGGTCACCCCGCCCAGGCGCACTTCCGCACCCGCCACCCCGGAACCGGTGGCCAGGTCGATGACCCGCCCGGTGATGATCCCACCCGCCTCCGCGGCCGGGAGACGGAGGGCGAGGCCGGAAACGGCCAGCGCCCAGAGCGCGACGACGGAAGGGATAAACCCGGCAAAACGAGGCATACCGCCATCGGCGGAAGCGAGCCCGCGCCCAGCAACGGGAATGCCCGCCCGTCGCAGGGTTCTCACCCGGCCGTGACTGGCCCGTAACCTACGTGCCAATTCAGCGACGACACCCCCGCGACCACTCGGGCCCATCCCCCCTTCCAAGCGGCCCGCCGCGCGCATCGCGCCGGGGTAAAAAAAACGCCCGCTCAAAGAGCGGGCGTAAAAACCAAGGGGAGCTAGGCTCAACCCCCAATTTTTGTGGCGGGAGGAAGGACGATCATTCAGACGCCGGGCTCACGTGCAAGCCCCATTATAAGTTTTTTTTGGGCCATCCCCTCCCCCTCCCTGCTGGTCCTCCTCACGCCGAAAAAACCGAGGCCGCGGCGGGAGCCGCGGCCTCGGGAGGGATCGGAAACTCGGATGCAGCCTCAGCTGGCCGTGGCTTCCTCGGGCTTCGGCTCGTCGACCGGGAGGTCGGCGCCGAACGGCAGGGTGATCTTCAGCTGCTTGTAGGTCGGGAGACCGGTACCGGCCGGGATCAGGTGGCCCATAATCACGTTCTCCTTGAACCCGCGGAGCAGGTCCACCTTGCCCAGGGTCGAGGCGTCGGTCAGCACCCGCGTCGTCTCCTGGAAGGAGGCGGCGGAGATGAAGCTCTCGGTCTCGAGGGAGGCCTTGGTGATGCCCAGCAGGATCGGCTCGGCTTCCGCCGGCTTGCCGCCCGCGGACTCGATCCGGCGGTTGTCCTCCAGGAAGGACGAACGATCGACCTGCTCACCCCAGAAGTACTCCGAGTCACCCGGATCGGTGATGCGCACCTTGCGGAGCATCTGCCGGATGATGATCTCGATGTGCTTGTCGTTGATGGTCACGCCCTGGAGGCGATAGACCTCCTGCACCTGGGAGATCAGGAAGTCGTACAGGGCCGACGGCCCGAGGATCTCGAGGATCTCGTGCGGATCCGCGGCGCCCTCGGTGAGGTGCTGCCCCTTGTGCACGACGTCGCCCTGCTGGACGATGATGTGCCGGCCGGTGGCGATCAGATGCTCCTCCTCCTGGGCGGTCTCCTCGTTCTTGACGACCAGCTTGCGCTTGCCGCGGACCGTGCCCTCGAAGGACACGATGCCGTCGATCCGGGACATTTCCGCGGCCTCCTTGGGCCGGCGGGCCTCGAAGAGCTCCGCGACCCGGGGCAGACCACCGGTGATGTCCTTCGTCTTGGAGGCTTGGCGGGGGGTCTTGGCGAGCAGGGCGCCGGGGGCGATGGTATCGCCCACGTTCACCGCGATCTGGGCGCCCACCGGGATGGAATAGGCGGCCAGCAGGGTGCGCCTCGCGTCGCGGACCTCGATCTGGGGATTGAGGTCCTCCTTGTGCTCGATGACCACGGTGGCGATGCGGCCAGAGGACTCGTCGAGCTCGCGCTTCACGGTCACGCCCGGGATCATATCCTTGAAGGACAGGGTGCCACCCTTCTCGGAGAGGACGGGGATGTTGTACGGGTCCCACTGCGCCAAGACGGCGCCCTTCTCGATCTTCTCGCCATCGGCCACGTGGAGGAAGGATCCGACCACGATGTTGTAGACCTCCAACTCCTTGTCCTCAGCGTCGAGGACCTGGATGGTACCGGTCTTGTTCAGCACGATCGAGCCGCCGTCGGCGGTTTCCACGAGCCGGAGGCCGCGGTACTTGATCTTGCCACTGGAGCGGACGCGGATCTCGGGGGTCTTGAAGCCGCCGGACGCGACGCCACCGATGTGGAAGGTCCGCATCGTCAGCTGCGTGCCGGGCTCGCCGATCGACTGGGCGGCGATGATGCCGACCGAATCGCC